>NC_022524.1:4317500-4617500 GCF_000473245.1 Bacillus infantis NRRL B-14911
GGATAGTCCAAATAATAAATTCTGTATCAGTTAATATGGAGACACTTTGACCGAGCTCCACTAGGTATTTCTCGTTACCATTTATCTTAATTTCCTGACCAACTGGTAATATAATAGAATTGTCCGCTAAATTTTGTATTTTTATATCTTCGTAATTATGGGAAGACTCCACTTCTTCTACATACTCAATTGTCCATAATAGTTTACCTGCAAAAATCGGAGCATATTTTTTAAATAAGACTATTGCTTTTTGTTTGTCACACTTAAATAGTTCACCTATATTTCTTAGCACATCTAGAATGGAATTATTTCCGCTAGCTGAAATCCATACCTTGTACTCTTCCTCTGACAGAAACACTCTCTCACCAGCATTATTATGAGCTCCTACGCACCAATTTCCCTGTTCAAAGCCTAATGCAACTCCATTACGAACTACCATATACCCTTTCAGTTCTTCCCGAAATGGACCCTTAATTTCCACCAGCAACTTACTCTCTCTATAGAAGTCTACAAGGGCTTTGAATTCTTGTTCTGAAAGAGATAGCCCTAATTTATTGATTTTAATCTTCCAGCCTTCAAAAGTTGAGGTTGCATCAAGCAAAGAAAGGATTTGCATTTGCTTCTTTGATAATTGGATAGGATTCAGCGTTGAACCAATAATATAGCTATCCTCCTTATCCTCCCACTTACCAAATTTCCTTCCGACACCTATCACAAGCGATGATTCCTTTTTCTTAAGAACCTTCTTTAACATGAACAATACCTCCTTGACACTAATCACAATAATTAACTATTTTTGTGGAATTTTAAAAAAGAAGTCAAATAAGGATTATCCTCATTTGACTTCTTTAATTAAACCTTGATAAAATTTGTGGTTATTAAATCGTATCCTCATACATTAACGGATAAAACAGAAATGGTTCATCGTTATATGGAGAAACAATACATTGACCAATTTTTAAATTAGTAATGTTCCAATCTTCTATCACATTTCCATCGTTTAATGTATCAATAACGCCTTTACCAGCATTTGAAGAACCAATACTGACAATCTTTTTTGTTCTACCATGACGGTAGGCAACCAATGTGCGGCTGGCTTCGTCAAATAATCTAAACGTGAAAATCGTGCCGAAACCACTTATGATACTTCGGCCCAGTGACGGTCCGTATACATGATCAACCTGCCCAACATTCTGAATGCCAGCAATTACTTTTACGCCGAGCGATCTTCCAAAGTTCAACGCATTATCCATATAACTAAGCTTTGGAATTAAAGGAAACTCATCAAGGATAAAGAAGATATTTCCTTGCTCACTTGATTCCTTTCTGCCTAAAACATCCTTCATGGCCAGGTCTAATAAAAGAGTAAAAACTGGGCTTAATACATTTCCGCTTGCCATATCATATTCCAAAAAGATTGCTTTCCCTTGCTTTCTTTTAATTGCTTCTGTAATTGAAAAATCCCCTGATTTTGCAAATCCACCAGAAAAAATATTGAAGATGTTTTGGTAAAGGTGCATAAAAAAGCTTTGTTTAGAAGAGGTACTATTTTCTTTATGGATGTAATTTCTTACCCAAGTTAAATCTTCGTATTCCTTTAATAAATTTCTAACCGTAATATCTGTCGCTCTTCTTAACCAGCTTACAAGTTTTTCGTTATCCCAAGTCTCACCTTTCGTTTCAATATTCCTCACTTGACTGCTGAGAATCGCTGCGAACAAATCCCTCGCACCAGCTGCAAAGATAGGAGAACTCGAACCCTCGATATCCTCTTTAAATAGAGTAGTTGCAATTTCGCGGACTGTTTCGTCTCTTTTTTCCGGGGCAGTAGCCATTATATCTTGATAAATGTTCCAATTCACCGTTCCTTCAGGTGGATTGGCTTCATTTGAAATAACATAATCACCAGGCTGATAAAATTTCTCCAGATAATCTCCTTTAGCATCAAAGAAAATAAATACATCATTACTCGTTGCACTTTTGCGGGTGGCATTTATTATTTGATACAGTGTTTGAGACTTTCCACTCCCGATTGAGCCTAAGCAAAGAATATGTCTTGCTAATAGATCATCATGGATTAGTACACCCGTTCCATCCTGACCCCGGATCCCAACCTTTGACTTTAAACCATTCCTCTTGTATTTAGGCTCCATACCTGGGATCTCTTCATTTCTCCACTTGATTTCACCCGGCTCCAAAAACTCCAAAGCCTGGCCTTCAATAACATCATTTCTTAAATACCCCATTAATTAAAGTACTCCTCGTCGCTGCTGGCTTTTCGGAGTTCTTGTACATTATTTGAAGCATTCTCCTGTTGACCTTTTAGACTCTTTACTACTTTTGATCCCTTTGAATTCTCAGCTTTTGTCGTACTTCCCATCCAGCGAATCGCTGCATGTTCACCCTTTGCTTGAATATCAAGTACCAGTGCACCGATCTCTTTGATCATCGCCAATGTGTCTTTTCCCGGAGCAGCAGACACTGACATCCAAGCATGGTTACCATCGAAGCCTTGCTTGCTGAATAGTGCGGAAATAATACTGCCAGACTGCGCCGCAGCACTTATGCTAATCGAGCTTGGTGTTTGATTATCCGCCATTATAATCATACTCATCATGCTAGTTTTTAACGGATTCTTAATCAATTTATAGACAATAAAGGCGGGAAACAATAATCCTAAATAAAATACAGGTAAAAGACTGCCTAGAATCAATGTAACTATCGTAAAGACTGCAATCAAAACGATTTGAGAGAAGTTATTTCCGCCACCAATGAATGCGTGAACACCAGTCACATGGTCCATCTTAACATCTTTGACAATCATACTCTGACCCTTCAAACCCTTTGCTTCACCACTAAAAATTAAGCGCCGGTCTGTAGCAATGATGTACCCTTCTGTTTTGGGATTATCAAGCGTTGTTGCTTCATACTGACGAATTACCTTCTCCCCATCAGCCAAGGCTATTCCTCTTACGTATTCCATCCCTTTACCCCCTTTTCATAATTGAAATATACCAGAACATGGAAATTGTACCACATCCATTTTACCAGGACAATATAATTATTTATTTATTCTAAATATTATAAATTATATTAGGCTGAAGAATAGTTTTTAAAATTTCCAGCTCTTAACATATATGCGGCAGCAGAAAAAAAAGCACTCACTTTCTCCTATTTGCAGTTTAATGAATGGTTTATTATGACACTTTCCAATGCTTGAAAACAGTTCGGTTCCCCAGCAGGAATATCTTACAGCACTCAAATATTTCTCTTTTTGATATGGCAACCTATGTCTCCCATCTCAATCTCTTTCCGTTTATTCACGCCCTAATTTGAAAAAGGAAAAGGCTTTTAAAATCATATTATCAACCAGAATATTTTAAACGTATAAGGGAACGGTTACAGGAATATATTACCAGCATTACGCGATGGGGAGGACACCAAATGGAGAGAAATGACTTGTTGGCAAACATTCAATGGACAAAAGAAGTGGTGATGGAATTAGAGGGGGCCGTAGAGAAGCATAAGGGTATTAAAAGTCATCAACATTTATTATTAAATTACAAACCTTTAGAGGATTTCTATAACCCCTTTATGTTTCGGTTTTATTTTGTTCCCATTTTGTTTATCACTTTAACTTTGTATGTCTTTGGTGATCCCTTGGCGAGTCTTTATTATATATTGAATCCTAGTGAAACGGTTTCATTGGGGATACTGGTCGCTTTAATTCTATTCCTTATCGTTCCGTTGGTTATTTACTTTACATTACTTAGAATCCTATCAAGATATTTGATAAAAAAGTCAGAAGTGGAGCGAATGGAAGAGGTAAGAAAATGTCAGTCCTCCATTGATATGTTTCAAGACAATATTCAAGAATTAAATGAACTTATAACAGAAAGAACGATTTTACCACATGCATATCGAAATTCTTATTGTTTAATAAAATTTGAAGATTACTTTCTTAAACACAGGGCCGACTCCTTAAAAGAATGCATCAATCTATTTGAGCAGGATGAAGCGAATGAAAGGCAACGGCACGAAGCGAACATCCGTCACCAGGAGCAGTTGCAGGTAATGGAAAAACAAAACAAAGAAATGGTGAGGGCTGTTAACAAAGTGAAGGATCAAGTAGAGAAGAGCCGTACAGACTATTTCCGCCATTAACATAAAATAAGCAAGCGACAGGAGTATTTTCTCTGTTGCTTGTTTTGTTTTGGAAACAGAGACTATTCTCTGCACTATGCAGTTTCTTCATTATATATTTGATGGAGATTTCCAGAGGGAGAATTACGTGGTTGGTAATAAAGCAATAAGAATGAAGAATGTGGAGCATTACTCTGCGGGCATCTTTCAAAATCAGGTCAATGAACAAAGAATATATATTTGAGAAAATCCCATTAAACATACACTCTAGAGCTGCACCATCGCTAAAAGAATAGAGAACCTTCCAATTACAAGGTTTTAATATCTTAAGTATATTACATACTGGTTCATGTACCGCAGAGACCCCCACAAAAGAGTGAAGTTCTTAAACATCACTCTTTGTGAAACTATTATGTGAAACAATATTATTCGGGAGGTACCTGTCACCTCCTAAGGTTTTAACAAGACTTCCTACCTTTACTTCAATACTTAACCAAATTTGGGGTCAGGCTCCAATTTGCATCGGATAAAGTTGAGCTCATTAACAACATGAGGATTCCCATTACCTGCTTTTTAACTTGCTTTTGCTACTCTACTTACCACTCCTCTTTATGATGTTTACTAAGTAAGTTCTCAACGTATTTGCAAACCGTGCTTTCTTGATAACCCAAAATTGCTGCTGCTCCTTTTGCGTACTCATTCCTTAACAAGTACGAACCACCTGGCTTATTACATGCAGTAGCCAACTCATTAAAAACGATATCCTTCCAATTTGGTCTTTTTGGTCTAGCCTCTCTTCCAATATTTGTTTAATTCCATATATCACTTAGAGGAGTAATTAACATTATTCAATTCTAAATTATGTAAAGAATCAATACTGCAAGTGACATTAATCTATCAATTAGTAGCCCTGGAATTTCACATTTTCTGATGGCTTCAACTTCTAAATCGAATGTTAGAGTGGACTCTGAATAATTTGATTTATCAATGTCTACAGATTCCACATCCTCCACCCCAAAAAACTCTCCATATAAATTAATTCCAACCTTCTTCAAACTCATTCCCATGACAGCCTCATTTACTGTAGTAGGTACGATTATTCACCCGCTCTAATCCTCTAAATATTTCAATGAAGTCGGTTGCCGGATTAAATGAGACTAATGTAGGTTGATTAAAGGATTTCTCAATTAAAGCTTCAGCAGCTCTCTTGACGGTATATGTAACCAATCCCGAAGAGTTAATTAGATTTTCGCCTATTATCCATATATCTTTAATACCAGCTTTCTGATAGAGCTTTTTTCTTTCCTGTATCTTCTCTGGGCTTATATTAGAGCGCTGATATTCCACAACCCACTGAACTCCATTTTCAAATTCAATAAAAACATCAGCAATCTGCCTCGTTTCCGGTATATAATGCTCAATTTCGATACTTCTTACCTTATGATTCAACAAGCTTTCGAGGTAATTAAATAGCTTTACTTTTCCTAATCGGTGACTTTCAGTTTCGCCCCCACCTTCATAAATGCACTCCAATGTCTGCCTGTGACTGAAGTGCGGAATTCTCTTCGGAACTTCGGCCCAGTTGATAACGACCTTTCCATTGCAATAAGGACAAATATATTGATCTTTATTAGTATCCGACTTCAGCCTGCTTCTTTGATCTTTATAATGAGTTGATGCAAGGTTAATCAATTCATCCCTTAATAAGGCTTTTAGCATATATCCCACCCTTTCGGTGTTTATCCAATATGAAAATTATACCAAAAATTCCAGTGATGAAAGGGAGGAGTCGGCGAGTTTATAAACAAGAATGATAGTCATCATCGTATATTACCAAAATTTTCTTTTATCTATATTAGTTTACTATTATACTTAGTCTAGTTAACGACAAACATTCGGAGGAATTCCATGTCAGGCAGCAATGAGTTTTTACAAATCCCATATGAAGAAAGGCAGCTAATCTTAGTTGTCAAAAATGAAGATGAAAAAATAGAGAAAATAAAGAAGTTACAAAGAGATAAGGAATTTGGCAAAAAACTATTATCTGGTTTGTCAGTTGCACAAGCATTGGCTTTTGTAGCACCAGGTGGATTTTTGGTTAAATCAGCTTTATCAGTAGCAGCTAGTATAATAAAAAACCAGGCTTTAAATAGTACTAAAAAATCAACTAATAAGAGGGAAGGAATATTTTATATTGCCACAATGAAAGAAGTAGAAGCAGTTAAGTTCCCTACAGTAAGGCCAGTTAACGAAAAGGTCTATGCCGTGAATCCTGCGGCACTAGATATATATTATGAGGCTCCTGGATTCCATAAAGCAGTCGCTGATCATAAATTTGCGGAAGCCATTAACCTGCTCCAGTCATTAGGTGCTACCAAAATTGAAGCAATAAACTTAGAAGATAAAGGGAATTCTGCTGGTGGTAACGTTTCTTTTAATCTTTTTGGAAAAGGGGATCTCAGCTCCCAAAATAACCTTTCATCCAAAAAAGTTTTTAATGCAACTTATAAACCCAAACATGAACCAACTTTGCCGGCAGAATTAAATTGGTTTCATATTGAGAAACAGTGGCAAAATATTGCAGATGGCAGATTGAATAGAGGGTTGGAATCATTCGAGCTTGAATTAGAAATTAATTCGGATTTTGGAGTAGATGCAGACCTGATGGTAAAGGTTGATAAAGCATTAAACTTAGGTTTAAAAGCTGAATATAGTGATTTTAAAAAGACTTATTTAAGAATATACGGGGAATTTAACCCTATATAAGATTAGGAGCCTCTCCTGCAAACTAACTTTCACAATAGAACCTCCAGCTGTACCATTACAGTTGGAGGTTTTTGCAACTCTAGCGGGGAATGACAGGTGGAATAAGGGGGAAAACTATATCGTAACTTTCACCAAACTTCCAACTTGTATATCTGCCAGATAGCTTTTGACTCTTGATTTAATATTGGAAAGTTCTTCTTCTGAGTAGCCATTGGCAAGGGACTGGCAGAATTCATTGTATAAATGGTTGGCAATTTTATTGCTTTCTGATTCCAGGTCCTTCAAGACTTCTGGTATAATTTTTAGTTCGATGTGGCGCTTAATGTTTTTTATTGCTTCATCCACACTCTTCATGAATTCTTTCTTCTGCTTGCTGAAGCTAAGCAGTTTCACAACCGCTCCAACGGCAGCACCTGTTATTAATACAGGGGGCAGGATGGCTCCCAGAGCGGTTCCCAGCGAAACTGAAGCTGCATACGGACCAAGCCAAGCTGTATAAGCAGCTACGGTTGTCCCATAGGCACCGGCAATGACCATCCCTTTCCCCATGCCATCCTTCATCTGTTCTTGTCCCGTTGGTACCTCTTTAGTAATGCTTTGAATGGACAGCCACAGCTGCTGGTTTGAATCATTGAAGTGTTCGTTTAAGTCTTGCTCCATACGTCTCTGGATGACATCCATCGCACTTTGCCATTTGCTTTGAAACTGCTTGTCAATAGATTTGTATTTTTCCGAGATGGTTCTTCTGATCTTGTCATCGGATAACTCTTGTTTAAATAATTCTTCGATTTGCTTTTTATCCTGTTTATTAGAGAGTAGCTTTAAATCCTGGATTTTTGATTTTAGTATTTGTTCTTCATCAGCCAAGAACTCCAGTTCAAACCAGTTTCGCAATTCTGCTGCCATATCTCCTTTGATTTGGCTGTTGAAATGGTTGATATCATTTTTTCTCTTTTCCATATTTACAATCAAATCATCTGCTGCGTCAGCAAAGTGTTTATGTATCGCTATCTCCTTTTGCAGCAGGGCCTCCATTGAACTTTTTAAAGACTCTTCGTGTATAGAATCATTTTGCTCTACTTCTTCTTCCAAAAAGGTGAATAGCTTTTTATATCCAGACTGCTCCAATAACAAAGGCTGGTTTTCAGTGATGCCTTTAAAGGCTTGCTTGGCTGAAAGAGGGAATACATCGGTGATGTATAAGTTTAAGCGAGTGTCTAGATAATCAACAAGCTTTCCGATGTCTCCTATTACTTCATCAATCCTGTTGATGATTCCGACAATAGGTTTTCCAAGTTCATCGACTTCCTCTACTTTATCTTCAATATCAGCCTGGCCCAGATGGTGAGCACTGAATACCCAGACTACGACATCCGACTGTTGAATGTAATCTTCTGTCTTCTTTGCATTTTGTTTGCTTACTGTTGCCAATCCCGGTGTATCGACAATGTGCAGTTTCTGTAAGTTCGGAAGGGGAAAGCCAAGTTTAATTTCCTCAACATCTTTGAAAAAGTCCAAATCCCCATGATGCTCTTGAAGAAGATCATAAATTTCCTCAGGAGAGCCATTAATCTCTGTACAATTGGATCGAATGATTTTCCCCACTCTTTCCGGGCTGTGATAAATCTCAATAATACTGGCGGTAGCCTCTGCTATATTAACAGGGGATACTTCAGCTCCTGCCAAGGCATTTAGCAATGTGGACTTCCCCGCTTTAACTTCTCCCATTAGCACGACCTTCACTGGCGTCTGGCATTTATCTACGAGCACTCCTGCATCTTTTATGATCTGATCAAGCAGACTGTTAATTTGAATGACTGGGATCTCTAAATTGTCCTGACGAAGCGGGGATCCAGCAAACCGTTTTTCCTTTTCCTGAAATTCAAGTTGAAGCTTTTGAGACATCATACTCTCTCCCATCATAAGATAAGGACACTGACTTCTTATTTTTCTCCGAAAGCAGCGCCTGTTCTTTTCTTTTTGATTTTATATAGATCTCTTCTGCTATAAATTCTTTGAATGAAGTCTCGACTTTCCAGTTGCTTAACTCAGGTCTGAATGCTTCAATTTCATCAAGAAGGAGTCCAGCCTCTTTGCCGTCCCCATGAAGACCGGCGAAAGATACAAATGCTATTTCTTCAATCTGTCCTCTGATTCCCCTAAAAGTTTCTCCAACATTGTTTCTGTATTCAGCTTTCATATCCTTAGCCGATTTCTCAAACGAAGTTCGCAAATCTCTTTTTAAATCACTTAGCTTAAACTTTCTGGCTAGCCATTTATTAATCCCTAAAAATCCAGATAGCGGGCCCAGCAAAAGGCCAATTGGCCCGAGAAAAATTGTAGAGATAATTGCAATACCAGTCCCGGAAGCGAAACTCCAGCCGTCTGTATCAAAATTTGCTTCTGTGATCGTATGGCTTCCGGCAGCAGCATTGCGGTTCAATTCTGCCAGCTCCTTCCCTTCAAGCAATTGATACTTAGAAAACTCGACTTTTCCGCGATAATAATTGAATATTTCTACAGACTGTTTGTCCGTCTTATTGTATAAATCCTCTACTTTCTTCGTTAAATGACTGATTTCAAAAATTTTGTCTTTGATTTTCCTTTCCCTTCCGCTCTCACTTTCGATATCAAATAATGAATCTGCATAAAGATCAATGTTCGAATCCACTAACTGCTTGTGGGCTTTTAAAATACTTTCCATCTCTCTCAACAAATCATTTTCTTTATTTTTTATTTCCGAAATAAATTTCCCCATAAGCATATCCAGCTTTTCTTTATCATCTTTAAGTCTTGAAAAATATGCATTGATATGATTTGCAGTAGAATGCAGCAATGATTTTAGAGAGAACTTTTTGCTCATCATCCTGATCTCTCGGCTCTTTCTTAAAAAAGCGGACTCAATTTCTGCTAGCAGGTTTTCAATTCCACTTTTTTCAATCAGGTCTCGATCTTTATTTTCAAAACCATTGAAAGCTTCCTGTGCCGAAATCGGAACAATTCTGGAGAAGTATCCTTCATATATCCGCTCTGCCTCTTTCACAATACGTTGGACACCCTCTTCCCCATGGTTTTCCCTTATGTTATCGATTCTGTTTAAGACTTCAATGATATTCTGGGGATTAATTTGCCCTACTGCATTTAAGTGCTCTGATAACTCCATAATGAGCTCCTTTGATTTTTCAGCGGAAATGGTATTGGCATCGAGCATCCATAGTACCCCATCTGCTTTATGGTAGTACTCACGAACACTTTCCTTTACTTCACCCATGACCTTCTGAACAAGTCCAGGAGTATCCACCAAGAAGAAATTTTCAAGCAGGGGAGCAGGATTAACTGGCCAATGCACTTCAGCTAGCTTAGACACGTACAGAATTTCTTCCATAAGGGCCTTTTTGTATTCCTTCAGTTCTTCTTTGCTTACTCCCTTTTTTTTGAACTCTCTCAGCTTTTGATTAACCTGCTTTTCGGAGTCAATTCTTTTGAGTTCTTCACTCTTGATTAACGTCTGTGCAAATTTTACTGAAACTCTTCTCTCCTTACCGTCTTTATACTTCATTTTTGCCATGGTTTCTTGAGGATCCGATTTGAATACATCAATTTTCCATGTTTTCGGCAGTTCATCAACTTCTGCGGCTTTTTGCTGCATGAGAGCATTCAGCAGGGTGGATTTTCCATACTTCCCCATACCTACAACAAAAAGCATGAATGGCTCATCCATACTTTTAACAAGGCCGCGGAATTTCTCCACATACTCCCTGAAACCTTCATTCATAGGAAGCAAGATAGTAGATTTCTTATAACCTGAGAGTCCATATATAAATTCTTCAACCTCTTCTGATATCTCAATAAAACCTTGCGTCTCTTCCTCGATCTGTTGGGTTATATATTTAATATATCTGTCTGAGATCTGATCATATAGAGATTTCATTCTGTTCATATTTTCAATAGACATACTCTTCACCTAACCAAAAATAAAGATGAGAATGACCAGCAGATTTGCCAGTACAGATGATCCCAAAGTATAATACAGGAATTTATGGGTCCTGGCTGCCTGGCTTTCCATCTCCATTTTATGAGCACTTATCTCTTCCGTCATTTTTCTTATGATTGCATTTTGCATGCGATCTGTCTGAGTGCTTAATTCATTACTTTTCTCAAAAAAGAGGGCTCGAAGTTCTAACATCTCATGCTCCTGTCTTTCTCGGTGAAACTCTGATATTTCGTTCAATTTAGTAATTTGTTCTTTAAAGCTTTCACTTTCTTTTATAAATTGATTCACCATTGGCAATACTTCTACAAATGTTTTCGTAGACCAATGAATTTCTTTCATAATACCTTTTTGGAGCACTTCCTCTGTCAGTTCTTCAATCATTGCTTGATATTCATGATATAAATCATTCGCTTCTGTTGTCTGCACTTAAAAGTCCCCACATTTCTATTAATTTAGGTTTCTAACTTTTACGTAATAAAACACCATTGCATAGCGCTTAAACTGTCCGGCTGTCTTATGTGATATCTCAATAAATAGGCCTATAGATTCACAATCTTTCTTTAGACAGGTATTTCGAGTATGTAAATTATCATTTATAATGATATTATACCCGAGACTTTAGATTGACATAACTACAATTTCCAAGAAATTGAATATTTTCATTGCGGTAATAGGGATTGCTTCTAACTTGGCTTCTATCAAGCTGATCAGACTGAAGGAATATTTAACACTGTTGTCAATCAATATTCTAGTCGAGTAAAATACCCTGTGAATTATTCATTGATGATGCCAAGTAAATTTTGTTAATTTAATATAAAATGTAAAATACTAGAAATTAGCTGCTATTTAGGCAGAAAGAGTAAATGCGAGAGATGTCAGGGAACGGTAAGGTACTAGATGGTTCTTTTCCAGGCGGTGTAAAAACTTGCCCCCAGTACCAAGGTAATGAGAGCTGGTGGAAATAATACTTTAATCTATTACTAGTAAAAAAATCCTCTTAACAGCGCTGTTAGGAGGATTCTTTATCTTAAGGACTTAGTAAAGAGAAATATTAGAGGACGAACCAGTTGGTAAGCAGGATGTCATTGATCGCACATTTTATTTGCTGTTATCAACCTGTTGAACCTGTGAAATAAGAAAATTGGGGGAGTGAAAGGAACCTATAAATATTTCATTATATTAACACTGTCCTGCCCAATTAATAAAATTTATTTTCCAATAATTTTATTTTATTTCAGTAGAAACTGGCTCAAGCCTGAATAGTCCAGTTGATTCATTGTATTCTTTAACTTTAGCAGTAATATGAAGATTTTGCCCCTGACCCAGAGTATCCGGTATGTTAGAACCAGTAAGATTTAAATCGGACGTAACATTGACATCCTTGAATTGAAAATTAGGTCCACTAAAAGTCGTCTCACCATTATCACCAGCTAATATCAGGATATTATATCTTGTTTTCTTATTCCCATGAAGCATCATATTTGCGATATATCCATCAAATTCAATGGTTCTACCTGCATATTTTTTCGCAAATTCACCGATAATTGGATCAGCTTCATTCTTCACTGCCAAGACAGCCGCTAAATCTTCATTATTTTCTGCCGTTAATATTTCCTGATCGCTTTTGGCAAATGTTTCATTGCCTGATGGGCCATTTGTCTTAGAACGCTTTTCTTCAGCAGACTCGGTATCTCTTTTCTTTTCTTCAGCAGATTCGGTATTTTTTTTCTTTTCTTCAGCAGACTCGGTGTCTTTTTTCTCTCTTTCTGGGAAAGTGTGGTATGTTATGACTACTTCTACGTCGTTAGAGTACCATACATCTGGCGAATATTCTTTATCTCCATCAACTGAGACAGATTCAACTTCGCCATCTTTTGTCAACCAACCAGTTATTAAATCTTCCAGCTTCTTTATTTTAATGTTCTTGAATCCCTGCTCCTTAAAAACATTAACAACTGCTTGGTAATCACTACCTTTTTGTATACTTGAACCTGACGGTGTTTTTGCTTCCCCCTCATGTGAATTTCCAGCACACCCCATCAATGTGATAATAATAAAACTTAAAAAAATACTAATTATTATTTTCATTTTGTTCCTCCTCATTTCATACATAGATCATACCAGAAGCTAAATGGATATGTTACTATTTTCCATATTTTTCGCAGTATGTAGTCTAGTAAGTAAAAACAATTTAACATGAATAATGTCAACAACTACCCAAACCATATTTTCCCACATTTCTCCATTCATGATACAATAACAAATATTAGCTATGCAGAGTGTGCGGAGGGAGAACATGGTTAGCAAAGATTCAATTTTACAGGTTCTCGGAAGAGACCTTGATACACTTATAAAATCCTATGAAAATCAAATCACACAGTTAAGAAGAGAGAATCAGTCCCTTCTCAGCAAGAAAAAGGAGTTAGAACGTGAGAACCAGGACTTGCAAACACAAGTCCTACGTTCATCTCGGGTACAAGTGGACATACGTGATGAAGAGTTCTTCCAGTCCCTCTTCTCTCAAATGATCAATGGTATTAGTTGTGAGCTTATTGATAAATGGTTTCTTTCTTCAACTGAAATGACATCGTACATTTTATTGTTAACACTAAAAAATATGGTACAAGATCAGGATTATGAGATGTCTCGCTACATCATTGATTGTCTTGCACATAACCAAGCACCTCTGTTCTATGAAAGTAAGCAGAACGACGATATATTTGAAGAAATTTTAATCATGATTTTCTTGAATGACAATCAAGATATCAATTCTCAATTTGATGAATTACTCATGTCTGCACTTGATTTACTCAAACTGCTTCATAAAACGACGAAAAAGAAATTAATTATTGATTTTGTTAAAGATTATCTTGCAGATCTCACCGATAATATCTTTTATTTGAATGAACCATTGATTATGACGAATTTTCTACGGGTATGCTTTGTTTATCATTTAATAGATGAGTTACGTGAAATCCTTACTTATATGCTGAAGATCGAATGGGGATTTTTAGATAGTAAGCTCTCGAAGGAGGAATTCACCTTTTTGCTATGGTATTCCTATCTTTTTAACCTTGATCAAGAATTGCTTGAAAAGGCAGTATTCAGTATGAAGTGGTTCCAAAATTCAAAGGATTTATCATTATATTATTATTTGCAAGATTGTCTTAATCAAAAGATATCCCACAAAAAATCTACTTTTAAATTGAAAAAACAAGAGTTACAAGCAAGTCGATTACTTATTAATGTGGAAATTGAGGAGATTGTGGCAAAGATAGAAAAGGAATTAATAGCCTTTGCGCCAAAACCCAACCGAGCTCCTTTGTATGACAGCAATTTGAGAGTTGTGAAAGATAATTATTTTGACACGGTTATTAAGCAAATTGGTCTAAAAGAGAAACTTATGACACTGCCACTCTATCAGTCTATTAATGATAATTTTGCGAGTAAATACCTACAAGTAATGGTATGGATGTCTGAGGACGGAAGAGCTGCCTATCTATCAGAGAAACACCTGAGAGAAATCAAGAAGCAGTATTATCCGGTAAAACCAAAGGTCAAAGAGTATTCGATGCCAATCGTCAAACAAATGACAACTCCTGCTACAACGAAAATTTCTGATAAGTTTAAGTGGCCAAATACGGATATCGGGGAGAAAACCCATGCAGAAGAACTCGACGATACCAAATTAAATGAACACAGTGCCCTCAAACTGATGGGATATCAAATCACCGGCCTCACACGTGACAAGAGATGGTCGATTCTGAAAAATGCTGTTCCAACATTAGGGTTAAAAAAAGTAGCCACAATTATTGCCTATAATGTCAAGCTTAGAAAAGGACAAAAGAATGGAATGAATAAATTCCAATATGCTATTACTGAGTGGGAGCATGACTTAAAGAAACTTAAGGAAACTTACTATAAGAAGGATTTTAAGTGGCCAATTTCGTAAGAGGGCTGGTGGGGTTTCAGAAGCTTTAAATTGCGTGGTGATACCTCAACATCTCATCCCAAATTTCGCATGACTTTATAGAATAATAAATTAGCTATCCTGGGTACAAAATGAAATACACAGAATTATTCTGCGGTTAGCGTCTGTAATTTACTGGTACAATCTTTCTTGCTAGGTGGTTAAAATAGTGACAGTGGTAAAATTCACTGGCGGGATTTTTTTGAAAAGGCTGGAATTGAATAGTATCTAACAGGAAGGAAGATACAAGTGAATAACATGCGTTCAAAGATTGTACCGAAAGAAACTGTCCCAACTTTGGAATCTGATGGGTGTATAACTTTTGAAGAAAATCTCCCATACCCTTTTGTCCATTATCCTTCAAGATTTGGTTCCTTTTTGGGTTTTCAAGAGAATGAAAACACTCCTATATATTTTTGTTCATGCCAAAGAAAAGGTTTGGAAATTTACCTTTTTAACCAAGAATTTAAGTTTGGGCATATTCCAAAGTCCCTGCGATACAATTTGGGAGAGCCTTCTCAAAATACACTTCTATTCAAAGACAAAGTATGTCATGTGTGCAATAAACACTGCCCGAAATTTGCATTTGGAAAAACTCTCAGAGGGACAAAGTTTTATTCAATCTATGGATATTACATACATGGATTATCTTTTGAATACGGAATTGGTTCTCTTGGCAGAGTATATGCACCAGAGCTTATACCGCATGAAATAGTTCCAAACCTTATTACACGTTCATATGTTGATAAAATGCTCGATGAAGAATCTTTAACAGATTTCTTGCGTTATTGTGAAGATGTAATACGGATTCGCATGGGTTACTTTGCAATCGGCAAGCAATGGACAACGGAAGTTAAACTCCTTGAAATCATAAAGAAACTCTATCCAAACCATACGGTTCTCCATCAATATCCCCTCGACCATTTAAAAGCTGATATTTTCATTGAGGAATTAAGCCTTGTAATTGAATATCAAGGAGAACAGCATTTCAAACCAGTTGCTTTTATGGGCGGAAACGAAGCATTAGAAATTACTAAAGCAAGAGATAAGGGAAAAGCTGAATTATGTAATTACTATAAACTTGGAATTGTTTATTTTGACTATAATGATGACTTAAATGAAAGAATGGTTAAAGAGAGAATTTCATTGTATATGAAAAAAAGAAATGATTATTATTGATTACTAAGGTTCCATGGAGGGGAGTTGTACAGAAGGATAAGGTAAACGTCTATGTATCTAAGGTTTTGAGGAATTAGTGCTGGCTTTTAATCCAATCTTACCTTTTAGGATATGATTCAAATCTACATGAACCATGTTCCGCAGTATGTTTCCGTGCCCTCAAGGTCAAAATCCCCCTCTAATCTATTTCAGCTTTGAGCGCTAGTGGCATGCTACCAGTTTACAATTCCAATGAGGTTAAGAAATTTGGTATTCGAATTAGACATGGGGAAAATATTAAGGGTCAAATTCCACAGGAGTCCACTAAAAAGGGTGAGGCTCTTCAATTTCACCCTTTGTAGAACTATTATGTAGAAAGAAATTTCAAAGGTACCTGTGACCGCATTTGTCAAAATGGCCACGAGGGCAATAGCGTCGATTCAACTAGGCGGTGGCCATCGTGGGTCAATCTCCGTTTAATTCGGTAACAATTTCAATACATTATACAGTACGTTTATCCATTCACTTAAAGGATGATTTCTGGATCTTTAACTCCTTCATCAGTTCTTACCCAAGTAAATCCATGATTATCTAGTTGACTTTTTGTTTCTTCAAAAGGATGGCCATAATTATTCTTACCTGTCGATGTAATAGATGCCCCCGGCATTATCATTAAATCTTTTAAGGCTCTTGTTATACTACCAGCTTTTCCACCATGATGAGGCGTTACTAAATTTAAAGGTATATTCTCCGGCAATTCTGTATACATATTTCTAAAAACTTGATAATAAGTGTGGTCAGCTGGAAGAATTACGCTTTGATATTTGCCTATAACTGCAAGAGATAATCCAGACTTATTTCTATCACTAGACCGTTCACCTCTAAATAGGGCCAGATTATCAGTACTTTTAATTAGTTTTGAGCTAATTTTTCTTCCAATAAGCTTTTTGCTACATTCTGGAATACGAATAACTTTATTTTGTGGAAAGAGTTTTAACACTTTCTCACTTGTTTTATTCGGCAACCTATAGGGAACAATAATGTTTCTAAACTTATTAAAATCTAACTTTGGAAATTTAACCAGGGCTAAGTAATGGTCGATATCCCAATGACTAATTATCAGAACGGGATGATGATTTAAAGGAGTATTATTGATTAGATTTTTCACAACATTAACATCATAATATATTGAACATCCAATATCATAAATAATTTTACAAGATCCGTTTGAATACACTTCATTCCAGTTTGCTTGTCCTACATTTCTAATTATTATTTTAAGCTCTTCATTTTTTATTTTCACATCTTCTATTATTTTTATAACATCTTCTTCCCAGTTAAAGTAGCCAGCTTCTGGCAGAATTGATCTTTGTGAAGCAGCACTTGTTTCGAAACTTATATCATTATCACCTCTTAAAGTAATAAAGAATGCTGTAATTTGTTCAAGCATTATTCCATTTTCATTAATGGGGGAATTCTCAAATGTATGTTTTTGATCAAATAATTCCTCTGGGATGGGGTAATGAAACCCCTCCTTTGGTTCTGCTTTTTTACTAATTCTAATGTTTCTTATGTATAACATTGTACGGTTTTCGCTTTGCTGTGGATTCACATTCTTGCGTAGACAAAATTGTTCAAAGTGTTGTTGTGAAACAAAGTCTAAAAGCAAAATTTCTTTCTCAGGAATATACTTTTCAATATAAACTCTAATTTCCTTACCAAGTTCATCAGTTTTTTTCTCTTTTAAATTCTCTACATTTCTTTTAACATTATCAATATTTTGTCGCACGAGAAGCTTAGCCCCCTATAATAAGAGTACCTACATAACCCCTGTCACTTACATTTTCATGTAGTAACTGGGAGAGTTATACCCATTATTCGCAGCGTAAATATACACTTTCCAATCCGGCATCCATAAAGCACCTACTTTATCCTCTAGACTGTATCTAATAATTGCAGAAGTGTTGTTTGGACTTTCACCATTTCCAGCCTTTTCTATGCAGCTTTAATATCACTATTTTTCATATCTGGCCATAAAATTTCAATCCATGCAGAGCCTCGTTCCTCTTCCCCTTAATTCAAAAGACAAATTATCTTTTCCCCTTTTTAAGCCTTTCTTTTTAGGAAGTAGTTTTCCAATAATCCACATTACAAATATACCATAATTTACCGATTGGTGTTAAATTAGTTTATAAAGCTATATTTTTTAAAGAAGTATAAAGAGGGGTGAGATAATGTCCAACTTCAAAATATCCTTTTCAGGCGGAGGCTTCCGGGCTACCTTCTTCTGTTTAGGTGCCTTTCGTAGACTGGTTCAATTAGGTGTTAGTTCCAACGTATCACATATTAGTTCAGTTTCTGGTGGAAGCATAACTGCTGGTTTGATAATGTTAGCTTTATCTGAAAGGGACTTTAAAGATACAAAGGATTTTTTGATAATCGAGTAACAAATAAATTAATTAAGCTTGGTCATGTAATCTTAGAAATGAACTCATTCGCTCCTCATTAAAATTCAATAAAAATAATTTAAAATTCGAACTTCCACGTACTCATTTCAGCCGCTGCTTCCAAAATTATTAGACGATAAAGTATTTGATGGCAAACACATGAGCGGGCTTGTTTCTTTTCCTGAATGGAGTTGTAATACGACATGTTTGAACACTATGAAACGATTCCGATTTAAACAAAGTGATATGTATGGTAACCACCTTGGTTACTGTAATGACATTAATGATATAACAGTTTCACAAGCTGTAGCTTCATCTGCTGCATTTCCAATGATGTTTGCTCCATATGAATTAAATGTACAGAATAAAGATTTTTATTGATAAGTATGATGGTAATAAAGTAAATAGATTAGATACCTTATATTTTACAGATGGCGGGGTTTATGACAATCTCGGATCTGAAAACTTGTTAAAAGAGACAATACCTTTCCTGATTTTTGACGCATCAGCAACAGCAAACAATTGGGCTTCAAACTATAAACCTAGTTATTTACAAAAATACTGGCGTATCCTAAATGTTAGTATGGCACAGATAGTTCTTCTTCGAAGAAGGTTAGTTTTTCATCAGGCAAATTCTCATGGTATACTTCAGAAATTATAAATACTGAAGAAAAATCCCGGAACTTTTCTAGGGATTTACCCTCTTTTAGATATCTGAATATTCAGATGTCTAAAAGATGGTTGCAGGTTTAAGAACGGACCTTGACTCATTTCACAAAATAGAATTCAAATTTTTTAATGTGGGCAGGTGCCTTAAAAGCAGACTTTGCCATAAAAGTACTATTACCAAGTATTATAAATAATAATCTTTGGGAAGATATCTCTGTTATTCCTAAGTACAAACCTGAAGAAATAAATCTAATTTTAAAAAGTGGAGGGAAAACTAAAGTAATACGAAAGAATACATAAGGAGCCAATAATGTTTTACCAATCTAAAATGACCAAAACTTGATGATTGAAATCGTCCGATTTTTGTTGAAAACATAAATAAAATACAAATACTGGATTTTCAGTGCTGTTACTCTTTAGCAACTTTAGATGGAGTGGTGGGCATGAAACATAGGGACGTATCTCCCCGTTTTTGTAATTCAAACAGCCTTCATACAGATACTTTAATACTACATCAAAGGTGGGGATTAGGCTCCAATATTTAGAGCCAAGGAACTGTCTCATAGCCTCCAAAATAAAACACCTTTCTGCTCGGATCCGTTACCAAGCAGAAAGGTGTTTTTTTTATTGAATATATTACAAGTTATTATGAACAGGAGCATCTGATCCTTTTTGACGCAAAGACCCTTTCCTCACCAACAAAAAGTAAGACAAAAAAGCCAACAAGCTAGCAGCCAAAATAATAATCCCCATTGGAAGAGCTGAGTACTCACCCGCAACTCCAACGAGTGGAGCTGTTATGGAACCAAGAAGGAACGGCAGCACCCCTAATAAAGCAGATGCACTTCCGGCCACATGCCCTTTCGTTTCCATCGCGAGAGAGAATGATGCTGTTCCAATAATACTGATGGACATGACTAAAAAGAAAATAGGAAGCGCAACTAACAGAAGCGGTGCCTTTAGTAAAAGGGCTGTCAGTAAAAGAATAGCAGCTGTATTGGAAAGCCCTAATCCAATTTTCAAGAATGTTTTTTCCGGTATATAATCTGCTAATCGGCCAACCAGTTGAGTTCCTATGATTAAGCCCACTCCATTTACGCCGAATAAGAAGCTGAATACTTGAGGGGAAACTCCATAAATGTTTTGGTAGACAAAAGAAATACCTGACACATAGGCAAAGATCCCGGCTGTTATAAATCCTTGAGTAAAGGCATATCCCGCAAATTCACGATCCTTTAATAACATGCCAAAGTTCCCGATGACTTGCTTGAAATTTCCAGGTACCCGTTTTTCAGCTGGCAGCGATTCTTCCAGTTTCAAGCTGACAATGAAGGTGAAAATTATGCCGATACCAGCCAGGACAATGAAAACTCCTTTCCAGCTCGTAAACGTCAGAATCGCACCGCCTATAATGGGCGCGATAATAGGACCAAGATTTCCAACCAACATTAAAGAGGCGAAAAACTTTGTAAGTTCCCGTCCGCTAAACAAGTCCCGTACAATGGCTCTTGAGATGACCAGCCCCCCTGCAGCTGCAAAGCCTTGAAGAAAACGGGAAACGATCAATGTATATATATTGGGTGCGATGGCACAAGTGACAGAGGATAAAAAATACAAAGTAAGGAAGATGAGCAATGGTTTACGGCGGCCATGCACATCACTCATAGGTCCTATAACTAATTGACCTAATCCGAGTCCTAATAAACAAGTGGTCAAGCTGATTTGAACCAGCGAAGCATTCGTATGAAAATCATTAACTATAGTAGGAAATGAAGGCAAATACGTGTCAATCGTAAATGGACCTAAAATGGCAAGTGACCCCAACAGAAAAGCTAGCTGTACTCTTTTTTTCTTTGATAAGTTCAATTTTCTATCGCCTTTCTAATGAAGTAGATTAATGGTTTGGAAGTTCCTTTGTCATTGTATAACTTTATGAAAGGTTTTTCACATAATATGCCGCGTTTCTTTAAATTTAAAGAGCCAAGGGGACAGGTTCCCTGGCTCATTTTTTAGAATGAGCCAAGGTACCTGTCCCCTTGGCTCATACTGCAGCGCATTCTGCTATCGGTAAATGTAATGGCACAGCCCGGCCATCCCTTGACTAAACAAACCTGATAAACCTGGTCAGCCCTCACCATTATCTTTATTTTAAAAATCCCACACATCAACCCAACCCTCTTTGTAACACATTTGTGAAACAAGAAAATGCGGGGTGTGACAGGCACCCAAACCTTTTTTTACTTTGCAAAGTTCTGCACACTTATTTTGCAATACACAGTCCCTAAGGTTGACAAAATACTTTAAGGAAAACGTCGTATAAATATGGGTCGACAATTAGACATTTATGGTTTATATATGAAAGGGTAATACTGGTTATTCCCACAAAAATTTCCATAACCTAGGAGGTGTTAGCCGCATATGGAAGTGCAGAAGGCGAGGACTGTAAAAAACCAGAAACAGGTGTTTCAAAGATATTTGTTCCTTATCACAATTATTTCATCAATGCTAATGTCAGGTTTAATCGGATATACAACTAGTCATATAGTTATCAACAATAGTGTGGGTGGTGAGCCAAAAGAGATTAATACTAAAACAGAGTTTAATACAGCAACAGAATATTTTGCTTTGAAAAACCAAGTAAAAGAGGCTAGAAATAATTCGTTAAAAGTAATAGATACAGAACTACCAAAAATAATTAGCGACCTAGAAAAGTACAATGAGGATATAAATGTATTAGTTGAAAATATTGAGTGGCTAAAGGAAAATTTAGATCTAATAAGGGATTCTATAGGCAAAATTGACTCAGCATTTTCCGTCGTTAAAGGAGTCAACACTGTTGTTGATATTCCTATTGTAGGTAACATAGGTGATAACTTAAGTATTAAAATAAGTACTAATTTAGCTTTAACAAAGATTCAACTTGATGAAATTAATAGTATATTACTTGATTTGGAGAATTTAACAGTTATACAAAAAGAAATGAGTGATTCTCATGAAAAGTTAAATACTTTATTTGAAAAATATCAAAAAGAAAAAAACATTGAACAGTTACTTCGAATTGAACAAGAGCTTAACTCGAACTTAACTTTTCAGATTGACGAATTAAGAAAGTCTACCATAGAAGCTCGTAAAGTTTTTGAACTATCTTCAAGTGTTTTAATCACAGTAGATAAAACTGGATCGCTTTTTAATTCAATAAAGGAAATTGGGAAAAATACGCTGGATGCAATTCAGTTTTGGAAAGAAAATGAAGTTCCGGCCGATATAAACAAAAAAATAGAAAAAGATTTAGTCGCTTCCATGGAAAAGATTCAAGAGTTACCTAATGAATTGACTACGCGATCCAAGAGTAGCATTTCATCAATAAGCACTGTTCAAAGAGAGCTACAGACTATAAAGATAGCACGAATGATCATTACTGAGTGAAAGGGGGGCCCTTTTTCGCAAAAGTAATAAAGGGACGGTTCAACCTTTCCTTTCTGAGCGGTGATTCGAACTCCAAACTATAAGGGAACTCAAAAACCTGCTACTATGTTTTTAGACCAAGAGAACCGTCCCCTAGTCTACTAATACTGCTTTGCTTGAGTGCAAGATTGTTGTTTTGTAAATGTTAATATCTTTCTATAATATTTTATTTCATAGTATAAATAAGCTATTCAATAAAAAATAATAATCCATAATTAGCACGATTGTGAAAACCTATGCCTAATTCCTCGGTAAAGATAAGGCGGATTAGGCATTTTTCCTTCAAATCTTTGACATACTTCTGAAGTTTCAGCACTATAAGCAAACTCGAAATTTAAACCTTCGGGTTTGTAGGAAAGCCGATTTAAAAAGCAAAGGGAAAATAGAAAACGTTGTAGGATTTATTAAATACAATTTCGCCAAGTATAGAGTGTTCAATAATATTGACTCTTGGAATGAGCAAGGATGGGAATGGTTAAATCGTACAGGTAATCGAAAAATTCATAACATAACAAAAAAAGACCGGTCGAAGTGTTCTCCTTGGAAAAGCAACACTTAAGACCAATCTCAGGAAACATTAATTTCCTAAAAAATCATGCAAATAGTATAACAATAAGCGTCCATAAGGACAATACTATACGGTATTTATCCGGAACTTTTCATAAGCATGAAATGGTCTAAATAAAAGAAACACAAGACAGAGAACTATTAATCTATAACTCTGAGACAGGAGAACTCCTGGCCAAACATCAGGTTCCGGATGGTAAAGGACAATTAATTAAAGACAGAAAGCATACAAGAGATCGCTCAAAAGGAATCGATGCATTTATTGATACTGTGGCAAACCGATTCGAAGAAACAGAAACGGCCTACGATTACTTGGATAAATTTCGTGAGAAGTGTCCACGGTATATTCGTGATCAGTTACAAATGAAACTAAAAGAAACAAAACAAAATAACGAGCTGCTTCTAACAGCAGCCCTCTCGAAATGTATCAAGAGAAACTTATATAGTGCAACAGATTTCAGCGATATCATTTTATACCTCAAGCGACAACGACAGGTTCATGATACAACAAACGACAAAGCTGAGACTGTTTCACCATTAAATAGCATATCCGGTTGGATAATAGAAACCGAAGCACAAATAGAAATGTAGATGCCTATATGGTCTTACTGGAAGAAGGTGACCAAAGTTTAATCAGCTTCAGGAGGTCCAAGATAAATTAAGGTCCCTTCGGTTAGCTGAAAACAGCTTATCGATTGCCAGAGTTAATAAGAGAAGCTGAGAAAAGGGACTTATCCTTTACTCAGTTCCTATTAGATGTAGCAACCTATGAACAAAAATGCAGAGATGAAAAGCAGCTGGAAAGGCAATTTAAGTGGTTGACGATTACATAACCCTGACGGACCTGGTCAGCCCTCACCATTAACTTTATTTTTGAAAAACCAAACATCGACCCAACCCTTTGTGAAACACATCTGTGAAACAAGAAAATGCGGGGAGTGACAGGCACCTAAAACCTATCCTCACTTTCATACATTAACTTTCCTTTGATCATTTTTAGAGTTATCATCACATTATCTTTAAATGTTATTTTTGCTTTAAAGTCCTTTTCATCCTGCCAAAACAAGTTTGTGAATTTCTGATTACTAATATCCTCTATTACTTCTAGGAAAAATCTAATTAAATTTGATTTACCTGCATTGTTTGGACCAATTAATAAATTGATCGATCCTAAGTGATCAAATATAACCTCTTTGTATGATCTAAAACCCGCAATTTCAATTTGTTTTATGTGTTGAGTAGACACTCTGTTACTCCTTTTTATATTAGTTTACAGAAATATTTCTTCCTGTTATGCAAAATATGTATTAGGTGCATGTAAAAACATTTCCATTTCAGTAATCCTTCTATTAGCAAATCTATCATGAGCTAATTCACTAAAATAATCATTCCTTTAAATCTCTTAACCTCTCATAATAGCCACATCTGGAATCCCGAATGAGAAATATAAGGCATTAGTTGCCCCAGAACGAAGGGAAAATATTTATTTAGTGTCCTTCAAGGAGGAGCAAACCAATGAGCCAACCTTACAAATCACTTCCATGGTTTAGGTAAGGACTATGAACTTCCTGTGCATATTGAATCTAGCCAACATACAAACTGGCATAAAAGAAATGAAAGAATCAAACAAAAAACGTTGGGAGTATATGTGATTTTTGATGCATATAGCGGTAATTACCACCAGCCTTGTAGCAGTGAAATGTTTAACAAGCAGCGGTCTTGTTTATATATTGGTGAAGGTGATATTCGTACACGACTCAATTCCCACAATAACACTGGTAGATTCGGAAAATTAGCTAGGGAAATAGTTTATTATAGAGTTGAAGATCAACTTGAAAGAAAGCTATTAGAACGAATTTTAATTTATCACTATAAGCCTCTTTTTAATAAAGAAAAAGGATTATACGATAGACCTAATGAGAAGGTTGAAATAATAGGAACAATGAATACGATAAGAAGCTCTGTGCTTAGAAATATTGGAATACTAAAATCATTTCTACAATTACATTGCCCAAGTTTAACTGGGAAAGATGAAGAAGAAATTTTACAAGAGATGTTAAATGTATCTTCACTTAATATAGTAGCTGAGGATATACGTCGAAAAGCCGATACACTGGCAAGACTCAAAGACTTAAAAGAATTTTGGGATGAGGACATGCCACAGTACCGCAATAAAAGTATTGAGGATATACTATCCAAATTGCTTAAGGAGGCGCCACTCGACTATGTTGAAGACGATGTACAAGCTGCTTGGATGTCATATATGTCGAAGAGCTAATTACACATTTGATTACTCAGTTGGATAATATTAAAAACTTAATATATGAGAAGGTGACCATGCTGATAGATTTACTCTCTATTGAAGACTCATGCAGAACGCAAAAAGAAAGCGAAAAATTCACAAATGTAAATGACTGTTTAATATCTGAACTAATAAAATTGGTTCCCGAATCTAAAGAATTATTTAATGCTGTAATTTGTAAAGCACTGAAATGTAATAAAATACTTAAAATTAGGATAGCTAAGAAAGCCGATTCTTCTTTTGAAGCTTACACTAAATCATATAAAAATGAGATCACTATTTGTTTAACAAGTCCGATTGAGTTAGAAAAACTATCTTCAATTTTAGTACATGAATTAGGTGAGGCAGATTATGTAACAAGTCAATTCCCCTTCCTAGATGATCCAGAGATCCAAGAAATGTACAAAATTGTCGAAATATTTAGCCATCCTCATATTAGACAACTAGCCACCTATCACAAATTAGAGTCAATTGAGGGCCTTTATAGGGAACGTTTGACAGAATTTTTCTTACATAATGACTATATTAAAGAGTACTTAAAACCGTGGAAAATAATTCTAATGATTTGTTGGGCAATCCAGACGTTTCCTGTTATTAAAGAGTACAAAGAGAACTTAAAAGGATACCAGGATTATAAAAATTCAGTTGAAAGAATTCTAGTGATAAGAGATTCTCTAAACACAAACTTTTGTACTAAAGAAGAGGTAAGATTTGCATTTGAAGAAATCGTTGAACATCTAGAGTCTCTCGGTATGCCGGATCCCGGAGAAATAAGTTAGTTTTCAGGATGCTTACGGAAGGTTATCTTCACTATTTTTCACAAAAATAGTTTTGCACAAGCCTCTAAATTAAATCAAATTATATCAAAACAGACAAAAGCAGCTAGTTTACACCAAACTACTGCTTCTGTCTTCGGCTCTCTCAAGGTATTTTATTCTTTCCAATAAAAATCTGTGACACAAGAAAACGGGTAGTGACAGCCATTCAAAACTACTTCACTCCCACCAACCCACGCTCAAACCCCCAAGCATCTTTACACATCTCATAAATCCCTTTCTCCGCTCGCCATCCAAGTTCTAGTTCTGCCTTAGATACATCAGCATAACACTACGCAATATCCCCAGGACGACGGTCCACAACCTCATAAGGAATCACTACACCGGTGGCTTCCTCAAACGCATGCACTAGTTCCAACACACTCGTTCCCTTACCTGTACCTAAATTATACACATGTACTCCAGGTGTTAACTTCTCTAACGCTGCCACATGCCCTTTAGCTAGATCCACTACATGTATATAATCACGCACACCTGTACCATCTACCGTGTTATAGTTGTTGCCAAACACCATTAGCTTTTCACGTTTTCCTCTTGCCACTTGAGTAACAAAAGGCATTAGGTTATTGGGAATCCCATTTGGTGCTTCTCCAATCTCTCCACTTTCATGTGCTCCTACTGGATTAAAATAACGAAGAATTGACACACCGAGATTAGGCGTTACATTGGCCACATCCATTAAAATACGTTCACTCATGGCTTTCGTTTCTCCATAAGGATTGGTGGTAGGTAGTAATGGTAATTCTTCATGAAAAGGAACTTGATTATCTCCATACACAGTAGCAGACGAACTAAACACAAATTTATTTACACCATATAACGCACAGTACTTCGCCAGCAGCATCGTACTTACTAGGTTATTTTGATAATACATTACAGGCTGCTGCACAGATTCTCCTACTGCTTTGTATCCCGCAAAGTGAATCACCCCAACAAAATCGTGTTGCTCAAACAGAGCTTGAACAACCGGCTCTATCGTTACATCTGCTTGAATAAACGTGACATTTCTTTTGGAGATCTGTTCAATTCGGTCAATAACATTACTAGAACTGTTACTCAAATTATCAACAATAACCACATCATAACCACTAGCAAGCAACTCCACACAAGTATGAGAACCAATATATCCAGCCCCACCTGTGACCAACACTTTCATCATCTACAAGCCTCCTAAAAAAGCCCTGCCAAATGGCAGGGCTTCCTCATATTTAAGTAAAAAAATGTTCGAGCATTTGGTTTCAAGTTATCAATTCGACAAATATCGGGAAGTGACAGGCACCTTGATCTATGGAGAGAAAAAACAGGCAAAAATAAAAATAAGCCTGTTGATATGAAACTTGAAGAATATATAAACGGGTTTTTTGCGGATATCATGGTATTTGAATTTTTTCAAATACTCGGTAGAAGTATAGTGGTTGAAGTAGATGGTGGGCTTAACCATCCAGACATGCCTAGAATCCCTTTATATAAGGAGAATTCTAAACAACTATGTGAAGGCGAAATAAAAAGATGGGCAAACTATGGACTTCAGATGGGTTGGTATTTGCATTGTAAACACAATGACGCCAGGAAAAATAAATGTTTCGAAAAAAAAGATATGATTGTAATTCGTATTAGAGGCGACTGGATTAAAAATGATTATATTTCTGCAAAACAGGCAATTTATGATGCTCTAGATGAATTATTATGTAATCCACCTGACCATGCAAAATTAATACGGTTAGAACCATCAAGCAATATAAATTAAGAAGGCTAAATGCCTTCTTTTTTCTGTTAAAATTACAGGAAAGCACTAACTACAAACATAGCAAAATTCTGCTGCACTTTAAGGAGGGCCCTTCGAGTATACTTGAAAGCCTACGAAAGAGCCTTTTCGCTCGTATTCACTAAAACGGATATTAAAGAAGCTATTTTGTAAGATAAAGCGTACACCCAACTCAAAGATAAAAGAAGCACCTAACTGCTTCATTTCCCCCCCACCCTCTTTAAGGAATGCAATTTAAAGTTACCTGGTAAGAGCAATGGTAGTATTACATGGCGAAATGGGATTTTGTAGATCTTAATCAAACCTTATACCGACACTTTAGCCCTTCACCGAATGTGGGGTCAGGCCCCGCTCTCCTCCATTTATTATTTCAATTTATATATGAAATGTATGAGCTGCATTTATCCTTATATCTAATACTGGATCGTCTCCTTCATCGGAGTGAAATTTTGACCTTCAGCGAAGAACAGGACAGTATCAGAATGAAATACAGAAAAGCGTTATTTGATAACCAGAGTGTTGAATCTTAATTGATGAAAACTGTTTAATCTTATTTACTAAAAATTGTGGAATTCTACTTGACGGTTACACCCGGCCAACCCTTAACTAACACTCTTTACAAAACTGACAGACCTGGTCAACCCAACCCTCTGTGAAACACATCTGTGAAACAAGAAAATGCGGGGAGTGACAGGCACCTAAATCTGGGCTTTATATTTAAGTAAAAAATGTTCGAGTTATCAATTCGACATATATCGGGAAGTGACAGGCACCATAAACTAAGGCTATGGCCTCTTGCAACTTTTCCTGCCACACGTGCCCTTGCTAACTTAACCACTTTCTTTACCCTCCTTCTACTCATTTGCAGCACCTCTACTTAGTTGTTATAAACAGTATATGTGAAAAGACGAAATGAAGCGTGCTACTTACGCATATTTTATCTAACTAAGCATTAAGCAGTCAAATAATTGGAATAAATATACATAATACTCAAATGTGGAGTCAGGCCCCCGATTTCCCTTGGCTGTAATCAGATAAGGGATGGGTGTTAAGGGTGGTCAACTTTTTGATTAGCGAAAACCGCTTGTAACCGTCAAGTAGAAATCAACAGTTTTTAGCAAATAAGATTAAACAGTTTTCATCAATTAAGATTCAACACTCTGGTTATCAAACAACGCTTTTCTGTATTTCATTCTGATACTGTCCTGTTCTTCGCTGAAGGTCAAAATTTCACTCCGATGAAGGAGACGATCCAGGATGGCTGTCGTAAGTGTCGGATCCCCAAGGAACTTTCCCCATTCTCCAGGACCTTTATTAGAGGTAAGGATAAATGCAGCTTTGTCATACATCTCATATATAAATTGAAAGAATAAATGGGCATCCTGTGGTTCATAAGCCATATACATGACATCATCAATGATAATCAGATCAGATTTGACTATACGGTTATATCTTGTTTTAGATTTACTAATGTACTCTCTTGATTTTAAGACATAAATTAAACGATCCATTGATATAAAAGAAACCTGGTACCCACGCTCTATTGCGTGGATACCTAAGGCAGTTGATAGATGGGTCTTGCCGACACCTGTTGGTCCCATCATAATTAAGGTATAAAATTCATCAACCCATGATAAATGTTTTAAAATATTTAGCTGTTTTTCTCCAATCGCTGTCTGTTCCTCAAGTCTAAAGTTTTCAAATGTTAAAGCTTCTGGAAACTCAGCCCACTTCATTAATCTTTCACTGTTTTTTCTTTCCCTACAACGCATTTCATGACTAAGAAACTCATGGATAAATTCATGATAGGTCCATCCCTTTGCCTCAGCTTCCCTTAGAAGAGAAGGTAATTCCTTGGCTGTCTCAGCCAGACGTAAGGTTCTGCATTTATCCTGAAGTGATTCGTAAGGTTGACTCATTGATTTGCTCCTCCTTGAAGGACACTAAAATAAATATCTTCCCTTCGTTCGGGGGCAACTAATTCCTTATATTTCTCGTTAGCGATTCCAGTTTCTTTATGTTTCTTTCGGCTATGGATTTCTAAAGTAATGGCAATATCCCTAAGATCATTTGCACTAGTCAACCGCAACCGTTTCATTTCGCTAAGTGCCTCATCGATGAAAGATGGATGTTTTAAAATGACAGATTGTACAACTTTAAGCTGATCTACTATATGGCGTGGATATTGATCAGAGAGAATTTCAATCAGCCAACTTGCAGCTTGTTTATCGGTTAACATTTCTTTGATTTGCTGTATTAATAGATCCCGTTTAGGCTGTTCACGTTCCCGATGGGAAGGCTCTGAAATAACAGCACCACTTCCTTGTGCAATTTTATGCTTGGCTAGTGGTTGCCCATTTTGCTGCAGTCGTATGTATAGATACTCAGTATCTGTTTCGACATAAGCTATATTGGGAGCTCCTTTTCGGTAAGTACCGCGCGGTACGCTGTACCTGTTCCCATCAAACCGTATAACATTGTCTTTGTTTATAGTTCTTGTTATACTGGTACCTAAGATATCTTCAAAAATGTAAGTACCGGAGACCGGTTGTAGGTGTGGCTTTTCCAGGGCGAACACCTCGACAGGTCTCTTTTTTATATTATGATGTACTTTATAATTCCCGGTTCTCTTTAACCAACTCATACTAGATTCCTGCCAATCTAGTAGATTATCAAAAGTACGGTTTTTCGCAAAGTTATTCTTTACATATTTAACTACCTGCTCTATTTTCCCTTTAGACTCTGGATCAGACTTTCTGCATAGGTAGACCTTAAACTTTCTTGTCTGTTGATATTTTGTGAATTCCACCGTCATGATAAGATCTCCAGCGTTTTCACTAACAGCGAGTAAACGATCTTGGTCGTAGACGATTTCAATAGACATGCCCCCATAAAAACGGAAGGCATTTTCATGCATTCTAATAAGATCTGATGCTCGAAAAGGTCGGTCTAGCCCATTCTACATATTTATATCTTGAATGGGCTAAAACGAATCCAATAAAGTAGAGCCGTTTAAATGTTCCATTCGTTGTAGAGACCTTCACCTGGCCAAAATCTACTTGTAACTGTTGAGCCATTGGAAGGTCCGGGACTGTACTATAACTTCTCTCAGAAACCATTTTAGGGATATGATAAGCTTCACGTAACTCATTGACATAATTCCTCACAGTTCCTTCTGAGACAGCACTAACGTCTAATTTCTCCCCCAACCAGTCCAATACTTGAGCTCCTGATAAGTCTGGGTGTTCCTTTAACCATCCAATGATTTTTTCCCGAAAGGGATCTAGCTTTTTACTCCGGCTTTGTAATGAGATTGAAAACGAGTAAAACTCTTCTGGTGACATCTTTCCATATTCAATTACTCTATTCCTAGAAATCTTTAATTTTCTAGCTATCGCACTATTTGTAAAACCCTCACTGCGAAGCTTGTGAACCTCGTTGTAGATCATCAGTCTTTCCACTCCTGTTTATTCCTCACTTTCCATAGACTGCTTTAAGTATATAGAAAGGGGATCAATTAAGATAAACTGTTGATTCTTAATTGTTGGAATCTGTTTATCTTTATTTGTGGAAAACTGTTGATTCTAGTTTATCGTTTACACCGCTAAAGTGGTCAACTTTTATTTTAGCGTTTACATGGGGCCATGGTTAGATCTCTTACAAACACTTTAGCCCTTTACCGAATGTGGGGTCAGGCCCCCGATTTCCTTAAGTTTATCAATAATTTAGTGGCCCTAAAACTTTAAAGAATCTAGAGAGATAATCTTCAATTACTTCAGTAACCTCACTAAGTATTTATTCAACAATAAAAGCCAAAAAAGCCCTACCAGATTCCTAGATAGTTAATCTGTAGGGCTTTTTTATACAATGGTAAACCTTTTGGCGTAGCCTGGTAACTTCCTTGGCGGGCAGCGGTAAAAAAGGGAGCAAAGATGGTGAGATTTCTTGGCTGTATTCCCACAAGAAAATGCGAGTAGTGACTGACAACATCTAACTACTTCACTTCTACCAACCCACGCTCAAACCTCCAAGCATCTTTACACATCTCATAAACCTCTTTTTCCGCTCGCCATCCAAGCTCACGTTCTGCTTTAGTCACATCAGCATAACACTCCGCAATATCCCCCGGACGCCGATCCACAATCTCATAAGGAATCGCTACACCAGTGGCTTCCTCAAACGCATGCACTAACTCCAACACACTTGTTCCTTTACCTGTACCTAAGTTGTACACATGTACTCCAGGTGTTAGCTTCTCTAACGCTGCCACATGCCCTTTGGCAAGATCCACAACATGTATATAATCACGCACACCTGTACCATCTACCGTGTTATAGTCGTTGCCAAACACCATCAGCTTTTCTCGTTTTCCTTTTGCCACTTGAGTTACAAAGGGCATTAAGTTATTAGGAATTCCATTCGGCGCTTCGCCAATCTCTCCACTTTCATGTGCTCCTACAGGATTAAAATAACGAAGAATTGACACACCGAAATCAGGCGTTACATTGGCCACATCCGTTAAAATCCGTTCACTCATGGCTTTCGTTTCCCCATAAGGGTTGGTGGTAGGTAATAATGGCAATCCTTCATGGAAAGGTACTTGATTATCTCCATACACAGTAGCAGACGAACTAAAGACAAATTTATTTACACCATACAACGCACAGTACTTCACCAGCAGCATCGTACTTACCAGGTTATTTTGATAATACATTACAGGCTGCTGCACAGATTCTCCTACTGCTTTGTATCCCGCAAAGTGAATCACCCCAACAAAATCGTGTTGCTCAAACAGAGCTTGAACAACCGGCTCTATCGTTACATCAGCTTGAATAAACGTGACCTTTCTTTTGGAGATCCGCTCAATCCGGTCAATAACATTACGAGAACTATTACTCAAATTATCAACAATCACCACATCATAACCACTAGCAAGCAACTCCACACAAGTATGAGAACCAATATATCCAGCTCCACCGGTGACCAACACTTTCATCATCTACATGCCTCCTAAAAAAGCCCTGCCAAATGGCAGGGCTTCCTCATATTGAAGTTAAAAAATCTTCGACCATTTTGTCTCAAGTTATCAATTCGACAAATATCGGGAAGTGACAGGCACCTCATACTAAGCCATTTTATCAATAATACTATTTGTAATACTTTCTATATCCTCTTTTGATAGTTTCACAGCGTTTCACCTCCCCTTGAAAATTATACCATTCAGGAGACAAGAAACGAATAACGAGCGATAATGCGGTTTTCTTATTATCTCCCTACTAGTTCCTCTTATTAATTTCCCTTCATAAAATGTAAAAAGCCCACCTCCCTGATTTGGAGATGAGCCTGATTGGTTGTTTTTCTTCTATAGAAATGAAACCAAACTACAAATTATTCATTGACATCAATCTGATAAAGAGCTGCTTTATCTACTTTTAAGATATTAATAATGATCTTTAATGTACTGATTATCATTTATATTTCTAGTAATTCTACAGTTATTTTGAATAACCACATTACTTCCGATTTCAACTTGTAAGTACACAGTAGTGCCCATACCTACAATAGTATTATCTCTAATTGTTACGCCTCCTGCTAGAATAGCACCTGGGGTAAGATGTACATTGCTATAGATAGTTGAGTCATGGGAAACAACTGTGCCACAATTAATAATGTTGTTACTACCTAACTTAACTTCACTTCCAATAACGGCATTAGCCATCACTTGGTTACCTTCACCTAATAAAGCAGACGGTTCAATTGCTGCCTTTGGATGAATGATATTTGGGAAACGAAAACCTTTGTCTTTTAGTAGATTAAATATCTGTTCTCTTAAAGTATGGTTTGTTATAGCACCAACACCAATTACGATTAAACGATATCCTTCATCATATAATTGATCTAAAATACTTTTATCTCCTAAAACAGGAACGCCCACTACATGGGAACCAACTTCTAGACCATCGTCGATAATACCAGCAATGGATAAGTTATGCATTTGTCTGATGATATCGATACACATTTTTGCATGGCCACCGCCACCATATATTAAAACCTTTTGAGAGTGATCACTGATATTTAAAGGTGTACGTTCATTGTTCATTGGCTGAGATTTAGTCGCTTTTGATTTTTTCTCTTCACTAATTTTATAAATATCAACTTCTTTTAAAATAACACCTTTAGGAAGTTGGTCATAACTAATATTTAATTTTTCAACCAGTGCTGCGGCTTTCTTAGTTAATTGAACATCACCAGGTATTTCTGATTGATTTTCCTTGGACTCATTAGATTGATTTTGCTTGAATTTTTCAACTAGGTCTCTATTCTTTTCAGTCGTTATAATAGCAATCGTAGTCCCTGGCGTTACCTCTTCTCCTTCTTCTACGAGACGATATAAAAAGCCATTACTTTCTGCTTCTAATTCAATAGTTGTTTTTGTTGTTTCTACTACTACTATTCCCTGACCGTCTTTAATTCCTTCGTCATCCTCGATAAGCCACTCACTAATAGTCGCAAATTCATCATTTGGTCCTAATGTAGGGACCTTTAATTCAAAAAAATCAACCATTTAAAACAACTCCTTAATTTTTTCTGCAACTTGTTCTGTATTAGGCAACATCTTAAGTTCAAGAGGTTTGCTACTTGGAATTGGACAATCTGGAGCTGCAATTCTTAAGGTCTTTTTAACGGTAGGCACAACTTGTAATTGCGCCAGAACTTCTGCTCCCCAACCAAACTTTCTTGTGCCTTCCTCAATGGTCACGATCGTATTCGAACTACCTACAAAGCCTTTAATTTCATCTATTGGTAGTGGAGATAATAATGAAGGAACAACGACATCCACTAATATTTCTTCGTCAATAAGGAGTTGCTTGGCCACTTCTAAAGCAACAGGAACACTTCCCCCATATGCCACAATCGTTACATCAGGCATATCAAAGTTTGATAGACTTAGATGAAGGGTTGGAAACAGTGTATTTGATTCTCTAACAGAAAACACGTCCAGTTTATTATTTTCTGGTCGTGTGACATATTCACTATATAAAGCTTTATTTTCAATAAATAGCAGTGGGCTTCTATGTTTTAGCACAGAACGTTTGAGAAGTTCACCTGGCTCATGAATATTAGATGGTGATACAACCGTTAATCCTGGAATGCCAAAAAACATCTTTTCAATGGATTGACTATGGGTTGGACCATACCCGCGTTTTCCACCCATAGGTGCCCGTACTACTAATGGTACTTCTACTTTATTGTTATACATCCACTGGTACTTACTTGCGTGATTTAACAATTGATCAGCACCAAGCGCTAGGAAATCCCCAAACATGATTTCTGCAATAGGTTTAAGACCACGCATGGCTAAGCCAGTTGATAATCCTAAAATGCCTCCCTCACTAATAGGAGTCGTTAGCACTCGATCAGGATACTTGGTTGACAATCCTTTACTTACTTTAAAAGCACCTCCATAGGGATCAAGAAGATCTTCACCAATAAGGAGAACATCTCCATCCTCATTAAACAACTCATGTAACGCATTGTTTAATGAATCGACTCCTCTATATTTCTTTGCCCTTGGTAGATTGTTCAATAATTGATTCTCATTTTTAGGAGAAATAGTAATAATATTTTCATATTCGATATTGTTTTCAGAAGTGTATTCTGCATCTTTTGCTTCTTTTATTGCATTTTGAATATCTGATGTTACTTCAGCCATCACAGTTTTTTTCGTTTCATCTGATACATTTTTGCCTAAAATAATTACCGGGTCCTTCTTCTTCCATGCATCTATTTCTGCTTGATCCCTGAAGTCGTCACCCTTACTATGTGGAACAGTTCTATAAGTATCTATTATTTGGAAAAAAGGTTTTCTTTTGTTGCGCACATAATCAAATCTTTTTTCAAATACTTGATACAACTCTACTGCGTCATTACTTTCAATTTGATCCGCTTCAATTCCAAAGCTCTTTGGTCTCGCTAGCATAGATCCACTTATACCTAGTTCATTTGGTGTAGTTTGAGCATATCTATTATTTTCTAAAATGAATAGAATTGGGATATCCCACAAAGAAGCAAAGTTCATAGACTCATAAACTAATCCTTCACCTAAAGTACCATCACCAATAAATACAACCGCTATATTATCCGTTCCTGTTAACTTATTAGCAAGAGCTGCTCCTGTTGCATTCCCTACAATTCCGCCTTGAATCCCATTTGTATAAAAATCATTGTAACAGATATGCTGGCTTCCACCTCTACCACCAACTACCCCAGTAACTCTTCCCATTACTTCAGCAATTAATTGATCAACTGGCGCTCCGTAAGCAATGTAATGACCATGACACCTATGATTACTAAATACAACATCTCCGTTTTTAATATGTGCCATGGATGCAACAGCATTAGCTTCTTGGCCAATCGATGTATGGGTTGTCCCAAAAAGTTCCCCCTTTGAAAATAGATCAAGTAACGTTTCTTCAAGGGTTCTTATCGTTATCATTTTTTTGTACATGCTATCGATAGTTTCTTGAGACAGTTTAACATCGTTAATTACTGTAGTATTCATACTAATCATTCATCTCCTCATTTTTGGTTTGATAAATTATTCATTTGGTAAATTTATTAATGTGAATCTAATATTCCGTTTGACGCTAAGACGTTAATCAATTTTTCTTCTGGATAATTTAATTCGCTCAACCGTGCTTTTATCTTATCTTCAAATGCCATACTCGTAATAATTAGAGCATCGGCAGTGTATTCAAAAATTCGAGAAGGACTAATTATTTCACACCCTAATATATCCTTACCATGCTTTTGTGAATCATCGTCCAAAATAGCGAGTATCTTAAAATTGCTATCTTTCCTCGTTTCTTTTATTGTAATAAGGGTTTCAGCAACTTCTCCAGCACCATATAACAAGATCGATTGAAGTTTTTTTTCTTCAATCTTCTTAAAAAATGATTCAATATTTTGTTTAGCAAAGTTATAGTACTTAATTAATTCATAAAGGTAGGACATTAATAAATAATTTTTTCTATCAATTCCTTCCTTGCTAATATGATAAGTAACATTTTTAATTGATATATATCGCCTAGTTAATAAACCCCTGTTTTCCATATCACCTAAATACTGATTGATCATGGATGGTGCGACGTTTATTAACGAAGAAAGTTCTTTTTGCGTCAATTTTTCATTGTCCTCGATGGCTTCAAGTATCTTTAATTCCTTTAAAACACTTGTAGGGTTTAAAAAGCTAATATCTATGGTCAGATTCATAGCCTTCTCTCCTTTCATTCATTCGACGAACGAATGATTTTATTGTACCATTGCTCCTTCTATTATTCTAGCCCTTCATACAGAGGAGTTCATAATTCTTTTGTAGTGAGTACTTATTTACTTAGATCACACCGATACAAATAAACCCGCCAAGTCACATATGACTTAACGGGCATAATCATCATCTATTTAGATTCAACTAAATCCTTATAATTCTTTTCGAATCGCCAAGCATCTCTGCACATAGCGACAATATCACGTTTTGCTATCCAGCCGAGTTCTCTTTTTGCTTTTGAAGCATCAGCATAACAAGAAGCGATATCTCCAGGTCTCCGCTCTACTATTTCATAAGGGACTTCAATACTATTTGCTTCTTTAAAAGCTTTCACTAACTCTAATACGCTGGTACCTTGACCAGTTCCCAAATTATAAACATGAGCACCTTCTTTAAGATTATCTAACGCTGCAACATGTCCTTCTGCCAAATCCAATACATGAATATAGTCTCTTACACCGGTACCATCTATTGTTGGATAGTCGTTACCAAAAACTCGAAGTTTCGCTAGTTTTCCTTTAGCTACCTGAGTAACATATGGCATAAGGTTATTTGGGATACCGTTAGGAGCTTCACCAATCAATCCACTTTCATGAGCTCCTATTGGATTAAAATATCGAAGAAGAGCAACCGAAAATTTCGGATTTGCTTTAGCTATATCCGAAAGAATCCTCTCACTTATCGCTTTTGTTTCACCGTAAGGATTAGTAGTAGATAAAAGATCCATTGTTTCTACAAATGGCACAGTGTTGTCTCCATATACAGTTGATGATGAACTGAAAACAAAACGGTTTACACAATATTTCTGACATGCTTTAACAAGAATCATAGTGCTAACTATGTTGTTATAATAGTAAGTTAATGGTATGTCTACTGATTCGCCTACTGCTTTTAAGCCAGCAAAATGAATAACACCATCTATTTTATTTTTATTAAAAACTTCATCAACAGCTTGTTCATCCGTTACATCAATCTCAAAAAAAGTTATTTCTTTATTTGTAATATCTGTAACTTTCTCAACGGTCTCACGCTTACTATTACAAAGATTATCAGCAATTATTACTGAATGCCCTGCTTCCAACAAAGCAATACAGGTATGGGACCCTATATATCCTGCACCACCGGTAACTAATATATTCACAAGTATAATTCACCACCTTTTACGCTTTTAGACTATTAACTTATAAAAAATCCTTTAACCCTGAGCTAAAAAATCTAAAGAATAACTATCATCTATAATTAACTGGTTGATTTAACTTAGCAGATTCATAGAGAAATAGTACTAATTTAAGAACACTCTTACCGTCTTTACCGGTAACAGCTGGCTCCCGATTTTCATTAATAGCATTTATCATGTCCTCAATAATCCATTGGTGACCTGGAGTTCCCCAAGGGTCTGCTTTAATACTATCTTTCAAATCCTTAGTTTCATCATCTGTCATATCCATAATATCAAGATGCTCAAAATACAATGCGTTTGTACCACCAATTTTCACGGTACCTTTTTCACCGAATATTGTAATAGACTCTTCATAGTTTTTAGGATATACAGTAGTTGAAGCTTCTACCGTTCCAAGTGCGCCTGAATCAAACTTTATTGTTCCGACAGACACATCTTCAGCTTCTATATTCCTAAGTCTTGTTGCTTCCATACTAAACACTTGGTCAGGAGTTCCCATAAACCATAACAATAAATCAAGATTATGAATTGCTTGATTCATTAGTACTCCACCATCATGCTGTTTAGTTCCTCTCCAAGGAGCTTGGTCATAATATTCCTGATTTCTGTTCCAATTCACTATACAGCTTGCATGGCTAATCTTTCCTAATAACCCCTGGTCCATAATTTTTCTCAACTCTTGAACAACCGGTCTAAAACGATTTGGATGAACCACCGCTAATTTCACATTATTTAAGTTACAAGCGCCTATGATTTTATCGGTATCTTCAATTGACATCGCAATTGGTTTTTCTACAATAATATGCTTTTTTGCTTCCGCTATTTGAACTGCAATGGAAGCATGGAAACCACTTGGAGTACAAATACAAACTATATCAATATCATCTACTTCAAGCATTTGTTCTAGTTCTGTATAAGGTTCTGCATCATATTCTTTTTTGTAAAATTCCATTGTAGCTGGAACTTTATCACAGACTGCAACAAGCCTTGCAGCATCAGTTTTATCAATTGCTGCTGCATGCTTTTTGGCTATAAAGCCACATCCGACAATTGCAAAATTCATAATGAAGCCTCTTCCCTTTTCATATATTGATGCTAAGCATTTATAAATTCTTGTATTACATCACATACCTTTGTAATTTCTTCCTCTTTTAAATATGGGTGCATTGGGAGTGAAAGAACAGTGTCACAAAGTTTGTTTGTAACAGCATAATCTTCCTCATCAAATGGTAGATCTGCGAATGCCAGTTGAAGATGCATTGGTTTAGTATAGTAAATCATACTTGGAATATCATCTTCCTTCAGCTTGGCCTGTAGTGCATCTCGTTGTTCTTTCGAATTAAGTTTGATTGTATATTGGGCAAAACTAGAGTAATAACCTTCTGGAATATAAGGTATTTCTACAACATCTTGCAATTTTTCACTATACAGTTGATATGCTTTATTTACTCCATCAAGCTCATGCTCTTTAAACGCATGCAATTTTACTTGCAAGATAGCTGCTTGCATCGTATCTAGTCTGGAATTAACACCAATTCTAACATTGTCATATTTATTTACACCTTTTCCATGAACTTTATAGGAACGAAGCAATTCAGCTGTTTCGTCACTATTAGTAAAGATTGCTCCGCCGTCTCCATAACAACCTAAAGGCTTAGCTGGGAAAAAGGAAGTAGTTGCAGCGTCACCGAAACTGCAAGCCATTCTACCATTAATATTTCCACCAAATCCTTGTGCACCGTCTTCTAATACAAGCAAATCGTACTGTTTAGCAACCTTCTCAAGCTTATTATAATTAGCCGGGAGCCCAAATAAATCAACTGGTATAACTACTTTTGGATTTAATTTTCCTGCATTTTTCACTTTTTCAATTGATTGTATAAGCTTATTAGGATTTATATTAAAGGTCTTTTCATCAACATCTACAAAAACCGGTGTAGCCCCATTAAAGGAAACTACTTCTCCTGTTGAGAAGAATGTAAAGTCAGGTACGAAAACAGCGTCACCCTCCTTTACATCCCAAGCCATTAAAACCAATGACAAAGCATCTGTTCCATTAGCACAAGTAATACAGTGCTTAACACCTACGTATTCAGCTAGTTCTTTTTCAAGTTCATTTACTGGTTTGCCACCTATATATTGGCCAGTGTTTAGCACATTTTGAATAGCATAATCAATAGCTGATTTATACTGAGTATATTGAGCTTTTAAGTCGCGAAACTGCATACTTTTCCTCTTTCCCTTTATTTAATTTCAAATAAACTACCATCTTTTAATTCATAAGACCTGTTACATTTTTTACAATTATAGTCTTCCTTTAAAGGAAGACCGCATTCACAAACCCAACCAATTTGTTTTGCCGGAACCCCAGCCATTAATGCATAGTCTGGAACATTTTTTGTTACAACGGCTCCAGAGGCAACCATTGCCCAGGAACCAATAGTATTACCACATACAATCGTTGCGTTTGCTCCTATAGAGGCGCCGTATTTAACTAATGTCCTTTTATATGAAGCACTACCTTTAGGATATTTACTTCTTGGAGTTAAATCATTGGTAAATACCATTGATGGACCACAAAACACATAGTCCTCTAATTCTACACCCTCATATACTGAAACATTATTTTGAATCTTTACTCCGCTACCAATTTTCACGTTGTTTGATATATTTACATTCTGCCCGATTGAACATTTTTCTCCAATTTCGGCACCAGAATGGATGTGACTAAAATGCCATATCTTCGTTCCTTCACCAATTTTTACATTCTCATCAATGTAACTACTTTCATGTACAAAATAATGCATTCGAATGTCTCCTTATCTATCCCTAAAACTAGGTAAGGAAGGCCCATTTGGCTACCTTCCTATAATAACTCAATATTTTCTCTATTTGTTATATCTTTCATTGCATTTTTTGTATCGAAAATAGCTTTGGCATGCTCTTGTACCAGAGAATAATCTACCATTGTATGATCAGTTGTTATCATAACTAGATCTGCTTTTTCAATGAGTTCTGCTGTTAATCCATTTTCTCCTCTTTTAATATCTCCATGATCGTTATACTCCGGTATATAAGGATCAAAATAAGTAACTTTTGCTCCTTCTTTTTCTAACTCTTTTATTACTCTAAGTGCGGCACTCTCTCTATAGTCATCGATATCTTTTTTATAAGCCACACCTAGTACAAGAACCCTGGAACCATTCATTGCTTTTTTAACTTTATTTAAGATTTTACTTGCTCTCTCAACGCAGTATTCAGGCATTCGATCATTCACTATCATAGATGATTCAATCATTGATGTATGAAAGCCATATTCACGTGCCTTCCAAGAAAGATAATATGGATCAAGGGGGATACAGTGGCCCCCAAGGCCTGGTCCTGGATAGAATGCTTGGAACCCATATGGTTTGGATTTAGCGGCTTCTATAACTTCCCAAATATTAATCCCCATCTTTTCACTTAATATTGCAAGTTCATTGACCAAGCCGATATTGATATTTCTATATATGTTTTCAAGAATTTTTTCCATCTCTGCAACTGCAGGTGAAGATACACGATGGATTGGTGCTTCTAAAATACTCTCATAGAGTGCTGCAGCTACATCTGTACATTTAGGAGTAATCCCACCCACTACCTTAGGGGTGTTTTTTGTTTTAAAGGTAAAGTTCCCCGGATCCACACGTTCTGGTGAATAAGCCAAGAAGAAATCTTCACCACATTTCAATCCCGATTCTTCTAGTATTGGTTTAAGAAGTTCTTCTGTTGTTCCTGGATAAGTTGTAGATTCTAATACTATTAACATGTTTTTATGCATGTAAGGCACAATACTCTCAGCTGAAGTTTTAACATAACTGATATCAGGTTGTTGATACTTGTCTAGAGGAGTTGGAACGCATATACTTACACAGTCTGCTTGAGCTACTTTTTCGAAATTTGTAGTAGCCGATAAATAGCCAGAATTGACCAGAGACTCAAGGTCTTCATTTACCACATCACCAATATAGTTTTTCCCCTCGTTGACCATCTCTACTTTGGATTTTTGAACATCAAAACCTATAGTTTTATAACCTGCCTTTGCTTTTTCTACGGCTAATGGGAGACCTACATAACCTAGACCTATGACTCCAAGTGTTGCAGTTTTATTTAATAATTTTTCCTTTAAGTCATTTTGTAATATTGTACTTTTCATTATAAAAATTCTCCTTTAGTAAAATAAAAAAAGCTAATTCCTTTAGCTACTACAAGTGGGCTAATATGTTAATTAGCATTTAATACAAGATTTGAATTAACTTCTTTTATATTAAATTTATTGCAATCAGTCTTGAAAATTTTGTTTACGGATTCTTTTTAGGAGTCCTTTCCCTCTCTTAAATTGCCAACAAATGGATTTATCTACTAGTTTGAATTAGATTCAATAATATAATTCTCGGAAAAACATCTTTGAATTAATAATGTGCCAGCTTAAATATAATAAAAGGCTTCTGACAATTACGTATAAAATTAATTACTAATTTTATTTTAATTATTGATAACCTATTCTTCTGTTTCTCCATTTCTAATCAGATCATTTTCTTTACAAATTCTATAAATCCAATAAATTATAAAAATGTAATACACTGACATTAGTAATGAGACAATCTTTAAAGAATTACTGAATCCCCAAAAGTAAAATCCTAGAAAGAATATTGTAAAATATCCTATATTTGAAACTATTGATAGAATTGCAAATGTCCCTTGACGGTTTAGTAAGGTTGGAATTAAGGATAACGGTGATGATATAAAGTTAAAGAATATAAAAGGCATCAAATATTCTGCATACATACCAGCATCCTTCCATTCATCACCAAAAAAGAATATAAATAATTCTTTACTAAAGAAAAAAAGAATAGTGAATGGGATAATGCCTATTACGGTTAATATAATGATCAACTTTTTTAGTGTTGGTAAAATTAATTTTTTTGAATTTATCTGCTTTGCTAGTTCCTGATAATATACTTGTCCAATTGTTGTTCCTAGAATAGAAATCGGTGCTCTAACTACTCTGATTAAAAAAGCATAATTACCTACCAAAGCTGATGAATATAAAACTCCTAATAAAAACACCGTTCCCTGTTGGTTTAATGCATCGAACAATGCATGAGGTGCATTTACTAAAGGGAATTTTTTATATTTTCTCAATATAAAATTAACATTAGAACTATTATTGAGATCAAATACTTTTTTCAGTATAGAGTATTTAACATAATACACTGCTTGAATAAAAATCCCGATAATAAAGCCTAATATTAAACCAGTATAACTTGGAAATAATTTCCCGTATAGAGTTTGAAATGTAATCATTGATGCAGAGTTATTGAACTTCCCCATACTAATAGCTTTATATTTTTCATTTCTACTTAAAATATAATAAAAGATTTCAGAAATAGATATGAGAACAGCCAACAAAAGTACTAGGGTTACTATAATAATATTTGTATCTGAAGCCACAACATAGAAGATCCCAATAATTATGAATATAGGTAAAACAGCCATTAGAATTCTTAATGCCGAGTTCGATATCATATTAGCTTCTTCTTGAGAGTCTGGAATTATTATTGCTCTTTCTACTTTAAAAGTAAAAAAAATACTTATTATGATAGCTACAGATAAAATAACTGAATATATGCCAAACTCTTTTGGTGTATATATTCTAGACAAAATGGGAGAAGCAAGGATTGGTATTGCTTGAGCTAATACTGTACCACTCAACAGTGTAGTAACATTTTTAAATACTTTATTATCTTTTAGTAACTTCATATAATTCTGTCCATATTTCTATTAAGTATTCTGCAAAAATTTCAACTCTATGATTTTTTTTGCATGACTCCTTTGCCTTTTTTGCTAATTTAGATCTTAAATCAATATCTTTCATTAACAACTCTAATCCATCCGTTAGTTCAGTAACATTCTTCCCGCTAATAAGGATTCCATTTGAGGGATTAACAAGTTTATTGGTTTCACCAACATCAGTTGCAATAACAGCATTTTCACAACTAATAGCTTCTAGTAAGGACTGCGAAGGATAGTTTTCATTTTTCTGGAGCGAACAAAAAATCACAGATTTAGATAATACTTCTTGTGTTTTTCTAGTACTATATATATATACGGATTCTTCTAGCCTGTTCTCAATGATAAATTTTTTTAATACAGGTTCTAGCTTTCCACCTCCCACTAAATGAAATTCCCACCCCTTACGTACATTCTTCTTCAATTTATTAATAGCTTTCAAAAATAGCATAGGATTTTTTGATTCAATAAATCGACCACAAAAAGTTATGATATTCTCTTTTTCTGTTGGCATATAACGTTTATAATCTGTAAATGAACAAGGACTAACTCTTATTTTATTTTTATGTTTAATGCCATAAGTTGAATTTCGAAAGCTCTCATAAAGTGAATCAATAGTTTTAGCATGTTTAAAAAGATACTTTCCAATGACCTTTGTCATTAAATCTAACTTATCATTAGTTGAAAAATAGTATAGTGCTACTGTAATAACAAAAGGGATTCTCTTAAAAACCAAAAATTTATAAAATGGAATCAGCGACTTCTGTATCAATGGTAAATGGACAATATCAATTTTGTCTTTAATAATTTGTTTTTGTACCCATATGTTGAATTTAAGTATTTCTATTTTACTTCCATTATAGTCATCATAACTAACAATATTTTGCTTTATATTTGGCCCTATTAAATTTACAATTTCCTTTTCTAGCTGCTTATTTACATATAGGTAAACTTCATTTTCTTGGCTAACTAAGTATTCTACTACTCGAGCAAATCTTCTCTCTGCTCCTCCCCCCATACTTAAGGAAGCTCCTCCGTACATGACTATTCCTATCTTCAATTAACTCCCCCCCTTAAATTTCACAAAAGTTATTCCAAAAAGCATCCACCATGTCCATAATTGCAAAACATTTCCTACAGTTAAACTAATCGGAATAAAAGAAACTAATATTGACAAGTAAATAATTCTATTCTCATGGTTAGCAATTAAATTTGTAACTATACTCTTAGAGTATAGGAAAACAAATAATAATGATCCGAGAATTCCTGTTTCAACAAGAATCTGAATCCACCAATTGTGAAAGGCTAGAACTTTACTATTTAATACTTCTTCATATATTACTGAGTATGAGGAACCAAAACCGTGTCCCAAAAGAGGGTTCTCTTGAAATTTTTCTATACCTACTTTCCAAACCATGTTCCTGCTACCAAAGCTAGAATCTGCACTTTCCCATACTTCACCCGAGAAAATATCAGAGATCTCATATAATTTCAGCTCAATTTCCCTTGGTAAATAATCTTTCTCTAAAAGGAATATAGTTAAAACTGTAATTATTACGCAAGAAATTATAACTTTAATAAAATATGTTCTCTTCTTTGTAAAGTGGAATATAAATATTAAGTAAACTAGCGTTAAAGACACTACTATCCCTTTAGATCCTGTTCGAAAAACAAAGTATATAACCAAGATATTTATAAAAACATTAAACACTAACTTTATTTTTTTTGATGTTAGCGTCCGTTGAATTATAAATGGAAGTAATAATACCATTGTTGCTCCAAAGAACGCAGGGTTAAAAAATAGGGATATTATTTCATTCTTAAATTCGGATTGCGTTGAGATTTGTAGCCGAAATCCTAGAATAGCATCTAATGAAGCAAACATTAATGAAATTAGTAGAATAGTATATGCAAGGCGGTATTCAAGATTTTTTGTTTTTATATATATTCCCAAGTAAAAAAGTATATAAGAAATAATCAGGAAAGTGAAAGCCTGTATAGCCCCTGCCTTATCATTGTTCCATGAAATACTAAGGAATGAAAATACTATTAATATCATAAAAACAGGTTCTGTTCCTAGATTTACAACTTTTATTTTTTGATTTTGAATAATCTTAAACGAAGTAACAACTAATGCTAGTATTAATAAAATTCTATTAACACTAATCGCAGTTCCTAAAACACTAAAGGGTAATAGTAAAGATGCATCAAATGGAAAAAGTATTGCCACAATGAACCAAAGTTTAACTAGAAAGTTACCTTTGTAATGATTAAATATCATCATAATCCTCTAATTAAACTTTCATAGGTCTCTTTTAGGAGTAAAATAGAGTCTTTTTGGTTATACTTTTTTTCTATTTTTTCCCTATTTTTTAACCCCATTTTAATAATATCCACATTATGCTTAATAAATATGTTTTCTAATATTGTCAGTAATTGTACTTTATCTTTAGGTTTAAATAAAAAACCATTTTCCCCTTCTTCTACTATTTCAGGTACACCTCCAACATTGGTTGATATCACCATTCTTTGACACGCACCTGCTTCCATAATGACAGTTGGGAGTCCTTCACTATGACTAGGCAAGATAAGAATCCCAGATTTTTTAATTTCAGTAAGAACACTTTTATTATTAAGGGATCCTAGTAAACTTATATTTTTTATATTATTAACCTTAATAAAGTTCTCAATATTTTCTTTTTCTATACCGTCTCCAATTATCTTCAGTCTTATTTCTTTAGAAGAAAATTTATTATTGAACATTTTAATGGTATCAATTAAATCTAAAACTCCTTTAGAGTTTAGTAGGTTACCGACATAAACCATTTCTCTTAAATTTATCTGACTGTTCTCTTTAATAGTCTCGTCAATACTATCTATATTTATCCCAATTTTATTTGTAATTACATTTACGTTTGAACTAATCTTTTTTACCTTTTTCCTTAAGTCTTCACTAACACTAAGGACTAAATCCATATTGGTGAGAGCATGTTTTATAGCATTATAATACTTATTATTTAATGTAGGATATTTATTAATATCACTCCCATGGACTGTTAATATAGTTGGTATATTAACTTTTTTTCTTATATTTGCCACTGCGACACCCACTGGTATTGCAAAATGTGCATGAATCAAGTCAAATTTTACATCACTTTTGTGAATATAAGATAAAATTAACCTTTCTATTTGCTTTGCAGCAAAAACTTGGGAAAGATTTCTTGGTAGATTCAGAAATCTTTTCCTTACATAGTTTAACTTGCTGTTAGTTTTAGTTTTGTTCTTACTTAAATTACTCATATTTTGTATAAGGTCAGATATCAAAGAAGTACAATGCAAAACATAAAAATTATAATCTTTATATTCACTTTTAAAATAATTTATTTGATTTTCTATAAAAACCCCACTGTATTTTTGAGTACTAGTAGGAAAAAAAGGGGTAATTACAAGAATATTTTTCATTTTACTTCTCCTTGATACATTTTTAATAATCCATTCTCACATGTTACTCTTACTCAACATATACCTATACTTTTAATGAATAAGAAACATCTTTTAAAAATATCAATGTCATTCATATTTTTTGTATGGATTACTATGTCGAAAAAAACTCACAATTTAAAGCATAGTATCTCTAAGTTTATTTACTTTATCATTGTTAAATAAATATTTCTCATTTCTATTAAAACATCATTAAGTGAGTATGCCTTGACAAACATTAAACTATTTTCCCCAAATGTTTTTCTAAGATTTTGTGATTTATATAACTCTTCAATTGCTCTAGCAAAGCCTTCTATATCATTTTCCCTTAATATATAACCATTTTCCCCCTCATGCACTAAATCCCGATTCCCTCTACACTCAGTGGCGATTATTGGTAATCCAGTGGCCATAGCTTCCAGAATATTGACCGGTAGTCCTTCTCTTCGAGAAGATGAAACACCAATATCTGAAATAGCTAATAGATTAGGTATATCGTTTCGATAACCTAAAAAATTCACACTATCACTTATCCCAAACTTATTAGCCAATTCTCTATAACTGTCTTTTAAAGGACCCTCTCCAGCCAGTAATAACTTTACATTTGGTATTTTATTTATAATTTGGTAAACAGCGTTAATAAGCAAGTCTTGATGTTTGTTATAATTCAGTTCGGCAGCAAAAAATAGTATAAAATCTTCGTTATTATAAGAATATTCCCTTCGAAGAGACGATTTTCTTTCAGAATCCTGTACTGAAAACTTGTTCAATTCAATACCGACACCATGAATTTTATAAATAGAATTTTTGCTTTTTAGTTTAAATTTATTAGCAAAAACATAATCTTCTTCGTTCATTGTTATGATTGCATCCGTGTACTTTGCTGCAATTTTTTCCATGGGGTAAAATAATAACCAGTTCTTTATTGGTGCACCCTTAAAAAAGTGAAAACCGTGAGCAGTATATAAAATCTTCAAATTAGACATTTTTCTACATGCAACCCTTGTTAATAATGATGCTATTGGAGTATGAGTATGAATAATGTCATAACCTATGTTTTTTACAATTTTTTTTATTTTTTTGTAAGCATTTAAATTCTGTTTTTTCAAGGGTGACCTTTGAAATTTAATATCGTGAATTTCACATCCTAATTTAATTAACTCTGGATTTACTTCTCTTATAATATTAAATGCAACATCAACTTGGTGTCCTTGTCTTACCAAAAGTCGTATATGAGGTATCAAAAATGCATCAACTGTACTGGAGACTGTTGTAACAAATAATATTTTCATTATCTAATTCCTCATTTTAAATATGGTTTCCCATTAATATATTTTATGTTTAATACTTATCATAAATCTGTAGAGAAACTACTTTGTCTAATTTTTAATCATTTATTCTCTCCGCTTTACTACCTTTAAAGTACTCCATTGTAGCAGCAGTCTCTGAATTAATTCCTTCTCTTAAAGTAACCTTTTTTATTGTCGAAAAAATAATCTTCCAATCATTTTTAAAACTCAAATTATCCACATACTTTAAATCTAAATTAAACTTATCTTCCCAACTAATAGCATTTCTACCACTCACCTGTGCTAAGCCGGATAAACCAGGTCTTACTTTATGCCTTTTCTTTTGTTGTTCAGTATACAAAGGAAGATACTGCACTAACAATGGTCTTGGACCTATAATGGACATATCCCCCTTCAAAATATTAAAAAGTTCCGGCAGTTCATCAAGAGATGTAGAACGCAGCAGTTTACCAAACTTCGTCAATCTAACACTATCAGGTAGTAACTCCCCATTCTTATCTCTCTCATTCGTCATTGTCCTAAATTTATACATCATAAAAATCTCTTCGTTCAACCCAGGTCTCTGTTGTTTGAAAAGAACAGGACTGCCTAACTTCGTTCTAACAAGTACGGCAACTACTAAAAGTATCGGACTAAGAACAATAATGGCAATCAATGATAGAGTAAGATCCATAGGTCTTTTTAAAAACCTTCTATATATACCGCCCTTGGAGTTTCTCATTACCTAAACCACAACCCCTTAATAGCCTTCACAACTCTTTCTAAATCCTCATCCGTCATTTTAGTATCCGACGGCAAACATACACCATTCTCAAACAACTTCACCGATATACCTTCACCAACAAAATCATACTTCTCAAAGAAAGGCTGCAAATGCATCGGCTTCCAAACTGGTCTTGACTCAATATTCTCTTTTTCAAGAGCATCCATAATATCAATCGGTCTTACCTTGCCATTTAATGTTATAGAGCTTAACCAATAATTCGATTCATCCCACTCATTACTAGGCATGAACTCTACGCCCTCAAGCTCACCAAGCTCTCTTTTATAGAACTCATAAATGGCTCTCTTCTTAGCAACCCTCTGATCCAATACCTTAAGCTGCCCTCTCCCAATCCCAGCAACAACATTACTCATCCGATAATTAAAACCTAATTCACTATGCTGATAATGCCTTGCTTGGTCCCTGGATTGAGTTGCCCAGAATCTTGTCTTAGCAATTCGCTCTTCATCATTAGAAACCAGCATCCCACCACCAGAAGTAGTTATAATCTTGTTTCCATTAAAAGAGAAGATCCCATAATTACCGAGGGTCCCTGTTTGCTTACCTTTATAGTAAGTTCCCAATGATTCAGCAGCATCCTCTATAACCGTTACATTATGGTTTTTACAAATTCCCATAATTTTGTCCATATCTGCTGAAAGACCATATAAATGAACGACAATAACTGCCTTCACTTCTGGATAGTTTTTAAAGGCTTCTTCCAGCGCTTTTGGACTCATATTCCATGTTTCATAATCGCTATCTATAAATACAGGAATTGCATTTTGGTAGATAATTGGATTTGCTGTTGCAGAGAAGGTAAGGGTTGGACAGAATACTATATCTCCTTCTCCCACTCCTGCTGCCTTGAGTGCTAGATGAATAGCTGCAGTTCCAGAGGAAAGAGCAGCAGCCGCTTTAGACCCAACCTTTTCAGCTAGTTCTCTTTCAAAACCATTTACATTCTCACCAAGTGGTGCAATCCAATTTGTATCAAAGGCTTCCTTAACATATTGCATCTCATAGCCTTCATCGCTCATATGTGGAGATGAAAGGAATATTCTATCTTTTACTTTTGTGGATTCCATCTTGATACTTCCTTCCTGTTGAGGTATTAGTAAATTAGGACTTAGCTAGAAGCTTATCTTCCAGTTAACTACTAAAATACTAATTACAATATCGCATAGTGCGTCTTCTAATTAAGCCGAATGGATAAAAAGAATCTAGACATACTTAAAATACATAGTATGCCTAGAATGTATTTAACTAATTTCACTTCGCTATCGAAAAAATCTTATTCTCTCTCCGATTAGCCACATTAATCACAAACTCACTAATCTCCTGCACTGTCATCGTTTCAAATCTATCAATTAAATAATGCACTTCATGCTCCTGCTCGAGCACAGCTTTCCCAATATGTATTTTCGGAAATACTGCTTTTGTATGCACTTCTTTTTCATTGAGAAGCTCTTCAAACATTTTCTCCCCAGGACGGATTCCTGAGAAGTTGATGCCGATTTCTTCTATAGTATAGCCTGACAGCTGGATGAGGTTTTTCGCCAGGTCGACGATCTTGACTGGCTCTCCCATATCGAGGACGAAGATTTCTCCGCCGCGCGCCAGGGCCCCTGCCTGCATGACCAGTCTGGATGCTTCCGGGATGGTCATGAAATAGCGGGTCATATCCGGGTGGGTGACCGTTACCGGGCCGCCTGCCTGGATCTGCTTTTTGAATAGCGGGATAACACTGCCGCGGCTGCCAAGGACATTGCCGAAGCGGACGGCGACGAATTTCGTTTTGCTCTGCTCGTCCAGCGCCTGGATGACCATTTCGGCAATCCGCTTGGTAGAGCCCATTACGTTGGTTGGGTTGACTGCCTTATCGGAAGACACAAGCACAAATGTGCCGACCTCAAATGTATCAGCTGCCTCGGCCACATTCTTCGTACCGATGACATTGTTTTTCACAGCTTCTTTAGGATTGTATTCCATGAGCGGCACATGCTTATGAGCTGCTGCATGGTAGACCACATCCGGCTGATGCTCCTGCATCACTTCAAAGATCCTTGCCCGGTCCTGGATATCAGCAATAACCGGCCGGATTTCCAAATTCTCGATTTTGAGATTACGGAGTTCCATGTCGATCAGGTAGATGCTGTTCTCCCCATGGCCGACGAGAACGATTTTCTTCGGATGGAATTTAATCACCTGGCGACAGATCTCAGAGCCGATGCTTCCGCCTGCCCCTGTCACCATAATCGTCTTGCCTGTCAGCTTTTGTGAGATGCTTTCTGTATCAAGCTGGACAGGCTCCCTGCCAAGAAGATCCTCAACCTGGACATCGCGGAACTGATTGACCGAAACGTTTCCAAGCATAACATCCTCAATCAGCGGCATGATCACCGTTTTGGCATCTGTTCCTGCACACTGTTCATATATTTTCTTCATTTCTTCCTTATTCATGGAAGGAATGGCAATGATGATTTTATCGATTTGCAAAGTTTCAACGGTTTTACTGATGCGCTTAGAACCTCCGACTACCGAAAGCCCGTGTATTTGGAGACGGAATTTCTTCGGGTCATCATCGATAAAGGCAACCGGCTTGATTCCAGCGTCTGTATTTTTCAGCAGCTGGCGGGCAAGCATGGTTCCTGCTGCTCCTGCGCCAATGATCAATGCCCTGGACTGTTCAACCTGCGGCTTGATATAGCGGTCGCGGTAGACACGCCATGCAAAGCGAGAGCCCCCAATCAGGAGAACGTGAAGCATCCAGGCGAGCATAAGTGCCCGGAAGTAAATGTCCTGTATGACAAGCTGCTGAACAACGGCTGTCATCATAATGGAAAGGCTGACTGCCTTTACAATGCTGACAAGCTCGCCTACGCTCGCATATTCCCAGGCTTTGTTATAGAGCCTGTAGATGCTGGCGAAGATATGATGGCTTAAGAGCAGGGTAATGGATGTCAGCATCAATGTTTCGTATTTAAAAATCTGAAACGTGGGATGAAGGGTAATATAACTAAGATAAATAGCGGACAATACAATAAGTGAATCCAACGCAACCAGAAAAGTTAAGCGTTTCTGAAATGTCATCCATAATCCTCCTATAGCTTTAGTATAATAAAGTACACATGCAAATAAATATCTAATGAAAAAACACGAAGGTTCATGTGTTTCCATTAGATATTTATCATTTTTATGTAAAAGGGCATCCAACCCGCCCTCACACCACTCCAATGACGACAAGCGTCTAAGGAAAAGATCCCTGATCCCACAGAATGGCCGAGTGCCCCCTTGGATAACGGCGAGGAGACATCACCGGTTCTTTATGTAAAATTCAAAATGACTGATATTTCGAACGATCAAATTAGAACAGACCCATGAACTTCTTCTTTTTAACCCGGCTGGGTATTTCTTTAATTACGTTCTGCCCCTGAACAAGGAGCTCTGCATTCTCTGTAAATAAGAAGACCGTATCAACACCGTATCTGCTGTCAATCTCAGCGAAAGCCTCCGCCATTTTGAAGCCCCGCTTTGTGGTGTTATGGGCATCTGAAGCGATAAAGTGCGTCAGATTGGCTTCAATCAGCTGATGGGAAAAGCCTTTGATCTTCTTCCCGAAGTACCCGCATAAGCTGGCAGCTGTCACTTGTGTTAATGACCCTTTTTTGACCAATTGGTATAACACGTCAGGACGTTCCATGATTTCAGCATTGCGCTCTGGATGCACAATGACCGGTGTCAGGTCTTTCATCTGCAGATCATATAAGAGCTGCTCTGTGTAGCGCGGTACATGCCCGCTTGGCAATTCAATGAATACATAAGGCGAATTGGCAAGGGGAAGGATTTCCCCTTTATCCAGGTCAGCCAGCAGATCCCCATTAATCCGGGTTTCCTGTCCGGCCAGAATTTCAAGGCCGATTTTTTCCTGCTTCAGTACATCATTCACTAGAGAAACTTTATTCTGTATCTCTACTTTAGTATTATCGTAGCTTTCATTTCTATGATGGGGTGTCGCAATGATTGTATGAATCCCTTCTGAAACAGCCTGCCTGGCCATTTCTATCGTTTCACTCATATCCTTGGCTCCGTCATCAACTCCGGGCAATATATGACAATGGATATCAATCATTGCGTCAAACCCCTTCCAATTAAATGTTAATAATCTAGGACTTTTTTAATATACCATTCTGCTCCTATAGGGTAAATAAGAGATTTTGTCGAATCTTCTTATTTTCCGCCATAGTAGTAATAGTAATGCGAATCCTGAAGCTTTTTCTGATTCAGCACCGCTCCAAGCAGCTTGCCCTTGGATGTTCGGAGAAGCTCTGTCGCTTTTTCTGCCTGTTCCATTTCTGTGTAGCCGCTGCTGATCACGAGCATGGTGCCCTCTACCTTGTTAGCCAGGATCTGGGCATCAGCTACAGCAAGAATCGGCGGAGTATCGAATAGGACGACATCAAATTCCTTCTGGACATTTACCAGGAATTCTTCCATCGCCTGTGAACCAAGTAGTTCAGCAGGGTTTGGCGGAATCGGTCCGCTTGTCAGCACAGAAAGATTTTCAATCGCTGTTTCTTTAACAGCTTTTAACAGACTGGAGCTTTTCGTCAATACATTTGTCAGGCCGTTGTTGTTGGTCAGGTTGAAGGTATAATGGGCAGTCGGCTTCCGCAGGTCGGCATCAACGAGCAGCACCCGCTTGTTCTGCTGTGCAAACACGACAGCAAGATTGGCCACTGTTGTGGACTTCCCTTCCCCCGGACCGGATGAAGTCACCAGGATGGAACGGACATCCTGATCAACGGATGAGAATTGAATATTGGTTCTTACGGTCCTGTACTGCTCGGCAATCGGAGATTTTGTGTTATAAGCTGCCACCAGCTTTCTCCTGCTGTCATTCACAGATGCTTTCGGCTTATTCTTAAACAGCATCCCGTTCACCTCCACGCTGCTTTCGTGCTGCTTTCTCTTCCATGGCTCCTGTTTCTTCATTAATAATGGCAATCGTGCCAAGTACAGGCAAATCCAGGAGCTTCTCGATATCCTGCTCTGTTTTTACCGTGTTGTCCATGTACTCTAATAGGAAGGCAAGTCCAACTCCTGCCATCAAGCCGACTACAAGGGCAATAGCCATATTCAGCAATTTGTTCGGTTTGATAGGTGCCGGATTGTCAGTGAGCTCTGCTTTCGCCAGAATTTTGACGTTATCAATATTCATGATTTCAACGATTTCACGCTTGAAGACATTGGCCGTCGTGTTGGCGATATCAGCTGCCATGTTGGGATCAGGGTCTTGGACTGTAATTGCGAGCACCTGTGAATCCTTCTGGCTGCCGACCGTAATCTTTGAATCCAGCTGGCTTGTCGTTATATCAAGATCCAGCTCTTCTTTAACTAAATCAAGAATGGCAGGACTCTTTATGATGACATTATAAGTATTGATTAATTGCAGATTGGTCTGGATTTCACCAGGATTATATACCGGCTGGTCGCTCTTGGCCTGGTTAACCAGCAGCTGTGTTGAAGACTGGTAAATGGGAGTGAGATAAAAGTAACTGATGAGACCGCTCGTTGCTACAGCAACGAAGGCGATAGACAAAATGAGACCCAGACGCTTCCTTAATGTCTGGAAAAGCTCTTTCAAACTTATTGTTTCCTCCATTGGGTTCCTCCTGAAAAAAATGTAAGGTTATTGTAAAACACATAGTATTATAGCATATCATATATCAAAAAATGGTTATAATGGCATGATTTTTACAAGATCCGCTCGACTTTGACAGCAATCTGGCAATTATTTTCCTCATTAGTCCATTAAACTATAAAAAACTGCATATTTATAGATTAAATTGAATTTTGGAAGAAATTACAATATGCTGTCCTGCCGTTCAATTCCTTAAAAAAAGCACTCCAAGGAGTGCCAACGGAAATTTGGGAATTGAATATGGGGAATGTGATAGCAGCAGGAAAATTCTCATGGCCAGAAGGTGCCAAGGAAATCGCAGCTGACTATCTCACTCTTTTTTCAATTGATAACCTTACATCCATATTATCACCTTATCTATACAGATTGTCTAATCATGCTGTATTCCCAGCATTTTTGTATTCTGGGTATTTTTTGAATAAATAGACCGCGAAACGTCTTTTTATATAACTGTAGGCATATAGTAAATTTTTAGTTCTTTATTCTGTTGATTTTTCCAAAATAAAAAATCAGCTTCCCTCTTAGAAGGAAGCTGATCTCATTAATTGGCTGTTCTGAAAATCTGATTGGCCCACTCAGGATGGTCGATGAACGGATTGCGGTTTTCCTGGATACTGTAGATGACGTTATTGCGGTTCATTTCAAACGCATCAACAGGATCCTGTTCATTCCACTCGAGCAGGACAGACAGCTTGCCATGGTAAGGATTCGAGCCGTTGTTAAGCAGGTCATTCAGCTCAAGATCCACCCTGTCTCCATTTTCGTAGCGGACTGCCATATAAAAGAGCATTCGCGCTACATCGCCTTTTACGCGGTCAGGCGGCTCAAAGGAATTGGCGCTCCTTTTGCAATCGCTGCAGTTCGTTACAGCACTGCCGCCATTGGCAAAGTCCAAATTACCGCGCGTGCTGTTGACCTGGACATCTGTTGGGCGGAGATGGTGGATATCTGTTCCCGGTCCATTGGTTGTACCGAAATCGCCATGGGACTTGGCCCAGACATGCTCCCGGTTCCAATCGCCGACATTCCCGCCGTTTCTGTCTTTAGATCGGGAAAGGCCGGAATAAAGAAGAATGACGTTGTTCGGGTTGTTTGGATCCTCATCTGTTTCTTTCAACGCATCCCATACCTGGCTGTAAGAAAGAACTTTATGAGTCTTGATAATATCGTGCAGAGCAGCCTTCAGCTCACTGCCTGTCTTGCCTGCAGCAGCGGTATAATAGGAATCAACCGGCTGTTCAGTCTGTTCTCCTGTAACAGTTAATTGAAAAGTAAGCTGAGCTTCTTTATCGCCATCAGTGGCTTTAACTGTTACCTGATACGTGCCTTCCTCAGACTCAAGGAAGGTAAGCGTGCTGCCGAATACATTTCCCCTTGTGGATGTATAGGTGAGCTCATCCCCGTCCGGGTCAGTAAAATAATTGCTCAAATCAATTGTTAAAGATTTGTTTACTTGAACAGTTTGATTGCTGATTGCACTGGCTGCCGGAGCCCCGTTTTCTACAGGGTGAAAAGGAGAAGCAATAGCTTCCCCTTTCACATTAGTGAACTTGATATTCGATGTATCGACGCCGTCTGTAACTGTCCATTTCTGAACGTTTTCAGCACCGCGGATATCTTTTACATTGCTATTGTCGATGACTACTTCTTGCACCTCTGCACCGCTTAAGTCAATGATTGCACCGCTCTGGGCAGGGCTGATAATGACCTTCGTGGTTTTAAGGCCTGCACCTTTAAGGGTTACAGACGTTTTCAGAACGATTCCTTCACGGATGACAGAAGAAGCATCCATGTTAACAAGAGAATTGTGTGCTGAAACTGTCAGCTTCTTAGTAGAGAAGCCTGAAAGATTATACACTTTGTCATACACTGGCTCTGCCTTCGGCTGAAGAGCTGTCTGGATTAATACAGGGTCATGGTCACTTGCACGGCCATGCTCTTCCATGAAGCCGGAGTTGATGTGGACGATGTCCACAGCTGTTGCAGCTGCCAGATTATTGGATACCAGGATATGGTCAAGAACCTGGGCATTGCCCTGGTAAGAGTATGAATAGCGCTCTTCTGCCGGGACTTGTTCAATCATGTTAGTCAGTTCTTGACCTTTAAGAGCCTTCAATGGATTTGAGAATTCAAAGTCATTGAAGTCACCTAGCAGAACGATGTTAGCATTTGGATCTTCTGCTTTAACATCCTTCACAAAACCATTGACGATATTGGCAATCTTCATGCGCTGCACTTCACTGCCAAGCACTGGAGGCTGTACCTTGCCGAATAGTGGCTGGTCTCCGCCTTTGGAGTTAAAGTGATTAGCAACAACAATTACACTTTCACCTTTGAACTCAAACTGTGCTGCAAGCGGCTTGCGGCTTGATTTATATGCTTCGTTTGTCGGATCAATCCGGCCGGGATTCAGTGTAAGCTTGCCGTTTTCAAAGCCGACAGATTGAGTGGAAGTTCCTTTTGGAGCTCCTTCTGTAAGAGATACTCGCTCTGCATTATATAGGAAGCCAACACGGATGTTTCCGCCTGGTGCCCCGCCGTCCTGATTGTTTACAGGTGCAATGTCAGTATAAGAATACTGCGGACCGCCAAGCTCCTTGATTTTCGCGGCCAGTACATTAAAGCTTTCTGTCGCATCTGTTGTGCCATCATTTGTTTCACCGTTGTTGTCCTGTACTTCAGTCAAGCCGATGATATCCGGCCGTTTCAGGTTTTCGACTACAGCTCTTGCCAAACGTTCAATCTTATCAGCAGATACTGCAGGCGAGAAGTTCTCTACATTATAAGAAGCAATTGTCAGCTTGTCTTCTTCTTTTGTAAGAGAAGTAGTTTCACGCTCGATGTCAGCTTCTACAAATTCAGGCAGATCAGTTTTGTCTGTCAATACTTTATAGTTGCTGAATCCATAGCTGACTACACCCTGGACAGACCCGTTAAAATGGTCGCCCATTTTGGCAACAAAGCTTTCATCATCAATCAGAAGAGTCACTCTTTCAGGGTTCATGTCTTCTTCTGTAATGCGAAGGCCGCCATTGTCAGTGTTTGTTTCATAGCTGCCTGGAACAACTACAAGCTCACCATACTTCTGAGGAGCTACAACCTTAGGGCTGTTTACTTCAACCAGCATGCCTTCAAGGCTTTCCCAGAAGTCGATACCGTCTTCTTCCGGATCAAATTCTGCAAATCCGTCATTATCAATGATTTCAGTTGGAATCTGGCGGTCTACACCAAGGATGACCGGCGCAGGAAGCTCTGCTTCCGCTTCTGTCACTTCAATTGCAGACGCACTGATTTCTGTTACAGGCAGATCCGTTTGTGCTTTTTCTGCATAGCCGTCAAGGACATATTCCTTAACAGTTCCGCTGACCTTAACTTTATTGCCTACTGTAAGACCATGGTTGCTTCTGTAAACAAGGATACCTTCAGCCGTCTTATCATTATCATCCGGCTGCGGATCTTGCATATAGAAGTTTCTTGAATCTACTACTTTGGTAACGATACCTTCTATATTATTGACGTTTGAGTCCTGATATAAAGAGTAATGTCCTTCTCCCTGGATATCATGGATGCGGATTTCCTCTTTCTGGATTGCATAATTGAAAACCGCTACATCACTGTCAGTCATCCCGCTTTTCACGGCAACTGCTTTAATAGTAGTCGCTTCTGAGATGGTAATTGGTCCACTGTATACAGTGCTGTTTTCATCAGGGTTCGAGCCATCCGTCGTGTAATAAATGGCTGCGCCTTCTGTACCCGTTGTCAGTGTTACTGCATCTCCCTCATTTACAAGGCCGGAAGCCGGATTTGCTACCACTGCCTGCACCTTGCTGGAATCAAGGATGATATCGCCGGCATTGCGGGGGATCAGCTGGAATGCATTATTATAAGCGCTCAATACACCGGTAATAGAATCATAGGTTGTATTCACTGCCAATAATGAGCTATCCGATGGACGAATCTGGAAAGTAACTCCGTCAGCATCCGTTGCAGTGTAGTTCCCTCCTGAGAAGGATCCTACAGACACATCTGTTAATGTTACAAGAGTCGACTCAATGTCTTCATTGAAGTCTGCAGCCTTTACTTCTGCCGCTGCAGGAACTTCTTCTTTACTTAGTACCTTAACATCACTAGGCTTTACATTGATTTCTAAAAGTGAGCTGTACTCAGTAAGCTCTCCGGATGCCTGGACACGGTCACCAGGGTTGACGCCAAGGTTTGCCCCATAAAGGACAATTCCTGCCGTTTCATCCTGGATATAAGTTGCACTTCCAAGAACCGCTGTAACGATTCCAGTGGTCATGACATTTGTCCCCTGCTGCATCGCTCTTACTTCAGCTATTGATTTAGCAGAAAGAATCGTATATTCAAAGCTTGCAATCTCGCTGTCTTCTAATTCAGATGCAGAAGCAAAGGCTTTGATTGTTGTGTTTTCATTGATGGTGATTGGGTCTGTGTATGTGCTGCTTGATGTGGTTGGGGCTGAACCATCAGTTGTATAGTAGATCGTTGAATCTGCTGTTGCAGAAGTCAAAGCCACTTCTGTTCCCGCAGCAACAGCACCTGGTGCAACACTTGCTTCAACTCCTGCTGTTTTAGTTGCTCCCGCTTCATTGCTTGTCCATGAGATATTATCAACGACTACCTGTTTTGTAGCAGCATTAGCTACTTTAATCGTGAAAGGTCCTGCAACATTCAGGTTATTGACTGTGAATGTATGAACAGCATCGTCACTGAAGGCTTCTGATTTACCAATGGATTGTCCATTTATGAAGACTTCCACCTGACGGTCAGCAGTACTTGTGAATGCTTTTTTCAGATCAATGGAAATACTGCTGATTCCGCCACTAATTGAAGATGATTCAACTGCTTTGCCCGGATCTCTGAACATAATCCCTGTTCCGTCAATACCATAAGTATCCTGATTTCTTGCGCCAGTATAGGTCCAGGTGATTCCATCTACGCCAACAAAGCTTCCATCAACATAGCTTGACCCGGTAAGGCCAAGATTATCAAAGGTTTCTGTTTTTTTGGTTTCAGCCAAAGATACTGAGCTTGGCAGCAGTATGTTCAGCGACAAAACAAAAATCAGGAACAAAGAAACTTTTTTCATGAATTTATTATTCAAGTGAGTTTCCCCCATTAGTTTTAATTTGCAATGTAAATCCTTCTGGCGGACCAGAAGGATTCTGCAATGATTAATCTAAAAACTCAGTCTCACCATCAACCTCAACATTGTTAAATTCAATGGTAGAAGCGTCGCCTTTGATGTACAGGTTTCCTTTTACATGTGCATACTCAAGTTTCGCCGTGCCAGTTGCATCCACCATTACATCACCGTCATACACTTTAGGCGCAGCTGCAGTTCCGCTGAAATCAGCACCGTCCACTTCAGCTGGTTCTTCTGCTGTCGCTTTGTCAATGATGCGGCCTTCAACAGAAGGATTAACAATATCGTTCGGCTGGGCATTGATATAATCCCTCAGCATTTCCCAGTCAACATAACCAGGCTCGCTAACTCTTCCTTCTTCATAAGCTTTCGCAAACATTGTGTAGCCGTCTCCGCCTTTAGCAGTGAAGACATTCGTAGCCACTACATATGTTTTAGTAAGATCCAGGTCATTGAACGTTCCATTTTCATTTACTTGGACAGAAAGTACCCTTTCTCCAACCGGCTTACTGCTATCATACGTATATTTCATGCCTGATACCTGAAGGAATCCGCCGAATGCACCAGGTGCATCTTTAACGCTGAGTTCAAGAGCAGCCTTAATCTCATCCCCAGTCAACTGCATTAGTCCAAGTGAGTTGCCGAATGGCAGTACTTCAAGAACCTTGGCTAGGGTAATATCCCCCTCCGGAACTGTCACACGGATTCCTCCTCCATTTTGAAGGGCTATGACTGTATCAGGATTGATCGTTTTTGCTTTTGCCAGCATCCCATCAGTGATGAAGTTGCCAAGGTTGGTTTCCCCTGTACGTGCTGCCGGGTTGCCTCCGATCAAATCTACTGCTGCTTGTCCAACTACTGTGTTTTGTTTTTCTGTCACAACTGGCTTATATTTTGTTTCAAGAATCTGCTTTGCCTGTGCATCTTCGGCAAACTTGCCAATATCCAGCAGTTCACCTGCATGGCCGATCACTTTGCCATCTTCATCAAATTTCACATCAAGCGTACCAAGGAACTTGCTATATTCGTTAGCTTGAACGATGATAGTTGGCTCTTCCCCAGTATTATCAATAACAGGATCTGCCAGCTTATCATGAGAGTGTCCGCCTACAATAACGTCAATTCCTTCGACTTCTTTAGCCAGAGTCAAGTCATTGTCACCGCCGCCATCATTATAACCAATATGGGTAAGTGCAATGATCTTATTGATTCCCTGCGCTTCAAACGCCTCAACAGCCTTCTCTGCCTGTTCGATATAGTCTTCAAATACTACATCTTCTCCTGGGCTGGAGATATCTTTTGTTTCTGCAGTAGTCAAACCGAAGATCCCAATCTTTTCTCCATTAACTGCTTTTACAATTCCGTTATAAATTTCGCCATCTTCCGGGTTCGAAGAAATTTCGTCATTAAACTGGTCTTTTAGATTTTCATCTGCGGAAAAATCAACGTTTGCAGAAACAAATGGGAAGTTTGCACCTTTTACGAATGGAGCCAGTGTTTCAGTACCCTTATCAAATTCATGGTTACCGAATGTCATGGCATCATAGCCGATCAGGTTCATGAACTCTTGATCTGCAAGACCGTTGAATTCATTGAAGTACAATGTGCCTGAGAAAACATCCCCGGCATCAAGCAATAATGAATTCTGGTGATTTGCTCTTTCTTCTTTAATGGCTGTAATTTTCTTGGCCACATTGTCCAAGTGTGCGTGTGTATCGTTTGTATGCATAATATTCAGATCATACGTCCCATCTCCACTCGCCGGAGGAGGCGTTACAGGAGGGACTGAAGGAACTTCGAATGAAATATTCCCAACAACTGCGTTGCCGCTGAATGAGTTCAGCTTATATATTTTTCCAGGTTCCTGGAAGGATGTTTTTAATTCAACCATTGTATATCCAGCTTCCGCTGCAGGCATAACTTTAGCTTCTTCCACTTTCAGTCCGTTATCGAACATAAAATCAGAAGCTTTTACATCAGCTGCATCACCTTTAATTTTGACACGCAGCACGGTGCTGCTGACTGATGTTACGCTTACGACCTCAGGGGATGCTTGAGTTGTAATGGAGGCTCTATGTAGGAAGATCGCATAATCCCCGCGTTTTGCATTTAAGTTAACGCCAAATTCTGTATCTGAAATGCCTTCTGTAACACTATTGGCAGCCAAAGCTTGAACTGCTGACTCATAACGTTCTGTGACATCTTTAAACTCTATACTCGTTGAACCTTTTAAGTTAAAGCCTTTATGAATCCAGATAGCCAGCTCTCCGCGGGATATTGGGCTGTTCGAGTCAAACATATTGGCTGTTTTACCTGAAGTGATGCCAGCTGCTTTCAGCGCATTCACCGCACCTGCTGCACGGGCAGGAACATCCTTAAAGCCTGATGCTGGTGCTCCTTGAATATTTAACCCGAGGACATTCGCCAGTAATACAGCAGCATCGACACGTTTAATCTCTGCGCTTGTGCCAAACATAGTCGAGGACATACCATTTGCACCTTTAGAAACCACGAAATCTACGGCTTCCTTATAACGATCTGTTACATCCTTAAATCCGACAGCACTTGCAGCCGGGGCAACTGCTGATACTACGACAGCTGCTGTAGCTGCAGTCGCAATAAATTTACGGTGTTTCGACATAATTTTTGCCTCCTTGGATATAGTTAGTTTTGACAACCAGTTAGATATTTACCCTAAAATTTACTTACTATTCAATAAATTAGTAAAAAATCTTTAATTAAGAATAGTAAGTACTCAATCTCTCTCATTATAACAAAAGACCTAGTTTTTTTGCATGATATTTTACAATTTTTACGGATTTTTTACTTAAATTCTTAGTTTTTGTCGAATATTAATTTAAAGTAAAGTCTATAATATTCGTGTTTAAGCAATAAAAGCGCTTACATTATTTTTTTAAAATAATAAAATATATTAGCGTTTTCAACTTCTTTATTATATTTAGTCTATGTTTGGGTAGCAGATTAAGTATGAATGTTATTCTGAAATTATTTCTGTTTAATATGCTTTAAAGAGATGTCAGATCTTCAGTTAGTATGACAAAATCAGGATTCTCTTAAAAATATTTATAACACAAAAAAAGGAACCGCAGGAGCGGTTCCTTTTTTTGTAAATCTATTATTTTGTAACTGTAACAGTACCAGTAGTTGCAAGGCTGTTGCCGTTAGCATCTACAACGTTGTTTCCAGAAAGTACTTCAAGAACAACTGGCTTGCTAAGATCAGTTACAACATTAGAGAAAGTGATTGCTAAAGTCTTGTCTCCAGCAGTGTAATCCCAGTTAGTAACAGTGCGGTCTACGCCGTCAACTTTAACTTTGAAGTCTACAGTAGCATCTTCAAGGTTAGCTTCTTTCATTGCTTCAGAGAAAGTAACTGTTACTGTGTTAGCTGCAGTTAATTTAGCTGCAGAAATAGTTGGTTTAACATTCTCTTTGAAAGGAGTCAGTGCAGTGTAAGTGTCCATGGCATTGCCATTAACGTCTCTTACACCAGAAACAGATACAGTGCGAGTTCCATCAATCAGGATAGAACCTTCTCTTAAAGTCAACTCAACAGTTTGCTGGTTGCCTTTGAAGATTGCAGAAGTGAATACTGTTTCACCTTCCACTTTGTAGTTAGCAAGGTTAAGAGCTGTAGCAGCTGTTACAGGCTCGTTGAAAGTTACAGTTACTTTGTCTGCATTCACAGAATAAGCAGATACTGAAGGCTTATCAGAATCAGAAGCAGATCCCAGAGTGAATGTAGCAGATTTAGCAACTGAATCATTGCCAGCTAGATCTTCAACAAGTCCGGATGGAAGAGTCACAGTGTAGCTGCCAGGGTTGTTTCCAGTCAACTCAACTTTAACTGCTTCGTATTTGCCGTCGTTGTTTACATCGTGAGAAGAAACTGTGCCAAGGTTAGACACTTCACGTGTAACAGAGTTAGCATCTACATATGTGCCATATACAGCTTTAGCTGCAACTGGAGTTACTTCTTCATTGAAAGTAACAACCAGGTACTGCTTGTTGCTGATCGTTTTAACTTCGTGGCTTACATATGTTGGTGCAGTAGTATCAGCTTTGAACTCTACCAATTGAGAGAACGCAGCACCTTCGTTGCCGCTGATGTCTTTATAGCCAGCAGCTACAGCAACTGTTTTAACACCAGTTTGAGCAGAGCCAAGAACTACATTGTACTTAGTAGAGTCTTTTGAATCTACAGTAACAGTAGTGCCGGCAATTGAAGTTACGTCAGTTCCGTTAACAGTGATTGTTGGGTTAGCAGCCAATGCTTCAGAGAATTTCACTGAGAAGCGAGTAGTGTCTTGAACATCTACAGAGCTAACTGTTGGTTTTACACTGTCAGTTTTAACTTTTTGAACATTAGCAACCACTGGGTTTGGAGATACCAGGTTGCCTGAGTAGTCAGTAGCACCTACAACTGTTACAGTGATGTTTTTGTCCATTGCCACATTCGCATTTGATAAGTTTACAGTGATGAACTTATCCCCAGGAGTGTGTGAGTAAGTTGCGTTCGCATCGCTGATTTGAACGTTTCCAGCGCTTTGGATTGGCTCAGAGAACCAAACTTTTGCAGTATAGTAGTTATCGTAAGTTACAGTTGTCAGTGTAGGACGAACTGTATCTTCGTAAGAGTAAACTGAAGTGAATTTCTTTGTTTTAACATCTGCATTTGCAGCTGTCTTAACAGCATCAACGACTACAACGCCGTCTTTAACTTCTACTAGATTTGCTGAAGCATAACGCAATGTAACAGTTTTGCCGTCTTCAGAAAGAGTAGCCTTAGTTGGGCTAGTTCCATTGATAGAGTAGCGTGCTACAGTTTCAGCATCAGTTTTGTTAACAGCTGTGTTGAATTTAACTTCAACTTCTAAAGCGTTAAGAGGAGTTACGCTAGTAACAACCGGCTCTTTTACTACTTCAGCAGCTCTCTTAAGGAAGATCGCAAGGTCACCGCGAGTGATGTTCATGCTTGTTCCGAAAGTTGTAGCTGTTTTACCTTGAGTAACTTCGAACTCGTAAAGAGCCTTGATGTAAGGACCGAAGTTAGGGCCAAGGTCAGTGAAAGGAACTGCAGCATCTGATTTCAGATCGTAAGCGTTAGCAAGGATCTTCGCCATTTCGCCGCGAGTTAAAAGTGCATTAGGTTCGAAAGTTGTAGCTGTTTTACCAGAAAGAACGCCTTCTGATTTAAGTGCAGATACAGCAGCATCGTAGCGGCCAGTATCAGTGAAGCCTGAAGCTGGTACGTTAGTCAGGTCAAGCTTAAGAGCTTTAGCCAGCCAGATTGCAGCATCACCGCGTTTTACGTTGTCGTGAGTGCCGAATGTAGTATCAGTAGTACCTTGAGTGATTCCGTTTGCTACAAGGTAGCTTACAGCTTCCTGATATTTAGCAGCTACATCTTTGAAATCAGATACAGAAGCTGCGCTTGCAGCAGGCGCTACAGCAGAAGCAACGATTGTTGCAGTAGCAGCTGTTGCGATGAACTTGCGGTAAGACTTAGGTTGATAAGCCATGTGTTTGTTTCCTCCCTGTTTTGTAAATAAAGGTTTTTAATATTTTCGAAGATTGAATCTTCGATGAACACAATTTGTTGCAGTTTAGCAGCTTCCTATTTCCGTCAAATTCCCCCATGTTTCGCGTTGCTATGTAGGTGAAAATGGAGCATTCCTGGAAGAAAAACAGTGCTTCTCTCCTAAATGACAGAATAGAACTACTATACACGTATTCTATTCTACCAAAAATGGATGATATTTCAACTGTTTTTTACAATATTCTCCCTGCAAACTGTTTTTTGCCAGAAAACCCACTTATGCCATGCATTAGGAGTGTAATACCAGCAACAAAAATTATTATACAGGTAATTTACTTTAGATGGAAGAATTACCATGGCAAAATAATACTAGTTTGACATAGTAATTGTTTCCAGCACTTCCACCTCTTATTATAGACGATGTGAGTTTTGATTTAGTTTCAGGTTTTTTATATTATTTTCCAAGAAAAAAAGCATGCAGAAGAGCTGCATGCTTTGCTGAACTCACCTTGCCAGTGTATGCACATCGGCTTTGGTGTATGCTATATTTTTTTGTATGTTTCCAAAGTCTGATCGGCGAGCTGTTTGACAGAATAAAGAGCCGATGCTTTTTCGTAGAGTTTTTCTCCCATTTTTGAGAGTTTTCTCTGATCCTTCTCTTCAGCTGCAGCCAGAATGGCTGACTCTATCGCAGATGCATCTTTGACAGGCACAATCCAGCCCAGCGAAGGATCGGAAATCAAATCCTTCACACCGCCCACATCTGTAGAAATGACCGGAACATGGGCGCGGGCCGCTTCCAGAATGACGAGCGGAAAGCTTTCGCTGTAGGATGCCAGCAGCTTGACGTCAGATAGGGACAGATATGAGTGAACATCATCATGGAAGCCGAGGAAGCGGACTTTTTCCGCGATCCCTTTCCTGGCAGCTTCCTTTTCAAGCTCCTCCCGTATCGGTCCGTCGCCGATCAAGAGCAGCGTTGTATCCGGTCTTTTTTTCAAAAGGCTCTGGAAAGCATCAAAGACAACGGTGTGGCCTTTGATTGGATGCAGGCGCGCCACCATGATGACGGCAAACTCCTCTTCTGAGAGCCCTAAATCTCCCCTTGTCAGATTGTTTTTCAATTCTTTATCAAAGGAAATGCCGTTATAGATAGTCGTAATTTTCCCTGCCGGGATGCCAAAGCCGGTGATCATGCTTTTGAAGCGTTCAGATACGGCAAAGAAATGATCAATTTTACGGATGACATTCATATTGATTGCAGTAAAGACACGACCTTTAATCCCGCCTTTGATAAAGTCCTGCTCAGGATTGCTGTGGATTGTGGTGACCCATTTGAACGGAATCATTTTTCTCACCATATAGGCGAAAAGGTTTGCCCTCGGCCCATGAGTATGGACAATGGTGATTCCTTCATCTTTGATCACCTTTTTAATCCTCGATAAGATGGACAAGTCATAGCGGGATTTCTGGTTGAAGAAGACCAGCGGGATTCCAAGCTCCCTTGCTTCCTGTGCGAGCTTCCCTTCCTGGAAGACGCCAAGCAGGATGTCCTCAGACTTTAGATGGCTTAATAAAGAAAGAAGGTGGTTTTTTGAACCACCTGTCTCCCCTCCGCTGATTAGATGCAATATTTTCATGACTGCTCATTCCTTTTGACTGTAAATGTTCCGGCAACAGCTGCCAGCATCATGAAGAAATACGTTGTATATGTTTTATCTTCCCAAATATTGTAGAGCAGCGCACAGGCAAATACCGCCAGCAGGACGCTCATAAGGGCGATTGCCGCTTTAGATTCCTGTCTGTTTTTCCACAGGAAGAACAGCATGCCTAAGAGAAAGACAGCAAACAGGATGACGCCAACTGCCCCTGTCTGGGCAATGATCTGAATATACTGGTTGTCCGAATAGATGTCATTCTCGATGCCATAGTCATCATAGATCGGTGAAGAATAGCTCTTTGCCGCTGAATCGCCGTAAGTGGCAAAGCCTGTGCCGATAACGGGGTGGTCTTTGAAGATTTCAAAGCCCTTGTTCACAATGAATAGACGGCCGGTTGTCTTGCTGAGCTCAACGGTCGACATCTCGAATGTTTCCTTGAAGCGCCGCTCCTCATCTGAAGGCTGTTCAGTCTGGTCTGCAGGCGTTTCGGTGCGCGGTACATCCTGATCCAGGCCCTGGAGCTTAAAGTAGTTCGCTCCTTTTGTCACGGGAATATTGACCAGGACAACTGCAATCAGGATGCCGATTACGATATTGCGGGCCCTCTTCCACTCTTTTGTGAGCAGGATATAGACAACAAAAGCAATCACAAAGCCGATATATGTCCCGCGTGAATAGGTCAGCGTGATGACGCCAAGCATAAGCACAAGGCCGATATTGATGAACAGCCTTGTCTTGCCATTATTGACGAGCTGTTTCAGGTACACGCCAAGCATGAACGCAATGGACAGGTACACAGCCAATACGTTCGGATTGTCGATCAGTCCGTAGATCCTGACGCGGTTATTGTAGGACAATGAGCGCCCGACCCATTTTTCCGGCATGAGGAGCGTCCTCAGGGAGAGCTTCTCTACGAGGCCGTGCAGACAGAGCAGGATGGCCATGAAGAAGGTTGTCCAAAGAAACTTCAGTATATCTTCTTTTGTAATATTCAGGCGCCTTACAACATAAAACACGATATACGTGATCAGGAAGGCTCTGAGCTGAAACACGATGGCAGTTAGCGATACACCGGTCAGGAACGCCGAGATGGCTCCCACTGCACAAAAGGCGAAGAACGCCCATTCGAAAATATGGAATTCAAATATCTTCTTCCATTCTTTCTGAAGAAGATATTTCAGCACCACACTTGCGAATGCCGCCAGGATGATCAGATCTCCTGCCATCTTCAGCGATGGATTTATTTCAATCAAAAACGAACGGGTCGGAAAATAAATCAGCAGGTTCAGCAGGCCATTCTTCGGCGAGAAAAACGCATACAGGGCCAATAGCGCCGATACCCCAAGCCCGACAAGTGAATGGGGAATTACGAGTGCAAGGATGATCAGAGGCACGCTTATGAGTGCAAAAGGAAAATCTCTCCATGAAATATTCATCAATCTAGGTCCTTTCTTGCCTTTTACTTTGCTTATGCAGGATAAAAGGCTTGAAAAGTAGTCTTTCAAGCCTTTTGTGTTCTAAGAAGGCAGTCCAATAAAGTTCTCTCCATTTATAACATGGGGAACTGGAGCAGTCTATATTAAAAAGTTGAAAATCCTGTGAATCTTAACCAATCCCTACCGGCGGGACATGATCTTCAGAAGGAACCTCGGCAGGGCGAGCTGCCGCTTGAAGCGGTGCGGCTCCTTCATCAGGCGGTAAAGCCATTCAAGGCCGAGCTTCCGGTAAAAGGACGGTGCCCGCTGCACCTTGCCGGCAAAGACGTCAAAGCTTCCGCCGACACCCTGAAATACTTTAACGTTAAGGTTCGGCATATGCTCACGGATCCACAGCTCCTGCTTCGGGCTGCCCATGGCAACGAACAGCAGCTCGGCGCCTGATTCATTGATTTTCTCAACAAGCGCCTGCTGGTCCTGGACATAGCCGTTTTCATAGCCGGAGATGATGAGCCCCGGATATTTTTCCTCAAGCTTCCGTTTAGCCTCTGTGACAACCTCTTCCTTGGCGCCATACAGAAATACTTTATGGTTTTCCTCAGCAGCGAAGCGGATCAATCTTTCCATCATATCCACGCCGGTCACCCTGGAGGTGATGCTCCCGCCCTTGAGCTTAGAGGCAAGCAGGATGCCGACGCCGTCAGGGATCTGATAGGTGGACCCGTTGATCAGGCCGCGCAGTTCTTCGCTTTCTTCCGCTTTGATGACTTTTTCAGGATTTACGGCAATAATGGTCGACTGTTTCCCTTCCATCATCCTGGTTCTGAGATCATCAATAATCTCTTCATAATTAAGAGGGGAAACATCGACCCCTAAATATTGCTCTTTTCCCATTCTACTCATCACTTTCTTTTACTCATAATGTAATGGGCGCCAGCATGGAAAGGTCGCCGATGCGGTATACCTTTACATGATCAGCATCCATGTCTGTACAGTTCTTCGTATCAAACACAACAGGAGAAGCCATGCCTGCAAAATCCTCTGCCTTCAGTTCGCGGAACTCAGAATGGTCTGCAAGGACAGCGACCACATGGGCACCGTTCACTGCTTCCTCAAAAGAAGACAGCTCAAAATCCACCTGGTGGTTCTGTACATGCGGATCATAGGCATGAACCTCGAAGCGCGGATTGCTTTTCAGCATTTCGTAAATTTCAAGTGCCGGGCTTTCGCGCACATCATCAATATTGCCTTTGTACGTCAGGCCGAAAACAGCGATCTTCGGCTTTTCCAGCTGTACAGTAAGCTTCTCGATATTCTCAACCACAAAATGAGGCATAGAGTTGTTGATGCGGCGGGCTTCCTGAATCAATGGCGATTCTGCCTGCGCTTTTTCCACGATGAAGTAAGGATCGACTGCCAGACAGTGGCCGCCTACTCCTGGTCCAGGCGTATGAATGTTCACGCGCGGATGCTTGTTGGCAAGCTCGATGACATTATGCGCATTGACGCCAAGCTTCTGGCTGATTTTCGCCAGTTCGTTGGCCAGTGCGATATTGACGTCGCGGAAGGTGTTCTCCATCAGCTTGGACATTTCAGCAGTCACTGCTTCTGTTTCAATCACATCGCCTGTGACGACGGCACGATAGACATCTGCCGCTTTTTTCGCAGCAACCGGTGTCGTTCCGCCGACGATGCGTGTGTTTTCAATCAGCTCAATCAGGATTCGGCCTGGGAGCACGCGCTCTGGGCAATGGGCCACATAAATATCATTCTGTGTATCAAATCCGCTTTCCCGAAGGATCGGTGCCACAACATCATCCATCGTTCTTGGCGGGATCGTTGATTCAACAATGACGACATTGCCTTTTTTCAAAAATGGTACGATTGACTTTGTAGCATTGACAACATAGTCGACATTCGCTGTATAGTCTTCGTGGATCGGCGTCGGTACGGCAATGATGAAGACATCTGCTTCCTCAGGTGCTGTGGAGGCGCGCAGTTTGCCTGTCTCCACTACCTCTTTCACAAGCTCCGGAAGGCCGACTTCTTCTATATGGACTTCCCCTTTGTTCAGTGAATTGACGACACGTTCGCTGACATCCATGCCAACTACTTCATAGCCGGCTTTTGCAAAAATGGCCGAAGTTGGCAGGCCAATATATCCTAATCCAATTACACAAATCTTTTCCATCAAATAGGACCTCTCTTTATAAGCTTCAATAGTGATATACCGGGCTTTTTTGTTACCCGGTGAACAATCTCAAATAATTTCTAACATAGTATAACAAATCCTGACAAACCTTGCATCATTGACATTGTCTGAAAGCAGTTATAATGATAAAATATTGTTTAGCTTTTTAGGGGGCGTTTTCACCGGCTCCTTTTCTTTTATGTTGCGAAAATATTCTGCTTTGCATTCGCAATTTTTTACCAAGAGGCTTAATTTTAATGCCGGATGAAAGCATATGTGCATACTAAAAGAAAAGCTTTCTGGCGGGAAATGCAGCCTTAACCCACTATAAGGAGGAAATACTTCTTTGAAGATTGTCATCTCAGGATTCTACGGACTTGGAAACACAGGCGACGAAGCCATCCTGGAATCTATTGTCGATAATTTGCGCGATCAATTGAATGAACCAGAAATTACCGTTTTTTCACTATCTCCGGAACAGACTGCAAAGGAACATCATGTCAAAACCGTTTACCGGGGCTGGCGCCAGGATTTTAAAGGCAAGGTCAGAGCACTGAAGGAAGCCGACCTGCTCGTGTCCGGCGGCGGGGGACTTTTGCAGGATACATATCCGACTAAGTTTATATTCGGACCGCTTCCTTATTATTTACTGATTGTATTCCTTGCCAAGCTTTGCGGCACAAAAGTCATGTTCTTCTCCCAGGGTATTGGACCTGTCAACTCCACCTGGGGCAAGATACTAATGAAGGTTTTTGCCAATATGGCCGACTTCGTTACAGTCCGTGACCAGTTCTCTAAGGACCTGCTGCACAAGCTTGGCGTCAAACGGCCTGAAACGGTTGTCACATCAGATATCGTATTTGCTTTCCATCCGAAAAAAGATACAAGCTGCATCGACAGCCTTGATCTTGAACGAAAGGATAATCTGGTTGCCGTTTCTGTGCGTCCATGGTTTGAGAAGGTAAAGCAGTTTGAACAGATTGGCCAGATCCTTGACCGCTTGATTGAAGAGCGTGATGTAACTCCTATATTCGTGCCGATGGAAGGCCATCATGATGATGAGGCGAGCAAAAAGGTGCTTGCCCACATGAAGCATGCTGACAAATGCCATATCCTCGGGACGAAATTTACGCCAAATCAGTATTTAAACTTTATCGGCGAATGCCAAATGACGATCGGCATGCGCCTTCATGCCCTGATTTTCTCAACGCTTATGGGTGTTCCGCATATCGGCCTCAGCTACGATAAAAAGGTGGAAAGCCTGCTGAAGCGCAGCGGGATGTGGGAATTCTCGGCCGTCCTTGAAGAAATGGATGCTGAAGAGCTCACCAAGAATTCACTTCACCTTCTGGATAACCGCGATAAATACAGCACGGTGGTCAAAGCAAATGCTGAAGGTATGAGAAAAGAAGCTGTCCGCAATGTTGAGCTGCTGAAAGAAAACTTTTTACGTTAATGGAGGCGCCAAAATGAAAATATTAATTGCTACCGCATACGATTATCCGCACGCGGGTGGACTTTCCACCCATGTAGCGACATTAAAGGCCGGGCTTGAAGAGCGCGGGCATGAGGTTGATGTCCTGTCTTTTTCTGATATCAGCCCTGCCGTCCGCAAGGTGTATGCCCAGGGGCCAAGCTTTGTCATTCAAAAGCTTAAGAAAGGACGCGGCATCCTGTGGAGCCATCATGCCCGGAAGAAGCTGATCCAGAAGCTGATTGAAAAGAACAAGCATAAGCAGTATGACCTGATCAATGCACAAGATCCATTTACCACGCTTGCTGCCATCGAAACGGGCATCCCGACTGTCTCGACTGTCCACGGCTATATGGCATTCGAATCTGTCAGCAAGGGCAGCATCATTGAAGGAAGCCCTGAGGCAAAGGAAATGCAGGATATCGAGATCAAGGCCTATAAAGGGACACGGAAGATCGTTACCGTCGACCAGCGCCTGAAGGACTATGTAAAGGAAATGTCGGGCGTGGAAGGCAATGCCATCCGCAACTTCATCGATATTCACAGCTTCAAGCCTGATAAAGATAAGAAAGGCCAGCTTCGCGACCAGTACGGGGTATCACGAGACGAGCATGTCTTGTTCGTGCCGCGCCGCCTGACAAAAAAGAACGGGGTCATCTACCCTGCCCTGGCTTTGCCTGCTGTGCTTGAAAAGTATCCAAACACCAGATTAATTTATGCCGGAAGCGGCGAAGCGTTAAATGAAATTAAGCAGATTGTCGCGGAAAATAAAATGGAGGACCGTGTTACCCTGCTCGGTGCCGTCCCTCATGAAAAGGTAAAAGATTATTATGCCCTCTCCGATATCGTTCTTGTGCCGAGCGTCCACTCTGCAGGCGTGGAGGAAGCTACCTCCATTTCGGCTCTTGAAGCGATGGGCTCCGGCTCTCCGCTTGTCGCCTGTGCAGTCGGCGGCCTGAAGGAGATTGTCGATCCCGGCAAGGACGGCTTATTGGTTGAGGAAAAGAATGTAGAGGAGCTTTCCGAAGCTATTCTGTACTTCCTCGAAAATCCGGAAAAAGGTGAAGAAATGGCGAAAAATGCACGCGAAAAGATTGAGAAGGAATATTCTCACCTTGCCGCTGCAGCCAAATATGAGGAAATCTACCTCAGCGCGCTGAAGAAATAATTGTGAAGAGCCTCAGGGAGAGCACCAGCTTTACCTGGGGTTTCCTTCTACCCTTAAATAGAAAGTGAATGAAGAATCCATGTCAGGATTAAAAAAAACCGCCATCTGGATTACGCTGCTTGCCCTCGTCCTTAAGCTGTCAGGCTTCCTGCGCGAGAGCATCATTGCGAGAGAATTCGGCGCAACCGATTTCACAGACGGCTATTTGCTTGCTTTTTCTTTTATCACACTTGTTGTGGCCATGATTTCAGGCGGATTCAATAATGTGTTTCTGCCCTTGTATATAAAGCACCGGAATGCTGACACAGCTGCCACCGAGCGGAATGCGAGCGGCATCATGAATGCGACAGTGCTAGTCTTCCTGATTGTTACGGTTGCCGGCTATTTCTTCGTCCCGTATATCGTCCCATTCATCTACGGATCGATGAACGAGGTGCAGGAGAAGGTCGCCGTCGATATCACGCAATTCTTCTTCCTTTTCATGACAGCGATTGCCTTGAACGGAATTCTGGAATCCTACCTGCAGGGCAGGCGCGTGTTTGTTCCATCCCAGATTTCGAAGCTCCTGGCAACATTGATGGGTGCCGTTTTCGCCCTGCTATTCTCTGATTCCTGGGGCATTAACAGCCTTGCCTACGGCTTTATCGCTGGTACGCTTCTTGGAACCGTCCTGCAGATTTTTTATCTCAGGAAAAGCGGCTTTCATTGGGAGCCGACGATCAAGGTGGATAAAGTATTCCGCAACACCTTTCTTGCCCTTCTTGTACCGGCCTTGCTCAATTCAGTCGTCGGGCAGATCAATATGTTCGTCAATAAAACATTTGCCGCCGGGACGATTTCCGGTGCTGTCACTTATCTGAATAATGCTTCCCTCCTGGTGAGCATCCCGCAGGCGATCTACGGCACGACGATTGCTGCGATCATCTTTACCCTGCTGTCAGAGCAGGTGGATAACCATAAAAAATTCCAGCAGACCTTCTTCATGGGCATGCAGATCTCCCTTGTCACCCTGATGCCAATCGCCGTCGGGCTCCTGCTTGTCGGTGATGCGGCCATTGCCTTCATCTATGAAGGCGGGAGATTTACGGCCGAAGACACGCAAAATACCTATCTTGCACTTCTCTTGTATCTGCCATTGATTGTGACGCAGGGCCTGCAGTACATCGTCTCGAAGTCAATGTATGCCCGCGGGAAGACGGCGATCATCCTCCGGATCAGTGTAACGACGATTCTATTGAATGTGCTGCTCAACTGGCTGTTTGTCGGTCCGTTCGGCTATCCGGGGCTTGCTTTGACCAGCTCTGTCGTCTCCTTCTATTATCTGGGCGTATCTACCTATGTGGTCTACAAGGACTTTGATGCAGGCGAAAGAAGGAAGCTTATCTCCTTATTCATCCGCGTGCTGCTGCCATCTGTCATCATGGCAGTGCCGCTCTACCTGATCAAGCAGTTCACACCGGTCTCCGATTGGCTGCCGCTGTTCGAGCTGAGTATTCTTGTACCGCTTGGCGCCATCCTTTATGCGGGAGGATTATATTTCTTCTACCGCCAGGGATTTGTTCAGCTGCTTTCTGTTGTCCGGAAAAAACGGGGCGGAAGCTCTGCTTGAGTATAGCGCGAAAAGCGCCAGCTATCTTGCTGGCGCTTTTTTCTATGGCTCTTTGTTGCTATTCTGCCGTCCATATTAATGATGATAAAATACTCTTTCAGGAGGCAAATGCTGCTCCTGCTTTCCACTTTCTTATGTGAAATATTAAAAACCAGGTTGGAAGGACTGTATTTCTTATTCCGATATATACTGCTCAATTGTGGGGCATCAAGAAAAGCTATTTAAGAGCCACTTTTTACTTCCCCTCAAAGAGTGGACCTTCCTGGCCTGAACGAGGTAATCAGTGCCAGGTTGAAAAATAGGCGGAGAATTTCCCTCTAATTTCCAAAAACCTCTAAAAAAAGCTCAAATAGACGGAGAATTTCCGTCTATTGGCTCAAAGAATAAGAAAACCGGCAGTTTTGCTCCGCTTAACGGGAATTTCTCCCCTTATTTACACCCACGAGTGCCATATTCAGCAGCATAACCGGAAAATCTCCGCTTATTTTCAGGCATGCTGTTCACGGACTTCCTGTTTTTTCAAAACCATTCCTTCACTATCCTGCCGCGTTGGCTGATTAAGCCTCTTTTTACACACAATACTATAAAATGTAATTTATTCCTTAAAGGCAAAAGAGCCTTTAATATTGGTGCTCAAAATCAGTCATGATCCACTTGTTTTCCACCTTGCTGATTGTGATGACGATGGTGAGGACACCGTGAAGATCGCTTTTATGTTTCTGGGTGATTTTATATTCTGAAGGGCTGGTCTGCTTCAGTTCATAAGGCTGTGATGTGTCCAGGAATATCGGCCCTTCGGTAGCAACAAGATAAAGTCCATCCGCCTTTTCTTCAACTATATAGCCAAATCTTTTCTTTGCGAGCTGTTTGGTCATAATGGAAGAAAATTCAGTGTAAAACTCTTCCTCTGTTTTGAAGGTTGGATGCTTCAAATTAGCATCAAACTTTTTTAACTGCTGATCAAACAGCGTCATGGAACTTGCCGAGAGCCCGCTTGCTTCTGCCCTGCTCAGCCCGCCCTGCTCCACTGGTTCTTCTTCCTGCTGATGATCCTCAGGTTCGTTTGCTTCAGGCTGTTCTTCCTGTTCTTCCTCTGTTTCCTCTGTTGGCGGAAGATTGTTCTGTTCTGGATCTTGTTCTGTGTTTTCCTCTGGTTCCTTGTTTTCGTTCTGGTCCGGCTGATTGTCGGGGGCCTCTGCTTCTGTATCTTCCTGCTTTTCGGTGTCTTCTATATTTTCGAGCAGCAGGCTGTTATACCCTTTGGCTTCAAGGATGGAGTCTGCAATCTTGAATAATTCTTCTTCCTTTAGGTCTCCCTGCTTCTCAACGACCTGATAGAAGCCTTCCGCTTCCCAGATGATATACGACTGCCCGTCTTCTCCATGATAATAGGTGCCGGCCAGATTATCTGCCAGCATGAGGTCAGAGCCTGCCTGCTGATCGTCCGACAATTCCTTGCGCATCTGATAGGAAAATGTATTCTGCTCGTTCGCCGAATTGGTGAATATATGCTCATATAACTCTCCTACTGTATGCATATGCTTAAACACATAATTTTCCGGTATATAGGGAGGTGTGATCAGCTCCGGTTTCTTTTCGGCAGTTTGCTGCTGATCTTCTTCCTGCTGGTTCACCAATGAATAGACCCCTGCAGAGGAAGCGGCAAGAAACACGGCTGTCAGCATAACAGGAACCCATTTTCCTGCCTTCTTTCGGGAATGTCTTTGGGCTGTCCTTGTTTCCTTCTGCCTTATGGTTCTCATAACATTTGCTTTCATATCAGGAGTAAATCGGAATTCCGCAAGTTTTCCGCTATGCTTTTGATCTTTTACTTCTTCCAGTTCTTTCTCCATTCCACTCACCTCTCTTCGTCAAAGACTTTTTTAATATTTCCTTGCCTCTTGTCATGCGCGATTTCACGGTATTCAGGTTCAGCCCGCATATATCGCCGATCTCTTTCTGGGTGCATTGCTGATAATAATATAAGAAAATGATTTCGCGGTATTTTAAGGGAAGCTGCAATATTTCATTCAGCAGCTCTGTCTTTTCCTCCTGTTCGATTAAATCCTGTTCGGCACTGCTGCTGCCGCCCGTGAAATAGGAGGAAATCACATCGCTGGCATGCATTTTCCGGTAATGCCAGCTGGTGACATAATCTTTGCAGTGATTAACTGCCACTCTGTAGAGCCAGGTATCAATGGATGAATTTCCCTGGAAGGTATCCAGCTTTTCATAGCATTTGATGAAGATTTCCTGTGCGAGATCTTCTGCGGTCTGATGATTGCGGACATACGAATAGGCAAGATGGAGCACATCCGTGCCATGCCGGTCCATCAAATCGCTGATGATTTCATGTTTATCCAATCATGTCCCTCCTCTCGGGGAGATTTATTTATTTTTTAGACGAGGCGTGGGGGAAGAAGGTTGATTTTATTTTTTTGGGTGGGCATGGAAAAGCGCCGGGGTTTTGGCCGGCGCTAAGATATAAACTATTATTTTTAATGGAGCTGTTGATTTCCGTTGCAGGCACTTCGCTTTCCGCGGTGCGGCGCTGAGCCTCCTGGCGCTGCACGCTGCGGGGTCTTAGCTTTGCAGCTGCAATCCCGCTGGATTCTGCGTGTCTGGAACGAAGATCCACAGGGATTAATTATTTTTCTGCAGTTCTTCAACCGAGTAAGATCACATAGCATTTGCCCTTTAAACCACTTATTAGTTTTTCGCTTCCTTCATCTTAACGGAGCGTTCGAGAAAGAGCGCGTATTGGCCGCGGTCGACTGTATTGTTTCCGTTGTATGGAACCGAGTTGGTGATTTTGTTATAAGCAAGCTTGCTGATATCCGTGCGGTTTGGATGGAATGGAGCGATTCCAGCGAAATGATAGCCTGCTGGCGGCTGGTTATAGGTGTCCCCGAATGAACGGACCAGAATGCTCGCCATTTCCGATCTTGTAAGCGGATCATAAGGTTTGAGCTTTCCGCCTGCGCCCATGATGCCGTTCGCTTCCGCGATGAGCATATATTCATAGCCCGGGCTGCCCGGCTTCATATCATCAGCTTTCATCTTATAGCCTGCCGGCAGCTTCAGGTCCAGCGCCTGGACAATCAGCTTGGCAGCATGATAGCGCAGCAGCTTCACTTCAGGGCGATAAGTGCCGTCCGTGTAGCCGTTAATGGTATCCCTTGTCTGCAGGAAGGTCACCGCCCGGGAAACTTCCTTATTATACACATCTTTGAAATAAGTTAATTCATTGGAAGTGACAAGATTGGAGGAGGCCATATACCCTTCGAAGCCTGTCCCCTTCACTTTGTAGAATACATATTGGTTATAGATGCTCGATCCGCTTTCGTACGGTCCGCCTGTGATTTCTACCGGTGTATAATGCAGGATGGCTTCCGGTGTCGCATCAGTGATAGAATCACGCAGGTTGGAAGTAGAACGGGCAGTGTTATATGTATATGCGACTGCTTTGTTCTTATAGTTCTGCGTTGTTTTCGTGCTGGTTGGCCATGTATAGTCGACTCCTGCCGGGAATGTCATCAGCTCAGGACGAGATGCATCCGGATAGCGGATATCCAGCTTCGGCGTTTCCCCCAATTCCACCAGGCTGTTTTCCCTGATTGTCTGGAATACCTTCTCCTGGTAGGCATTGCCGCCTGCATGGTTCGGGTCATTTCGTTTGGAGAGCCCATTATAGCTCATGATTGCAAAATACCAATCTTCAATCTTCTCTTTCTCATGATTGTTCACCTGAGGAAGATTGCTGTTATTCCACTTGCGAAGCAGCTGATCTGCTCCCTGCTCGATATTGTAGCGCGTATCCTTTTTCAATCTTTCCACGTCAACGTTATATTGGCTGATTTCTGATGGCGTCAGCGTCAGCTGCATAATGCCGATTCCGCCGTCATTGGAAATGATCGGAGACCCATTGCCGTCAAACTGCATCATACCTGTTTCCACATAAGCGATCGCCTTCAGAATTTCTGCCGGGATGCCTTTCTGAACAGCCACCTCGCGCAGCATCTTCTGCACCTCGGCAATATTCACCTGGGCATTTGCTGCCGTGATCAGCGGCTGGACAGAAGAAGCTGCCTTTGTCACTCCTTCAGCCTGCACTCCTGCACCCGCACCCAGGCTGAGCATAAATACACCGGCCGCAGCCATTTTCACTAGTTTTTGAGATTTCATGCTATCCCTCCTCTTCCAGTATTTTAACATATTGGGAGATTGGGAAGAAATATTTGTCATTATGGAGGGTAAATTTTGGTAAAAAATGTATAGTTGGGCGAATAAATGAAATTTTGGGGCGAATCACCTTTAATTTGGGTAGAATCAACGAGATTTTAGGGCGAATCAGCAAAACATTAGGCGGAATCCTTTTGAAAAAGATAGAGGAATGAAAAATTCACCTGCTGATTCGCAGAAATTAGGTCATTCTTCCTATCTCCGGCTAAATCCTGTCCTGAATCAGCCGATATTTAATATAGTGAATGATAAAAATGACTCTATCAATCAGTCTTTTACCTTTTGCTATATCTTATTGACTTGTGAGGGAAAACTCTATGCTAGATAAGCATAAATCTTACCGTAAATTCATGGCGGCTTCTGTAACAGGTGTTATGGTCGCAAGTGCCGTATCACCCCAGCTTGCAGGCGCCCAGCAGCCTGTGCTTTTTTCTGATGTAGCACCAAAGGATTATTACTACGAAGCGGTCACCAGCCTTTCAAAAAGGGGAATTGTGAAGGGCTTCGGACAGGGAGAATTCCGGCCCGGCGAAATGGTGACAAGAGCCCAGGCGGCCAAAATGGTTGCTTTAGCATTAGATTTAAAGACCGATCAATTAACAGATCCAGGATTCAAGGATGTACCAAAGACCAATTGGGCCTATCGCTATATCACCGCCCTGAATAATGCCGGAATTCTTCATGGCTATGGCAGCCAGTTCAAGCCGAATGACCCGATTACCCGGGCACAGCTGGCAAAAATTCTGACGCTTGCTTTTAAACTGCAGGAAAGCCCGCTGAAGGATCAGCGTTTTACTGATGTGCATGCTAAAGACTGGTTTGCAGGCTATGTGCAGCCGCTGATTGAAAACAAAATTACGCTCGGAACGACGGCTAACACTTTTTCACCTTCCCAAATCGTGACCCGCGGCCAGATGGCGGCATTTATATATAGAAGCGAACAGGCTGTCAATACCATGCAATCTGCCGCTGTCATTAAAGAGATTACAGAGGAACAGCTTATTACAGATAAGGGGATTTTTCTTCTCTCTCCTGAACAGAAAAAATGGATCACTCCAGATAATGCCCAGATTCTTAAAAATGCAGTCATTCACTATCAAGCTGATGAACATGTAATAGAGAAGATTGCCTCTATTGAAATCAAGGCCAGCGGGAAGCCCGCTGCAGAGAATGCCGCTGAGTTTTCCGGAAACCTGTTATTTGACGGGAAAGGCGCTGTGATTGAAGGGAATGTAAAAGTGTCAGGCGATTTCCTATCCTTGAAGAATCTGACCATCATGGGGGATTTAGAGATTGCAAAAGAAGTAGAAAATGACTTCTATATGGAAGATGCCATCGTCCATGGGAAAACCCTGGTTAATGGCGGCGATTCAAATACGGTGGTGTTCAAAGATTCCCGTTTAGGGTCTGTGGATGTGAATAAGCCTGAAGTGCGGGTCGAATCGCTCGGCCATTCTGCTGTTGGAGAGCTTGCTATTCATACCAATGCTACTATCACCGCAGATTCTGGCGTCACTTTTCCGAAGGTATCCATTACAGGCAGCGCAAGCCAGATCAATCTGCAGGCTAATATTGATTCTCTCACTATTTCCAGCAGCAAAGCACTGAATCTCACTGGATCAGGTAATGTAAATAAATTAGAGGTGAGCTCCACCGTTCCTGTTTCACTGGACTACACTGGACAGGTTCAGACCTTGTCTATCACCCAGGCAAAAACCAGCCTGGCGATCGGGTCTAATATGCAGATACAAAACCTTGTGACACCGGCAAAAGTGGAGGCGCAGCAGGTTGTAAAGAACTTTGAAGCCATCCAGTCCCAGGTCGCCAACCTGAACGGGTCAGCCAATCCGGCCGCTGCACCAAGGAATAATCCTCCTGTGCAGGCAAATCCGGTATCAAATAAAACCATTAACCTGGAAGACGGCCCTATTGTGATCGACGTATCAGAGGTTTTCACTGATGCCGATCAAGAGCCCCTTACCCTAACTGCGATGTCCCGTGCACCCGGGGTGGCTGCCGTGCAGCTGGCTGGAACACAGCTGACCATCACACCTGCAGCTGCGGGTACAGCACTCATCCAGATGTCTGCAACCGACGGGAAACAGTCGGCTGTTTCACGATTTAGCGTTTTTGTAAATACAAAGCCGTCCGGTACAGACCTTCCTGCCCAAACCCTGACACTTGGCTCTGCAGGCGGGACGCTTGATTTATCCTCTTATTTCCAGGACGGAGATGGCGACACGCTGACCTATACAGCTGTATCAGACAATCCGGCCATAACTGAGGCTGATATCGATGTCAGTACGCTTTCCATTTCTGCTGTCAGTGCAGGCACTGCCACAGTCACAGTGACAGCGGATGACGGCCGCGGAGGAACCATCAGCAAGACATTGCAAGTGCTGGTGAACCGCGCTCCTGAAGCGTTTCTGAACATTATCGACCAGACCGGGACGATTGGCGAACCGGATATAGAAATAGATATAAAGAATGTCTTCCGGGATCCTGACAGCGATTCTTTAACCTATGAAGTGACGTCAAGCCACCCTCCCGTTGCCGGCGCTTCACTGGACGGTACAGTTGTCAAATTGCATCCTGCCGGACCAGGTGAATCAGCCATAACCATCAAAGCCAGAGACGGAAAAGGCGGTTCTGCAGAGATTTCATTTACAATCAATGTCAACCAGGCACCAGCGGGGACTTCTATCGCTGATCATATTCTCACCCTTGGTTCTGAAGAAAAAACAATTGATCTCGCCAGCGTGTTCAGCGATCCTGACGGAGATGCGTTAACTTATAAGGTCGTATCACAGGATTCTTCCATTGCAGGTGCAGCCGTCAGCGGTTCTCTATTGAAAATAAAGGCTGAAACTGCCGGAACCTCCGTCATTACTGTTACAGCGGAGGATGGAAAAGGCGGGAAGACATCCAGAAGCTTTACTGTGCGGATCAACAGGAATCCTGTTGCCAGCCCGATTGCAGATCAGACGCTTTCCTTGGGGAGTGCAGCCAGGATCATTGATTTGTCCCAAAATTTCACAGACTCTGATGGTGATGAATTATCATTAAGTGCCGTATCAGCGGATTCCAGCATCGCTCAAGCGGCGCTCACTGGAAAGGTCTTAAAAATCTCTTCGATTGGGACTGGGGAGACTACTTTGACCGTCACAGCTTCTGATTCTTTTGGTGGAACTGTCTCTCAAGCTTTCAGTGTTACAGTAAAACCAAACGAAGCACCTGTTGTTCAGCAGGTAATCGGGGACAGGAAGTCAAAGCCGGCTGATGAAATTGTCATCGATCTTGCTGATGTGTTCACCGATCCGGAGCAGGATGAACTCATCTATGAGGCAGAATCATCCAATCCTTCTAGTTCAGACGCTGAAATATCCGGCAGTTCACTCACAGTCACCGGCGTCCAGGATGGGAATGCTGTCATCACCGTGACAGCAGCCGATGCTTCCGGCAACAAGGTCAGCACCACTTTCACGGTTACCGTTTCATCGAATGCTGCGCCTTCAGTGTCCGGCTCTATCCCTGAACAGGTCATTGGTGCAGGGGTGCCGGGAAATCAGTTTTCAATTGACCAATTATTCTCTGACTCCGACGGCGATCAGCTGACCTATTCAGTAACGGCAGCGGACGGAGCCCTTGTCAATGCCAGCATCAATGGGAATCTCCTGACCCTTATGCCGGGAACAGGCTATGGAAAAACGACTGTCACTGTCCAGGCAGATGACGGCAACGGCGGGACAGCAGCAGCCATTATTGCCGTAAACGTCGCCAAAGTTGCACAATACAAAAAAATCACAGCGAAAAAGGGTATTGCAGATGTGTCTTATGATATGACATCCCTCTTCCCGGCCCAGAATAACCTGACCGTCTACCGCCAGATCAAAGGGCAGCTGACACAGAGCGGCACCCAGCCTCTGAACGGAAAAGTGTTTAAGATAGTACCAGGTGAGACAGGATCTATTGTGAATTGGTGGATTACAGCGGAGGATGGAACAGCCGTATTTATTGAACTCACCGTTCAGGAACAGCAAGGCCCAGAAGTCTTTTTCTCAGAATACACCCGGGGAGAAGATGGCAGGATTGCTTTAGAGATTTATAACAAAAATGACAATGCGCTGAACTATCAAGTGATAGGATACCGGTACAATACGAAAACCAGCCAGATGGAAATAATGAAAAACAGTGATATTACTCCTCAACCTTTTGGAAGAGTCAGCGGAATTTATCCGGGTATGTACGGGATGGTCATTAACTATACGTTCTATGATTTAATGGATATCGCACCGGTCCCATACTACAATGACGAATTGGCCATGACCACTAACGGCAAAGACGGCTATGTTATTTGTGCCTTCGAGCTTTTAAAGAACGGACAGGTGGTTGATGTCATCGGAGATAAAAACTGGACACCAGGCTCCACTTCTGAAATCCTGCCTGAATTTGGCACAATGATCCGGAAGAAGGGGATTGGCACAGGGTCCACTTCCTTTGATTTGAGCGGGGAATTCGATGTGACTCCGACAACATATGCCAATCTGGGTAGTCATACACCTTGATAGATTGGAAGCTGCCTTGGATGGGGCAGCTTCTTTTTACATAACAAAGAGCCAGCATTGTAAAAGATGCTGGCTCTTTGTTTTGAGGCAATATGCTATTTAAGGAGCAGGAGGATATGTGCCGATATCATCAATATAATCCGTAGGTAATTCTATCCACTGGCTATCATCATAAGCTGCTGACCCTTGTGTTACTCCGCTTTGTCTTACCAGTGTTTTATCCTTGAAATATTTTACAGAGTCGATTAACTGCTCTCCATACATCAGTTGAACATCAACGTATTCAACACTTCTTTCAGGCTCTATAGGAAAAGGAATGCGTAAAACTTTAGATGGGATTTCTTCATCAGTCCACCAGAAGTTAGACTCTACAATTGCCAGTATTTCTTTAGACTCTAGTGTAAGTCCAAAGCTTTCAAATGTAATATCTTCCCCGGCAACCACCAGCTTTAGCTGTGATAGATCAACTTCAGCCGCCGTAGGATTATAAATCTCTAAAGCCAGGTCAAATAATCCCCAGACCGTTTCAGAAATGAATAGGTTGGGAGCAGCTGGAGAAGCACTTTGGACAGTTAATTGGAATGTCCTGCTGACTGTTCCCCCTTTGCCATCCTCAGCAGTGATTGTAATTGCCGCTGTTCCTGCATTTACAGGTGTGATTGATAAGGCAGTTCCTGTCATATTCACAACAGCAACTTCTCTATCTGAAGAGTCGGCTTTCAATGTTAGGGCGTCGCCATTAGCATCCCCAAATACCTGGCTCAAATCCAATATCATTGGGGCTCCGCCTGCCATCACTGTCTGATCCGGAATTCCATTCTTAACTACGGGAGCCTGATTCGGTTCCTCTACTGTTATATAAAAGCTTTCCTCTTCACTCCCGCCCCGGCCATCAGCTGCTGTAACACTGATCACGGCTCTTCCTTTGTTTAACGGCGTTAATTTCAGATATGTTCCGTTCACATCCACTGCTGCAATTCCGCTATTGTTGGAGATGGCTGTCAGAGTAAGTTTGTCTCCATCAGGATCTGAAAAGACATTGCTTATATCTATCATAAACGGTGCTTCTCCAGCCACAGCCGTCTGATTGACTATTTCCTTTGCCAATACAGGCGCGCGGTTCGGACGCTCTATTGTTATCGTGAAACTTTCTTCCACGGTTCCGCCGCGTCCGTCATCAGCTTTTACCGTGATGGTGGCTGTTCCAGCGCTTAACACTGTTACCTTCAGGTCAGTTCCGGCAACCTCCGCTGATGCTATTGTGCTGTCTGATGAGGCTGCTGTCATCGTGAGGCCGTCCCCGTCGGCATCCCCAAATACCTGGCTCAAATCCAGTATCATCGGAGGTCCTCCTGCCATCACCTTCTGGTCAATCATTTCTTTGGCCACTATTGGAGCACGGTTCGGCTGCTCTATTGTTATCGTAAAGCTTTCTTCCACCGTTCCGCCGCGTCCGTCATCAGCTTTTACCGTGATGGTGGCTGTTCCAGCGTTTAACACTGTCACCTTTAGGTCATTTCCGACAACCTCCGCTGACGCTATTGTACTGTCTGATGAGGCTGCTGTCATCGTGAGGGCGTCCCCGTCGGCATCCCCAAATACCTGGCTCAAATCCAGTATCATCGGAGGTCCCCCTGCCATCACCTTCTGGTCAATCATTTCTTTGGCCACTACTGGAGCACGGTTCGGACGCTCTACTGTTATATAAAAGCTTTCCTCTTGACTTCCGCCGCGGCCGTCAACGGCTGTAATAGTAATCGTCGCTCTTCCTGCGTTTAACGGTGTTAACTTCAGGCCTGTTCCGATTACTTCCGCTGTTGCTATGCCAGCATCGTTAGTGCCGGCAGTTATAGTGAGTGTGTCTCCGTCAATATCTTCAAATACATTGGTCAAATCTATTAAAGACGGTTCATCACCTGCTATAGCCGTCTGATTGACTATTTCATTTTTCAATATAGGCGCATGATTCGGCCGCTCTGCTGTAATTGTAAAACTTTCTTCCACCGTTCCCCCGCGTCCGTCATCAGCTTTTACCGTGATGGTGGCTGTCCCAGCACTTAACACTGTCACCTTTAGGTCATTTCCGGCAACCTCCGCTGATGCTATTGTGCTGTCTGATGAGGCTGCTGTCATCGTGAGGCCGTCCCCGTCGGCATCCCCAAATACCTGGCTCAAATCCAGTATCATCGGAGGTCCTCCTGCCATCACCTTTTGGTCAATCATTTCTTTGTCCACTACTGGCGCGCGGTTCGGCTGCTCTACTGTTATCGTAAAGCTTTCTTCCACCGTTCCCCCGCGTCCGTCATCCGCTTTTACGGTAATCGCCGCTGTTCCCGGGGCAGATGGCGTCAGCGTTAAAGTGGTTCCATCCGCACTTGCAGCCGCTACCCCTGAATTTGAAGATTCCGCTGTAATAGTCAATGAATCATGATCGGCATCCATAAATACATTGCTTAGATCTACTGTGATCGGTGCTGTTCCAGCCACAGCCATCTGGTCCGCTATCTCATTAGCTACCACGGGAATGCTGTTTGGCTGCTCAACATTCACAAAGAAACTCTCATAGACAATTCCGCCCCTGCCGTCATCAGCGGTTACTGTGATAGTGGATGCCCCTGCAGTAACAGGTGTTATCAGTAGCGTTGCACCCTGGAGGGAAGCATCTGCTACATCTGCAGCTGAGGAAACCGCAGTTAATTGAAGGGCATCACCATCAGGATCGGTAAATACGGAGCCCAATTCAATTGAGAAAGGGGCACTGCCTGCTGTCAAGTTTTGATCGGACACTTCAGCCGCTACAGCAGGCGCCCTGTTTGGGATGACAGTTGCGCCGCCTGGTACATAATCCGGATTGTCCTTGCCACCGATTTTTTGTATATTGTTTTTAACACTTTCATAGTTTGATATGGCCTCGGCTGGCTCCACTCCAGCAGGAAGCTGCATATCAGCAATCCTTGTATATCTGCCAAGAATGAATCTGGAATCCTTATCGACAGTCTTCAAAAGTCCAACTTGGCCTGTGGATTCAACCCTCACAATAGAAGCTGAAGAGGCAGCCATTTGACCGAAGCTGGCATTTCCGCTTATCGTAATGTCTCCATTGCCAATGATACGTACTTCTTCTACATTTGAATTAATTTCAACACTTTCCACACCGGCTTCGATCGTGATCTTCGGAATAATCGTTTGGGATTCTGCAGTGAATCTTGTTTTGCTGCGGATCAGCACAGAATCTGCTTTTGTTTCGCCTGAAGCTTCGACGATTGCATTCCCTTTTGTAATCTCAAGTACCCCTAAGTTTGAATTATGAAAGACAATATGGGAAGCTGCAGATAGATCCATCGTGTCTGCTTTAGCCTCATACTGGCTTTGGGCTGTTTTATAAGAAAGGGAGTTATATACCTTGCCTGAATCCGCAAGAGTCGCTGCAGCTCCATCCGAGACGATAGTTTTTCCGGAAACACTTATGTTTTCTGTGTAAAATGAATGCTGCACTGACTTTATGATTTCAAGATTTCCTTTGATATTCATATCTTTGAGAATGATAAAGTCACCATTTACAATCAAATCGGCATCAATCAGAGCATTGTTTCCATTCAATGTTCTATGATTATAGGTACTGCCATTTGGGCTTGCTTGCCCGCCCGCTGTCAGTTCGACCGAAGTTAATTTAACAATCTTGTCTCCGTCAGGGCTGAATGTGATATTCGCTCCTTTAAGGGCTCCTTCATTCTCGGCATTAAACCATGATTTCAAAGATGCAGTTAAGGAGAATGTGCCTTTATCCGTCACTACAAGCTGATCAGTAATGCGCGATACCGCTGCTGTAATTTGCAAAGGCTTCGCGGCAAGCTCGCTGCGGTAAATAAAAGCTGCCATCTGGCCCCGGCTTACTTTCTCATTCGGTGAGTAGGTTTTTGCTGTTGTCCCATTAGTGATGCCTTTTTCTATTAAAGGCTGCAGGTAGCCTGCAAACCAATCTGAAGGATTTACATCATGGAACCGCTTATCTTTCAGGGGACTTGATTTAAAATCATAGCCCAGAGCTATTATTTTTGCCATCTGTGCACGTGTAATGGGTTCATTCGGCTTGAACTGGTCTCCATATCCCTTTACGATGCCCTGCTCAGCTAAAGCAGCAATATAGCTGTATGCCCAGTTGTTTTTCGATACATCTTTAAACCCTGGGTCCTTAACATGGTCTGTTTTTATATTTAGAGCAAGCGTAAGCATTTTGGCTGCCTGGGCACGGGTCACACTTTCATTCGGTTTAAAAATGCCATTCCCAAAGCCCTTGATAATTCCTTTTTCCGACAGGCTGGAAACAGCTTGATAATAGTAATCGTTATTTCTCACATCTGAAAAACTGGTACCTTGTGCGTAAGGAAGGAGAGGCGAAACCGAACCTGCCACCATGACACCTGCTGATGCTGCTAAAAAAAATCTCCAATTAGACCTATGCTTATACCGCATATCATTTCCTCCAACATAATAAAATGGCAAAAATAGAACAGCATTGTTCATTAAAACCTATTAACAAACACAGCTACTACAATGATTATCGGCAGATTTCAGTCTACATTTAGAGCATTTTAGTTCGAATTAACTATATTTTAGAATAGTCAGCTGCCCTTTTAGGAAGAAATATACTAAATACAGACTGCATACATCCCGGTTTACAGCTGCCCTTTTCTGGGAAAAGAAGCTAAGCCGGGGCGGGGGTTCCTCCGAGCAAAGCCAACGTGTTCCCCGCTTCCGGCTTTGTCTGTTTAAGTGCATAAAAAAACCGGCTGCAGCGATTTCGAATCGTCTGCAGCCGGCAAAACCTTTCAGGGGGATTAATAGTCAGTATCCCCATTTGTCTTTCTTTTATTCAATGATGCTTAAAGTCTTTTAAAATTATTTCACTATCGGCATCAGTTTGATGTACTGAGCTGACACATAGGCTTCAGAGATAGTGTTGTGGTCCGAGATAATCTTGCTCCAGCCATTGCTTGTGCTTTGCACCACAATCGGCATGCCTGCATTTTTGTACGTATATTGCAGGTTCAATGCTGAAACCTCAGGTGTGCTGCGCACATTCAAGCCTGAAGTAGTTGTTTCACTAATCTGGTAGAATCCAAAATCTTTCTTGCCTAAATAACTGTCCACCCTATACATATGGCCGGCGATCTTCTGGCCCCAGAAAGGATCTGACGCATATTTCACATTAAATCCGCGGGATTTGTTTCCTGTCGCACCGCCGTTAGGGTAGGCGCCGAGCGGGTTAATGTAATTTTTGTTCAGGTACCTTGTGGCCAGGGCATCGATCGCTTCTGCCGGTGCAGCAAATTTCTCTGCCTCATTCAGGTTGCTGTCATATGCCTTCAGTCCAAAAAGGTTGTTTCTTTCCTGTGAAAGCCTGCTCATGCCATAGTCGCTTTCGTGCATGGCCATGGAAAGAATCAAGAGGCCATTAATTCTATGCTTTGCTTCGGCTGCTTTAATGGCAGCGCCAAGTCCCTTGATCTTACTGAGCTTTGCAGCATCCTTATAGCGTACAAAGGCTGCCGGATTGCTTCTGTATAATGCATCCAGTTCGCCGAGCCTCATATCAATGAAACGATTCAGCTCTTCTGCCGTATAATTCGTTGTTGTCCTGGCAGGGAGATAATTGAAGTATTGATAGGCTGTCCCGATTGTTTGTCCGGTTGTATTTGTAAATGTTCCTCCATCCCAGCTGTAGTACTTGTTCCCGGCTGTAAGGAATGAAGGAGCCTTGCCCATGGAATATGAAGCATAGGTATTGGTTGAAGGCGTGTAGATGGAATGAACCAGCTCACCATTCACATTGACAGAATAATAGTTTCTGCCGGCTACCTGCTGATTGGGAATCAGATAAGCTTCGGTGTGCTTTACATATGCAGTCATCCCCGCAATGATCACTTTTACATAGTTTTCATTAGAATCTACATATTTCATTTCCTGCTGGGCAGGGACATAGGTAATATTATTCTTAAAGCTTGAATCGCTGTATATATACGTTAAAGAGCTGCCTACCGGCGGTCTGGAAATGACAAGTCCCGCTGACATTTTGACGATCTGTTCATTCAGCGTCACCACCTGACTGGAGCTTGATACAGCTTTATTGGCCGCATCAAAGGTTGAGTATGAACGGGATCCCGGCTGAAGGTTTCCACTGCTATCGATTGTCGACACCCGGAAAGCGCCTGATTCGGGCTCTTCTCCCCCAGGGCCCTCTCCCACAAAGGATTCAGCTGTTTTAATCATCCTGTATATAAAGGCTGCTGCCTCTGCGCGGGTAGCTGACTTCTGCGGAAGAAAGCGGAAGCTTCCATCGCCGTTGGGCACGCCCTTTATAATCTGGTCATATAGGTTTCTTGCTACTGCCTGCCTGAAGCTTTTATTAATCTGGCCGGCATCTGTAAAACTTAAAGGAGCCTCAGTTCTGTCCACATTCAAGTAGATAAGCGACCTGTCAATCATGACCGCCATTTGCTCTCTCGTGACCGGATCATTCGGCCCGAATTTCCCATTGGCATATCCTGTCACAATTCCTGCAGCACCTGCGCTGTTGATTCCCGGCGCCAGACTTGAGGATAGAGGCACATCCGCAAACGACACAGGTCCTTCAGGAAGCTTCAAGGCCCTTGCTACAAACGCAGCAAACTGCCCCCTGGTCACCATCTCGCCGGGCTTATATACTCCGTCTCCAAATCCGTTGATAATGCCTTCACTTACCATCGCACGCATTTCGGTCTCCAAAGTAATCCCTGAGATATCATCATTGGCAAATGCTGACTGCCCGGTAAAAGAAAACAGGCTGACTGCCAGCATAAGAGCGAAAAGCATGCTGAATTTGTTCTTCATTTTTCTCCCCCTAAGATTTTACAAGATTCCCTCTTATTCTACCAAAACTACCATGGCAAAATGAACATGAAATTCAAGTTTCCGGAAAAAAAAGCAAGAAAAAAACCAGGAGTGCGGGACTATCCTCCTGGTTTGCATGAATTATCTGGAATTATTCATAGAGTTATAGATTGCCGCTGAAAAGACGGCTCTTGTTGCGTTGCTTGACGAACGGTATTGGCTGCCGCCAAAGATGGAAGTCGTATCGATCTGGTGCATGACCATGATGGCATTGAAAGCCCAGTAGCCAGGACTGACATCTGTATACACGGTGCTTGCGGCTGTGACACCTTTATTCTTGAGATTGAAGGCCCGCTGAATGATGACGGCCATCTCTGCACGTGTCATATTGCTGTTTGGACGGAATGTGCCATCGGCAAAGCCGGTGATAATCCCGGATTCTCTTATAGCTGCAATATCATTGGCAAATTGATAGTTTGGCGATACATCCTTAAAAGCATTCAGGCTGGAAGCATCCTTTTTCAGCACTCTGTTGATGATGGCCGCAGCCTGTCCTCTTGTAACCGGGTTCTCTGGAAGGAAGGTTGAATTCTCAAAGCCTTTAATGATGTTCTGGCTGCTGAGCGCATTGACTGCTGCATATGCCGGATGATTGGCATCAAGGTCTGTATACTGCTGTGATGCCGCTGCCGCTGCAACCACCCTTTTCGCACCTGCAAACTTTGGTCCCCAGTATGTACTGCTCAATGAATCAATCTTGATGCCGCTGCTCGTTGTTGCACTGATGAACTGATTGTCGCCTATGTAAATGCCTGAATGGGTGATACCTGCTTTATCATATGTTTTTTCAAAAAAGACAAGGTCACCGACCGCCAGATCAGACTTTGAAACCGGAGTGCCGACATTATACTGATCAGCCGATACACGCGGGAGAGTGATGCCCACTTTTCCAAAAACATAGAAGAGGAATCCTGAACAGTCAAAACCGCTTGGAGCAGTGCCCCCATATTTATATGGCACACCAAGATTGTCTTTTGCTATAGCTGCGATCTGTTCCTGCTGTGACGATGCAAACGCTGATGATACAGGCAGGATAGCAAAAACCATCACTGCAATGAGTAGTTTTGACAATAACCGTTTCATTTTTTCACCTCTGGGCTTTTTTTCATAAATAATATCGAAATATGAATTTTATAGGCTTATTTTATCAGATAATTCCGGACTATTACTTTACGATTATGTTACAAATGGGTTTGATGGGAATATGTGACGAAAAAGGAGGGTATATATGTAAGTTGGCATATCTGAACATAAAAAAGACAGGCATAAAGCCCGTCTTTTTTATCTTAAACCTTTATTTTCCGCCCTTGCCAGGAATACGGCATAGGAGGAGCGGAGCATCTTTTCTCCCGGCTTGAATGTACCATCAGGATAGCCTTCTGAAATATGAGCTCCGGCGATTTTCAGAATTTCCTTTGAACCGGCTATGCTTGGGCTCACATCTGAAAATGAGACATTTGAAGCCTCAGGCAGTTTATAGCCTCTCGCTATCAAAATGGCCATTTCTGCGCGTGTCACCGGCTCATTCGGCCTGAATGTCCCGTCTTTGAACCCGGTCAATATCCCGCTGGCTGCAGCTCCTTCAATATAGCCAGAAGCAAAGCTGGCAAATGGAACATCCTTAAATCTGGTAGCCTTCTGGGTGCCTTCGATACCCAGCGCCCTTCCAATCATTGCAACAGCTTCTGCCCTGGTTACAAGCTTTCCTGGACCCATCATTTTTTCCTGATAGCCGTTCAGTATACCTTCCCTGTTGAGGTATATTAAGTGCCTGCTGTACCAAAGCGAATTTGTCATGTCCTTGAAGTAAGGAGAAGCAATCTCTGCAGAGACAAGCGTGCTTCTGTCCAGTTTCTCTTCCTTCCCGTTCAGGGGCACAATCATGTAAGGGACCTGTCCTTTTACCCCGTAGTCCTCAAAAACTGGTTCTGCGGCCCCTTCTGCGATCAGTCCGCCGAAACGATATACATTATAGGCCTTGAATTCCTTCAAAACATTCTGCATATCCAGTGAGATTTTCCCGCTGTTGTCTGCCTTGGCCGAGACGGGTATCGGATTTACCTTTGCTGTGTCTGCCTGAACGAGGCCGTATCCGTAAAGATGATCTTTTCCCTGAGTGCCAAGGTCCTTGGCATTTGTCTGCAGAAGCTTCCTGATCTGCTTATTCGTGTAGCCGGGATATTTCTGCATATATAGTGCTGCCATTCCGGCTACGAAAGGGGATGCCATTGAAGTTCCCGTCATGTACCCATACCCTTGAGGCGTTGTGCTGTAAATAGAGCTGCCCGGTGCGGCTAGCTCTATTTCAGCCCCGCTGGAGGATGAAGGCACCTTCACATTCGCTTTATTGACGGCGGATACGGCAATGACACTCGGGAACTTGCCGGGATATTCCACAGTATTCACATCGTCGCCCTTCCCCGAGTTTCCGGCTGCAGCAATGATCAGGATTCCTTTTTCATAAGCTTTATCTATCATTGTCCGGATACCAACATCATCATATGGTGTGGTGAGACTCAGATTGATGATATCCACATCGTTTTTGATGGCCCATTCCAGTCCTGCCATGACAGTGGATGAAGTACCGTCCCCTCTGCGGTCCAGCGCCTTGACCGCATATAATTGTGCTTCAGGGGCCACGCCGACTATGCCGACCTCATTGTCCAGGGCACCAATGATACCTGCCACATGGGTTCCATGCCCGTTCTCATCCTTATAAGAATCCTTGCAGGCCAGCGGATTATAATTAAGATCCAGTACACAGGCACCGCCAGCGATGGAAAGATCCTCATGCTCAGCAGCACCGGAATCGATAATGGCAATCTTTACGCCTTTGCCTGTCAGGCCTGCCGGCTGCATGGACGTTCGGTTTATATTCCCGTGCGCCCATGGAATCACCTGTCCGCCCACCTGTACCTTCTGATCCTTCTCAAGGCCCGCAAGCTCACCGGAGAGGCGCAGTACTTCTGCCGAGGCGGCAGGCAGCTTAACTGCAGCGGCATGGATCAGCCCATATTCCCGCGTTACTTCCCCGCCTGCCGACTCAATCAGCTTTTCATTGATCTCCCCGTTAAAAAACGCGATGTAATTAGCCTCCTGTGTCTCCGGGGCGGCTTTTGCAGCAGTGCTGCCATTATTCATGACCGGAAATAGGATATTGCTTATTAACAACATAACTGCCGCAGGCATCAGCCATTTTTTCATAGTTAAAGACTCCGTTCTACTAGATTCACGAAAGCGGGGAACGGCTTCAGCAAGCTGCCGAATCGCTATCATTCTTTCATTCTATCATTATCTTATATAAAGGCTGAACTATAAAACAAAAGGAGCTTAATCAGCTCCTGTTGTTGTTTATATCTTATAGAGTCGGGGTAAATATCAGATATTATAGTAAGAGGACACATTGTACCCTTTTTGCTTATAATAGTCTAAAATCCCGAAATAAATCGCCTCTGCCGCTTTCTGTCGCCAAGCTGACGATTTGAGTTTTTCATTATCTTTCTGATTGTCAATGAAACCAAGCTCTACAAGCACTGCAGGCATGGTATTTTCACGGATTACGTGGAAGTTTCCGTGTTTAACGCCTCTGTCATAGAGTTTCCAGGCGTTAAGCAGCCTGTTTTGGACTGCTGCTGCCAGTGCCTTGCTTTCAGCTGTATTTGGATTCGTTGCAGCCGAATTATAATAATAGGTTTCGGTTCCGTTGGCTGTTCCATTGAATGCATTTGCATGCACACTCAGGAATATATTCGCTTTAGCAGCCTTGGCAAATTCTACCCTTTTCTGCAGGGAGATAAATACATCGGTTTCCCTTGTCAGCTTTACATCAAACGGAGTCCTGCTCAACAGGCTCTTTACCTTTAAAGAGGTGTCCAGCACTACATTCTTTTCCAGGATGCCAAAACCGCCTGCACCTGGATCGGATCCGCCATGTCCAGGATCAATTACGATTGTCTGCAGGGCAATCGGATCATTATTTACATCCCCCGGCTTATAGCTTCCATCCAAGTATGCACCATGTACCAGCCCTTCAGCAGAGCCGGACTTTATGTACACCCAGTCTCCTACATTATAAGCAGCCTGTACGGTTGTTCCCTGTGCTAAAGAATCAACCTTTGGATAATCTGTGTTCGGCCCTGTCCGTACATTCAGGGAATCTGCGTTTACCGTAAGTTCACCTGTAAATGAAACACTTGCGCCGATCCTAAGCTTGTAATCTACCGATCTGGCGAGGAATACGGAAAAATCCGCCCTTTTAATATTGGAATCATATCCAAAATTCGTTGGTGAAATCCCCTGGGCTATCCCCCTGGCCATCAGTGCATTCGCTGCACCGCCCGTACTGTTCTCCCCGTATTGGAAAGCACGGCTGATCAGCAGGGCCATTTCTCCCCGTGTCACCGGCTTGCCCGGCTTGAAGGAGCCATCGGAATATCCTGAGATGATCCCTTTATCTACAGCTGATTGAATATATCCAGAAGCAAACGACTGACTGTTGACATCTTTAAATTGTGTGACTCTTTTCGCTCCATTAAGGTTTAAAGCCCTCCCAAGCATCGCCGCCGCTTCTGCGCGGGTTACCTCCTTGTTGGGGCTGAAATATCCGTCTGAGCTTCCCGTGACAATATTACCTTGAGCCAAGTACATGATTTCCTTGTAGGCTCTGTAATCAGCTCCTACGTCCTTAAAGGATCCAGCTGCTTCAGATGTTGTGCCAAAGAACGGCAGCATCATCAAAGCCAGCAAAATCACACAAAAAAATTTCCTCATTATCTAGCTTGCTCCTTTCGCCATTTTCCTACATTTTAACACACTGGAAGCTGTACCTGTATAATCCATTTTGTCTATAAACATGAAATTTTGTAATAAAATATTTCCAATTTCTTTATTTTGTGTCTTTTTCTACTATATTAAGAACCTTTTTTATGAGTCTATTGATTCTGGCTGTGAAAAAATAAGGGCATTAAGAATTACCCCTTTTAATATGAAAAACTAAAAAAGCATCAGTTCCCGGGACCAGGAGCTGATGCTTTTTTAGTTTACGTTTTCATTTCAATTCGATTTCAAAGATTTTGCGTTATTAGATCTCATCCAGCAGGGAAAGCTGCCTGTACAGCATAACTGCAGCTTCCGCCCTTGTTGTGTCCGCTTTCGGAGCAAAGGTTCCGCCGGCTTTTCCTTTTACAATGCCAAGGGCCGCTGCCTGGGATACTGCTTCCCGCAGACCAGGACTCACTGTACTTTGATCCTTGAATTTCTTTTCGGAGGATACGCCGTCCAAAAGATCTTCATTCAGGTAGCGGATGGACCTAACGATCATGGCGGCCATCTGCTCACGCGTTATTTCCTCTCCCGGATTATACTTTCCTTTCAAATCGCCCTGTACAATGCCTGCACGGCTCGCAGCCTCAATATGGAGCACACTCCATGATTGCTTGGCCGTAACATCGGGGAAGACACCCCTGTAGGATTCTGTCGGTATATTTAAGGCTCTTACAAGCAATACGGCAAACTCTGCTCTTGTCAGCTTATCGCCGGGAGCAAATCTGTCTGCCGTCTTCCCTCCTGTAATGGAGCGGGAAGCCAGCACCTCGATTTCATCCTTTGCCCAATGCGTCTTGATATCGTTGAATGTTTTGCTGTTTTCTAATACTGCATACTTGGAGAAGTGATTCACCGAAAATGTTACTGAATCCCCTTCAGCCTTGCCGCCTGTGTATTCCCATTTGTTCTGCTGTTCATTCAGGTAATAAGCGGCAGCCTTCCGCTTGTCATTCAATTCGGCCCCTTTGATTGAAAGGCTTACTGACACCGGCTCGCTGAAGCCTGTCAGATAGCGTTCCTTGCCATCTTTAGTGTAGATGATCTTTAAATCATACACATCCGAAATTCTCCGCTGTCCTTTTTCTGCTGCTGGAAGCTCGGATTTTTTCGGCTGAAGCTCTGAAACACTGAACTTGATCTCTCCTGATGAAAGTCCTGCTGCCTCTTTTAGAACCTTGGCCGGAATGGTGATGCTGGCATTACCTGTAGCCACTGTAAGAGACTTGTTTTTGTCTGCTATCTTCTTAATCGTTTCAGGCTTTACAACTGCCTGGAAGGAAGAAGCGTCCTTCTGTGAAGATGAGAGATCAATAGTAACAGATGATTTAAGAGGATCATTGATAGCGGCAAGAATTTTACCTTCATCAACTGTCAGGGTTGCCGTGCTTCCTTCAAGCTTTAAGTCGCCCTGGCTGTCTCCAGCAGGAGGTGCCGGCGGTGTTCCGCCCCCGCCTCCAGGGCTGCCTGGATTACCAGGGTCTGGATCTCCTGGATCACCCGGGTCGCCTGGGTCCTCACTGTCTTCTTCAGCCTCGAACTCTTTTTCTACTGCGTTTCCTGCATAGTCAAAGGCAGCTACAATGATTTCCTGGCCTGCTTCCAGGCTGTCAGGAAGGATGTACTCTACTGCATCGCCCGGCAGTCCGGGGGTTTCTTCTGTTGTGAAAAGCGTTTCTCCATCAATGAAAATATCAATATAGGCAATGCCGCTTCCTTCCGCGTCATCTTCTGCCTTGAATGTTAATTTCTGTCCGCTGTAGCTCGCTTCTAATTGCGGTTTTGTATTATCAATCTTGACCGGAATTTTGAAGCTTTGGAAGTCTGCTCCCTGATAATCAATTTTTGCCTTGATTTCGTAGAAATAGTCTCCCTCAGCGATTTTGTTATTTACTTTTCCATCCCAGCTTCTTGCAGGGTCAAGAGAGTAAAGCGGACTGCTGCCGCTATCATAATAATTTTTCGTAATATTATTTTCTGTTCTCAATTTCCTCAGCAGCTTACCTTCATCATCCAGAATATTGAATTCTGCTGTTTTGGCATTTCTCAGGAAAGATAAAACAGGGATTGCCTGTTCCTGTATTCCGTCTGAATTGGGAGAAATGGCAATGGACTCAGGGAGGGTTGCCTTTGTGAATGCATTATAGCCAAGATAGCCATACTCCCCATCCATCACGGTTACCATTCCTGCCATTTTATAAAAACTATCTGCCTCCCATACAAATCCGTCCAGGATCGGAGGGGCATTCCAGTCTCCCTTAAAGCCTGTATAAGGGACAGTCAGCGGAGGATTTTGATCTTCCGTATCTGTAAAAGTTACAAATCCTTCAGCAAAATACCCGTTTGCGAAAATTTCTTCCGGTGAAACTGTGCTTGTTCCGTCCTCACTCAGCACTTTAGCTTCTGAAAGGTCGATGTCCACTTTGATTTCTGCGGATGAATTTGCCGGCACCGTGATCACTGGTGCCTCCTCTCCATTGATGGCCACTTTTGCCCCCTGGAGTTCCTGTGCTTCCAGCTGGCCTGGCTGTACACCCAGATAGCCTTCTTCAGCCAGATCTGTCTGGGCATTGACATTAACCTGGTATACGGCCGCAGCATCTGAGTAGTTAGTGGCTTTAAGCGTAAAGGAAATAGAATCAGCTGAAATTTCCTTCAAAGCCACTTTTGCCTCGTTTGTCGCTGATTCTGTTACAACAACAGGAGTGTGCAAGGCTGCATTCAGCTGCATCATGCCTGCTCCCTGGCGGCGCGGCGAATAGAAATTATTCTGGGCAAGCTTGCTCTGCGCTGGGCCTTGATCCACAATCGGCTTTGCCGTATTCATAAGAAGGTTCTTGGCGAAAGCTGCCCGCTCATAGCCAGCCAGGCTGAATTCCTTGTCCACTCTCTCGAGGATAAGGGCTGAGCCGCCGGCAACATGAGGCGCTGCCATGGATGTACCACTCATCATCCCGTATTGATTATTATTCAATGTAGAGTAGATCTGTCCGCCGGGAGCTGTGATTTCCGGTTTGAAATCAAGATTAGGCGTAAGCCCCCATGAAGAGAAATCACTCATTTTCCCGGATTCCGGGTTTGCTACCTTGGCACTTTCCCCATTAAAGGAAACTTTCACTTCCTCACCGCTATCAAGGGCTGTTTTCAGCATTTCCCCATCCTGCATCTGCATCTCTATCTGAGGGATTACAACCGCACTGTCAGTGGCCATTCCAATCATTCCATCGGTATGATTGTAGATAATGACTCCGACTGCTCCAGCTGCCTGTGCGTTCAGGGCCTTATCTACAAAGCTGATTTCTCCGCGCTGGATCAGTGCGAATTTCCCTTCAAGATCAGCAGCCCGGGTTTCTTCCGGCTTGCCGAGTCCTGCATCGACCACTGAAAACTCTTCTTTATCCAATGCACTTGGATGGACGCTTCCTGCCGACAAAAACGGAAGCAGGCTTTCTTTTTCCCCGATTGAAACAGAAGCAGCTTCAAGATCCATAAAAGAGTTCTCTGAAGAAGCAACCTGAAGGGAATCATAAGATACTCCCGGAGCTCCGGAAACACCGATATCAGGATTTGAAGCATAAGGATTGTTTTCAAACCCGTAGCCAAAATGGGCAGAGTTGCCGCCTGAAATAGCCACAAGGACACCGCTGTCTACTGCCCTTTTCACAGCCATCTGCTCTGGGTCATCAGCAGAAACAAATCCTGCCGTTGAGCCAAGGCTCAGATTAAGGACATCGGCCCCCAGCTTGATGGCATCATCCATAGCTCTTATATAGATATCTCCGTAAGTTGACTGAAATTCAGGGTCATTTCCGAACACCTTCAAGGCCAAAAGCTGGGCCTCAGGCGCGACTCCCTTAATTCCGCCATTCTCCTCATCCCCATTTGCCCCTACTGTACCTGCCACATGCATTCCGTGCATGCTCGCATCAGGTCCAAGATCAAGGATGGTATCGTTATCATCCATATAGTTATAGCCATACGGGACTTTATCTGTATAAAACTTGCCCGGAAGCTGATTGGCAGAGATAAGGCTGTCTGTATCAGCCTGTGATAATTCTGCTGTGGAGCTGTCCGTCAGCACCATATCTTTATGATCCGGGTCAATGCCGGTATCAATGACGCCGACAATCATGCCTTCACCTTTGACTCCGTATTCCCTCCATGCTTCCTGAGCCTGGATAAATTCCTTGCTGTAAAGCATCTCCGGCTTTTCTTCCGGGCGTTCATATTCATTGACGATATGTACTTTCGCCACATTCTTTAATTTTCCGATGGCTTCCATGTCGCCATATTTCACTTCGGCGCTGAAGCCGTTGACAATCGTTGTAAAGCTGTTGAGATATTTGATTGCGACTTTTTTGGATTTGATTTCATTTTTAACCGCGCTTTGTGCAGTCACCGCATCTTTTTGAAGCTTATTTTTAACAGTTGGTGCTAAATCACCGAATTTCACGCCGCTTCTGCGCGCGTATTCTATCGCTGGTTCATCATCAAGCTCGACCAGTACACGGACCTTATCATCCGGCTTATATTGCTTGTCCAGCATCAATTTCTGCTGAACCGTTTTAGCTGAAGCCTTTGCAGGAGCAGCCGCTCCCATCGCCCCGGTTGCAAAAAGAAGGAGCATGATCATCAAAATAGAAAAGCTTTTCTTTATCACTGTCTTCCCCCCATGTTCTTTTACTATTTTTCCAGACTAATATCCCTTCTTTATTTGTCAGAATAGTAGATTATTGTTAATGTACCAATATTTTAAAGAAATGTAAATGTTAGCATAGGGGTCGAAAGTACTGTTTGATGGTGAGTGAGGTATTGTTTATTCAGGAATTTTTTCATAGAAGGGGGCTCACTGCAGAGAGGTGGGAGAGAGGAGAAAGTGCCGGTCAAAAGGAAAAAGCGACAGGCAGAAGCCTGTCACTCTGTTTTAAATTAATGCTGTGGTGGAAGGCCTGTTGTTGTTACTCCTCCGCCAGGCGTTACAGATGTATCAACTAATCCTAATCCAAACACTCCAGTTACAAGTGCACTTGCAAGAGTAAGGCCAGCAATAAATTTTTTCATACCGGAATTCCTCCTATCCTTTTTATATTGTAAGCATATTCCTGTTGTTACATATTATGTTATCATTTTTTTAATAACAATGCCATTTCATTATTAACCAAATCTATGAATTTTTCATTTCGCTGTATGGAGAAGACCGTTTTTGAGCTTTCGATAAACTCAATCCCTTTATCTTCTTCCCCAATTTTGAAGTAATTTTCTCCGCTTTGATAATTGAGTTCACCCAGCAGATACATGGTCTCCGATTCAATGCACATATCAATGCCCCTGTTGCTGTAGACAAGTGATTCATGATATTTGCCCATCTCCGACAGTGTCTGAGACAATCCGTAAAGTACACGAATTTTGATTTGGCTGTTTTTAATAAAAGGCAGGCTCTCAAGGCGGCCGTAGGCTTTATAATATGTTTCATACGCTTCGTGAAAGCGCTGTTCCTCGTAATAAATAACGCCGATGCTGTTCAGGATTTCAATTTCCCTTTCTGTCCAGACATTGGTGTCCACCTTCGTAAGGTCGATGGCCTCCCATAATACATCAATCGCTTGCTGCACATTCCCAGAATTATAATAAATGGAAATACCTTCATGCCATTTTAAAAATTGAAGATGAAAAGGCGTTTGAAACAGGGGATTGTTCATCTCCCTTTCTACTATCAGCCCGATGGATTTATACTCCCTGTTCCGGATATACTTTCGGATTATCTGCTGTACGGCTTCTATGTAGGTAGATGAGGTAGATTCGCTCACATCAAAGAAAATATTGATCTTCAAGCCCATCTTCTCCCCCAGCTTTTCCAGGATGTCCACGGACGGATATGACTTCCCTTCCTCGATTTCTTTTACTGCCTGCGGAGGACAAATATTCGCTGCCAGCTCCTCATGCGAAAGATTAGCCGCTTTTCTCAAACGATGCAAAGTTCTGCCGATACTCCCAAGATCCATTTTCGGGCCTCCATTCCAGGAATGTATTTGGTTACTAGATAACTATTCTGTGCTTGTTTTGAAAATCCTTCTTTTTTTGGTGACAGGCACCTCCCGGAATTTGTCGAATTATATATTTTGTTTTCTTTCGGGAGATGCCTGTTTAAAGCAGAAGAAGCTCCCTAGGGAGGGAGCTTCTTTCTGCTTTTACATCATGTCAGAGAAAGTGAGGGCATTTTGGATCATTTTAACGATTTGAGCCCTTGTTGTATTCCCTTTAGGATCAAACTTGCCGTCAAGCTTACCGCTCATTACGCCGGCTTGAAGAAGAAATTCAATATCTTCCTTGGCAAAGCTGCTGATCTTCTTCTGATCTTTCAAGCTGTCAAGTGACTTGGACTTATCTGCTTTTGAAGCATCATAGCTCATGTAATCCATTGCACGCTTGATCATGGCAGCTGCCTGCTCACGGTTAACCGTTTCATTTGGATCGAATTTGCCATCCTGCTTTCCTTTGATAATTCCAGCCTCTACTGCAGCCATGATTTCTTCAGCATACTTGCTGCTTTTGCCAATGTCCTTGAAACGTCCATCGTAGTCTGCTTCAGGGGAGAGCCCTAAACTTCTTGTCAGCAATAACGCCAGCTGAAGTCTGGTTGTAGAAGTATTCGGCTTGAATGTGCCGTCTTCATATCCCTGGACGATATATTTAGAAGCAAGTGTTTCAATATCTTCTTTGTTCCAAATCTTAGAAATGTCCTTAAAGCTTACAGAGTTTTCAACAACTGTATATATGCCGTTTGTCAGGCTCTTAAAGATTGCTTCTTCACCCTTGAATTTCGTCGGTACAGCTGAGAAAGTTCCGTCGGCATTCAACTTTACAACTGTTGCATGCTTTGGATCAACCTGTTTGTTGAGTGTAATCACTCTTTCATTGTATTTAGGAAGTCGGCTGATTTCCTGTACCTTGTCGCCAGCGTTAGCCGAAACATTGAATTCAACTAGTTGAGATACTGGCTTAAGAGTGTTTTTGCTGATTACACCAGCAGTGTCTGCCGCCTCATTAACAGAGATAGACAGTTTAACATCTTCAGCTTTGGCACCCAGCTGTTTCGCAATGTCTTCTACTTTAATATCATCTACAGAAAGCTTGTAGTCAGCCTTATCTGCATTCACTTCAATTGTGAATTTCTTATGCTGATTTTTCAGCATTTCAAGAATTTCAGCAGAGATTTCTGCTTTTACTTTTTCCTGCCCAACAGCTGCTGGAAGTGTAATCGCAATTGACTTTGCATTTTTATCTGATGCCAGATAGCTCTGGATTTTCTGCTCATCAAGCTTTGCTACTGCATATGCTTGTCCATTCACAGTTTGCTTTTCAACTGTTACATATGGCAATTCCGGAGTTGACGGTGTACCTGGATTGCTTGGCGGAGTTGGAGCGGCTACTTTCTGAATCCTTCCTTCCACACCATATGTGAACGGCTTTTCCAACGTCTTTACAAAGTCAACCGTTGCATCCAAGTCGATTTGCCCAACTTCAAGGTCTGTCGCAAGTTCTGCAATCCCATATGATAGATTGCCATACATATAGTTATTCATAACAACCGTATATTCTTTATTCTTATCAATCGGTGTGCCATCTTCATTAAGAATATCCACTACTTTGCCTTTTTTAGCTGCACTGTCCCAAGAATATGTGTACTTGAAGCCGGCAATGTGGAAATCAAGGCCTTTTTCAGTGATTTGCTTATTTAATACTGTTTCAAGATCGGCTCCGCTCAGCTTCACTTTGTTCAGAACATTTCCGAAAGGCTGGATGGCGAATAGGCTTCCAAAGGTTACTTCTCCTGCCGGCAGGTTCGCACGCACTCCGCCGCCATTCATCAGGGCGAAATCTGCATCCATTGATGCAATCATCCCATCAGCAATCAGATTACCCAGTCCGTTATCAGCATATTCACTGTTCACAGATGGATAGCCTTTTGCAAGCTCAGTGGCATTTTCACCGACTACAACAGCTTTAATCGGCTCTACTTTATCCGCATACTTCTTAAGGATAGCAGCAACATCGGCATCCGGTGTATAGTCGCTTTGCTTAACCTGAACAATCTCAGCTGCTTTTCCGACAATGTCGCCGGTAGCTGGATCGATTTCGATATCTACATCAGAAAATGCTGTTCCATAAGAATAGGCTTGGACAATCAGCTTGTTGTCTACTACTTTATTCACTTTCACGTGGTTGTGAGCCGCAAAGATAATATCAACTGCATCATCTACATTTTCAGCGATAGTTGATGCATCATACAAATCAGCTTTTTGCTCCTGGAATGTAGGATTATGCGCCAGTACGACAATGGCTTCAACACCTTGCTCCTGAAGCTCTTTTGTATACTTGTTGATTGCTTCTACTTCGTCGGTAATCTTAAGGTTCTCATTTCCTTTGCGTACAATCATGTCAGGCGTTTCTTGTGTCACAACCCCGATAAATCCAATCTTTTGGCCGCCTACTTCTTTAACAGCATATGGCTCAGTAATCAGCTCATCAGTGCTGTCGTCGTAGACATTTGCTGCGACAACAGGAAAGTTCATTCCATCATAGTCTTCTGTGCCATTTGGATGCTGGCCTCCATTGATCATCCGCTTCAGTTCATCGATACCTTCATCAAATTCATGATTCCCCAGTGTACCAACGTCAAAGCCCATTGCTTCCATGATTTCTACTGTCGGCTCATCCTGGAACAGAGCTGATACAAGCGGACTTCCGCCGATCATATCCCCGGCATGTACAAGAAGTGTATTCTGATTATCAGCTTCCCTTTCCTTCATCGCTGCAGCTGTGAAATCAATTCTTCCAGAAGCTATGCCATCTACCTTAGTAGTAGTGTCCAGCTGTCCGTGAAGGTCGTTTAATCCCAGCAATTGTACTTTTACATGATCATTTGGCTGTTCAGCAGGTGTACCTTTTAGATCGATATTGAAAATACCGAAGCCTTGATCATTTTTTTCTCCAGTATAAGAAATGTTTCCATCTTCTTTTAAATAGGCTTCTGCCTTAGGAGAAGTAGTAAAGGTTACCTTTACATCTGCATCTATCGGAGCGATTGACCAGTTATTGTCAGCAGTAGGCGTAATTGTTTCTTCTTCTGTGATGTAGTCCATCAAAATCTGACGGTTTTCATCTGCAGAGTCCACAACCAGCTCGCTTCCTTTAACGCCCGGGAAGTTTCCGCCGCCGCCTGCACGGTAGTTATTTGTTACAACGATAAAGTCCTGATCAGGATCAACAGGCTGGCCGTCATATGTAAGGTTAATGACACGGCTGCTGTTTGCATTGACCACTTTTCCATCTTTATCATATTTGGCCGGCTTGGTTACATCGATTTGATAATTAACTCCATCAATAACATCGAAGTTGTAAACTGGGAAAGAAGGATTTAAAAGCTCCTGCGTTTCTGTCTTGGCAGGATCAATTGTGTTGAATTTCCCTGCGGTCATCTCAATCCATTCTTTTACGACAGAACCCTTCACCTTAACCGCCTTTAGCGTGTTGTCATAAAGGTAAAGATCTCCTGCACTCCGGATCGTCAGGTTGCCTTTTTTAATCTCAGTATATTCTTCTGCACCGTTTCTTCCGGCTTTAAAAGGAGCACCTACTGATAAAATTGGAAGATCTTTGTACTCTGGCTTATTAAGATTAATATACTTTTCTACAAACCATTTCTGGGCATTGGTTACAACTTGTACGGAAGGGTCATCCTGTACAAGGGCGAAATAGCTGTAAATGTCATCTGTTGTTGTGCCAATCGGCTGATTTACATAGTCAATTGTCTTATTGTGGGCTTCAGTAACTGCATCAACCACCTCTTGGTCAAGAGCCACCGAAGTTGAAACTTCACGTGTTGAGGATTGAGATCCCGTTACAGTCCAGGAATCACCCTGCTTCTCCAGTGTCAGGTCGATTAAGCCAAGAGAACCTCCGCCGTATCCAGCCTGTACAGCTGCCACTCCATTGATTGTCCCTTTTGCATTGTCAACTCCAGGCAGCACCTTGCCAGAAGCGTCTTTAAACAGGATATCAAGGGCGGCTTCAGTTTTAGCAGGGAATACTTTATGGGTGTGTGAAAAAGTAATGGCGTCAATGCCTTCTACTTTACTAAGACTGTATACAGTGTCCTCTGTGTTTTCCTCATTTCCGTTAAAGCCGGAGTGTGCCATTGCAATTATGACATCAGCACCTTCTTGCTTCATTTGAGGGATGAATTTATTGGCTGATTCTATAATATCTTTTGTAACTACTTTCCCATCTAGATTGGCCTTGTCCCAATCATTGATCTGAGGAGGAGCAAATCCAATATAGCCGATTTTAATTGTTTGAGGATTTCCTTGTTCGTCAGTTACTTCTTTATCTACAATTCTATATGGTGTAAATTCATTAACATCATTCTCGGGATTGTCGTCTTGATCATCTGTGTACACATTAGCATTAACGAAATCAAAATTTGCATCATCATAAGCTTCATCAAGGAAGTCCAGGCCATAGTTAAACTCATGGTTCCCTAAAGTGGCCATGTCATAGCCCATGGTATTCATAGCGGCAATGGAAGGGTGAAGCTCGCCATCTTCAAGCGGATCAATCTTGGCCACGTATGTACCAAGCGGAGTTCCCTGGATAAGGTCCCCGTTATCTACCAGGACACTATTGGGTTCTTCTTTACGAGCGTCTTCTATAAGGGTTGCTGTTCTGGCCAGTCCAACTTTTTCAGAAGCGGCATTTTTGTAATAATCAAAGTTTAAAAGGTTTGTATGAATATCGGTTGTTTCCATGATTCGAAGGTTCAGTGTTGAAGCGCTCTCCTGCGGTACTGCCGTATTGTAATTCACTTCTGGTTTTTCAGCCAAAACATTTACAATTGAAGCTTTCTGCACAGATTGTGAAAGCGCTTGATTATCAGCCGCCTCAGCACCTGCTTGAGTTGAAACGAAAGGAACGGATACAAGGCTTAAAGCCATTGTTGAAGTTAGAACTTTATTTATACTTCTCTTCTTCGACTTTTTCATACCATATTCACCCTTTACTAATAAGTAGAATCATTACAAATTTCGCTAAAATGTAACAACCCAGTTATAAATATATCAGAAATAAATAGCGAATAGTGTAAAAATTATTTAGCATTACAAATATTTTGTAAATGAGATAGTGGTGAATAGTGGTGACAGGCACCTCCCGGATTTTGTCGAATAGCGTTGGAATTAGCCAGATCGAATGGAAAAGCAATGTTTTTTTGCTAGAAATCCTTTCACACCGGGCAATCACTTTTCATCTTAATCTGTTCAATTTCCATTCCAACAGGAAGGAAAATTGTGGTCTAAAGTCAAATAATTAACAATGCGTTCTATCTATTTATTAGGGAGGTAATTATGGCAAGACCAAAAAGAATCTGGAGCCCCAGTCACTTCCACCATGTGGTGAGCCGTGGGAATTGGCGGGCCGATCTATTCCAGGAAGATCATGACTTTGTATCCTTTATGAATCTTCTGCATTACTTTCACCGTAAAACCGGCCTGGAGCTGGCAAGCTATTGCTTAATGAGCAATCACTTTCACCTGCTGCTCCGAACCCAGCAAGTCCCGCTCCCCGGAGTAATGAGAAATTTGAACAAAGGTTATGCTGATTATTTTAACAAGCGCTATGGAGTGCAAGGGCATGTATTTGAGAAGAGGTATTTCAGCAAGCCCATTTATGATGCATATGGCCTCCTTGAGGTCAGCCGCTATATCCACTTAAACCCCGTCGAAGCCTCAATTGTCGATCATCCACTGGACTACCGCTGGTCCAGCTTCCGCTACTTTGACCCCACCCGTAAAAACCTTCCCGATTATTTGAATATTTCTGAGGTGTACAACCTCTTCGCAGGCAGAAATGACGCCCAGAAAAAAACGGCCTATTATAAATGGCTGATGAAGAAATTTGAAGAGAGTTTGAGTTAGAAATTGGTGACAAAATTGGTGACAGGCACCCATACCACTTGCCCAAAGTGGTATGGGTGCCTGTCACTTAAAAAAGAGGATGCCATTTCAGGCATCCTCTTTCTTATTTAGCAGTATCTCAAGAAGCATCTTCGGAAGTGCTGTTGTTGTCTTGAGCTGAACCTGTATCAGGGTCTGTGCCAGCATCCTGCTGGTTGTCTGGTGCTTTTCCGTTATCTGCTGGTTTGTCTGATGCATTGTCCTTTTGCTCTCCTGCAGGTGGGGCAGCCTTCTCCTCATCCGCTGGCGGGACTGCTTTTGATTCTCCCGGATTTGCAGATGAATCTTGATTAGCAGGTTTTCCGGTATTATCCGGTTTCTCTGCAGGAGGAGACTGATTGTTCTTCTCTTTTTCAGCTTTCACTTTAGCTGCTTCTTCTGCTTCAATCTGCCCCTTTACTTTTTCAATGTTGCTTTTAATACTGGCTATCTCATTTTCCAGCATGGCACTTTCGGTTCTGTATCTTTGCAGGCTATCTGTGTAAGACTGAAGGTTTTTCTCGGATTCATCAAGCAAACTTATAAAACTGACTTCTTCGTCCTCCAGCTTTTTTAAGATTTCTTTCAGCCCTTCTGTAGCTAGATTCATTGGTGTGAGCACTTCAGAGAAATAGGCCTTCTCATATTTGCATTCATTAATAGCTTTATCTTTAAATCCATTTATTTCGGCCAATAAATTTTCTAATTCCATTAACTTTAGGCTGCCGTTTGTTTTACTTTCTTTTAAGACGCTTTCCAGATAGCTCTTTATACTTTGTGAATAAGCTGCCAGCGCTTTAGACTCATTTTCCATTTCCTGTATTCCACTGTTAACAGCTCTCAATTGGCTTTTTACACTGTTCAATTGGCTTACCAGTGAATTCTTTTGCAAAGTAAGTTGATTTACCGCAGTTCCGCCCCCTGCACCAGTATTGTCTGAGTTAGTCTCGGAATCATCTAATTTGTTGTCATTAAGAGATTTCAATTCTGAGATTGAGATTGCAGTATTTTTTTCTTTTAGCTGCTCTCCAGCTATCATAGCAGCTTTGGCCTCCTCAATAACTTCTTCAGATAAATTTACCGCAAAATCCCGATAATCTTCTTCAATTACTTTAGGAAAAATAAAACACGCTCCAATTTGGATTTCTTTTTCCTGGGTAGAATTGAATTGTGCATATGTAGGCGACGCCAGTTGGGCACCTCCGAGAATCATGGAGGAAAGCGCTGTACTCGCCGAAAAAGCCTTAAAAAGCCTTTTGCGCTTTTCCATTCTTGCCCTCCTTATTTTATCTGCTCTTGGCTCCACTAATGAAATCCCTCCTCCTGAAAGAACCCCTTCTTCTTTAAGTTCACTAACGTTCGTTATATAGAATAATTATACATGGTCATCTTATATAATAAAAGAAAAAAGTAATTAATTTTTTCCTCTTGTTCTTCGAGGTCCGCTTAGTTAATTATTATTCTTCAACCAAAGGAATAAGTACAAGCTGATAAAGAGTCCCCTAAAAAAGAAGCCCCCATCAGGATCTTCTATTTATTATAAATCTCCTTATACGCAATCACCTTAATGCGAGAATCTCCTCTTCGATTGCTTTCAAGCTTTTGGATTACTCCTTCTTTAGGTACTGTTCCTTCCTGTATCTGCTGTAGTGCCCTGAATCTCAAATATGCTGACCATTCTTATCAAGGCCCGTGCATCCTGCTCCCTCGTTTTGAAAGGCAACTGGCTCTCATCCACTGTTTCTGCTTCCTCAACATACTTCTTCAGCTCTGGGTAGCTTTCTACATATTCTTTCACATCTTCCAATTGACCGCTGTTCTTCAACTCTGTTGTTACCGTATCCATTACTCATCAATTGGTGACAGGCACCTATACCACTTCCTCTAAGTGGTATAGGTGCCTGTCACCATCAATAACTCCCCCCCGCCTTTTAGACTCCCGCCAAATGCGGTATAATAAAGGAATATGTATTTTATCGGAATGCTGTTGTTTTTGTGTGCTTTTTTGTGTTTTTTCACCCGGTTTTTGCCGGGTTAGAGTATAGGGGGGATTGTTATGGCGCAGATTCCTGAGCGGTATTTGGAGGGGCTGCAGTTTGCTGCGGGCGAGCTGAAGAGCCTGCTGAGGCCGGAGGACCAGGAAGATCAGAAGGTGGTCCAGAAGGGCCTGCTTTTGTATCATCAGGGGCTTGTGCATCAGCTGAAGTATGAGGGTGACCAGATTACGGCCGTGGTCCAGGATGTGACGCTGGCAAAGGTATCGCTTGACCTTGACTTCATTAACCATAGTGAATGCTCCTGTCCGCATGAAGGGTTCTGCCGGCACCGGATGGCTGCGTTTTTCTATCTCTTGTCCCAGGGCAGCAGTGTGGCCGCCTGGCTCAATGACTGGCGCCAGCCGGTCAAAGAGACGAAGACGGCCGCTCTGCAGGGACTGAAGACGGCAAGGGATCTGCTGAAGGCGAACAAACAGCAGCAGGAACCTGACTATGACAACTGGAAATCTTCCATAGAGGAAAGTTTTGATAAAATCCTGCTTGGCCAGGGTGACCCGAAGCCTTATGTGATGGCAGAGCTGTTCCAGGTTCACCTGCGCCGTCTCAGGGCGGCGGCCCCGGTCGAGCAGGAATGGCGGCTCCTTTATATGCTGATTGCGCATATTGTTTCTTTTAAAAAGCTTATCTCCCTGAGCATGGAGCTCGGCTATTTCGAGGATACGATCAACCGCTATTACCGCCACCTCTTCCATCTCATGACCGAAGAAGCGGCTGACATTACCGGCAAGCTGACGGTCCAGTCTGTGCCCTTTGCGTTTGATGAATTCATCGGGAAGCTGAAAGAGGAAACAGCGGAGCTTCTGACGAACGACTTTGAGATTGAATATGAGCGCGCGCATCTCTACCGTCTGCTTTGGACTCATCTCTTCAAGAGCAAAGAATGGCGGGAAGAGGAAGTCAACAAGCTTAACAGTCTTCAGGATGAGCCAACAATGCCCCTCGTTGTGGGAGTGACCCATCTTCATATCCTTCTTCGTGAGGATGAAGATGCGATGCGGAATATCCAGGTCCCTAACGCGGAGATGACGCCATATATGTTATACTGGCTCGACTATTTCACCGCCCTTAAGGAATGGAAGCGGATGGCTCCGTTTGCTGAGGTGTTTGTCTCACGGCTGAAGGAGTATCTGAGCTGGAACAATGACTATAATGCGAGCATGGATTTTTCCAGGATGGCTTTGAAGGCACTGCGCCCCTATACCGGCGAGACGCGGCGGTCTGATCTGTATGAGAAAGCCATGATTCAGACGCTGCCGTACAGTTACCGGGAATATGAGGATGTTCTTTTTGAACAGGAAAACTATGAAAAGTGGGCAGAGCTGCAGGCTTATATCGGCTTTGATATCAGCATGCTCCCTTCTGAGCGGATCAAAAGGATTCAGCAATCCGAGCCTGAAATCCTGCTTGGGCTTTACCATCAGTCTGTGCAGGGCCATATCAACATGAAGAGCCGGGATCATTACCGGGAGGCTGTCCGCAAGATGAAGAAGCTGCGGACCATCTATAAGAAATTAAAGCGGCAGAATGACTGGGAGCTTTTTCTGGAAATGATTCTTGAAAAGACCAGGCGCCTGCGTGCCTTTCATGAAGAATGCAAAAGGGGTAAGCTGATCGATGCTTAAAACACGTTTTATAAAAGTGAACGTCCAACAATATGATAAAGATACTTTTTTCATTGGAGCTTCTGATGAGCACGATAAGTGGATGGTACCAAACGAATGGCAGAACCTGCTGTTCAACAATCACAAGGAAAGCTTTTTTGGGACGATGCTTGTACAGGCTGAATTGGATGGCACCCCCGGCCTCCTGGTCAACGGCTGGCAGCTCGCTACGCTGTTTGCGAACGAGCAGTTCAACCGCCTGATCGAATGGGACTGGGACGAAACGGCCGAGATCTGCCTGGCTGCCGGACATGCGCTTGAGGAATCCATTCTTGAAAAAGAGTGGGTCCCTGATTTCAAGGCATGGGAACAGAATGAATTTCACTGGGCGCTGCCTGAGAATGTCCTTTACGAGTTTGATGATTCCTTCTGGGAGCGCCCCCTTGCTGAAGGAGAAGAGGAACGCTCTGTCAAAGCCTTCGTCCAGCATTGGTTTGACCGCTCTCTGAATGATTATTTGAACCGCAATAAAGAAATGAAAGAAATGTTCGGGAAAAAAATAGACAGCCTGCAGAATGAAGATATTGCGCCAAGCCAGCTGGCTGCTTATTTTGACGAAGAAAGCTGGCAGGAATGGATCGGGCTGAAGGAAAATGATGTCCCATTTACAATCGGACTTAAGCTTGAAGAGCCTGCTGATATCGACAGCTTCTGGGACTTGTCTATTTTTCTGCGAGGAAAAAAGAATCCCGATCTGTTTGTCGATTACCGGGATGAAAGCAACTATCCGCGCGGCTGGATGAAGTATCAGGAGGTCATTGAACGGGAGCAGCAGCGCTGGATCAATGTATTTCCCTGGCTGAACGGCGATCGCGGCATTTCAACCCGCCTGACGGAAGACGAAGCATGGACTTTCCTGACAGAAGCAAGTGAAACGCTGCTTGCGCTTGGCGTCGAGATTCTCCTTCCTTCCTGGTGGCAGGCGATGAAGAATGCGAGCATGAAGGTGAAGGCGAAGGTAAAAGGAAATTCCGGCAGCCACCGCCCTTCCTTCGTCGGACTGCAGGCGATGCTTGATTATGACTGGCGCTTCAGCATGAACGGAGTCGAGCTGTCAGAGGATGAGTTTAATAAACTGGTTGAAGAGAAGCGCCGCCTTGTCTATATCCGCGGCCGCTGGATCAAGCTCGACCACGGCTTTATCCGCCAGATTCAGGATTTGATGAAAAAAGCGGAAAAAGAGGGGCTGCATGTCCGTGATTTGATTGAGCAGGAATTGTCCGGAGAAGATGATTCAGAAGATGAGCTCGATAATCCGAAAGCATTCGCCCGCATCCAGATTGAATTGAACCGCCAGTGGAAGCAGATGGTGAAGCAGCTGCGCGAGGTGAACAATATCCCGCTCGCTGATGCGCCGGAAGCACTTCACGGCGAACTCCGTCCCTATCAGCAGCTTGGGATGAGCTGGCTGTTATTCCTTAGGAAATACGGATTTGGTGCCATTCTCGCTGATGATATGGGGCTCGGAAAAACCGTCCAGCTCATTTCTTATTTATTGAAGGTTCGCGAGCAGGAACAAGATGGTGCCTCTCTCATCATCTGCCCGACGTCGGTGCTCGGCAACTGGCAAAAAGAGATTGAACGATTTGCCCCTGATCTGAAGGTTTATCTCCATTATGGACAGAATCGCCTGAAGGGTCAGATGTTTGCGGAAGAAGCAGAGCGTGCGGATATTATTCTAACTTCCTATGGTCTGACACATATGGACCTGCCTGATTTCGAGGCTGTGACATGGAGTGCTGTTGCTATTGATGAAGCCCAGAATATTAAAAATGCGCAGACCAAGCAGTCCCGTGCGGTCCGGAAGCTGCGCGGCAAGCATCATATTGCCCTGACCGGGACGCCGATGGAAAACCGCCTCAGTGAGCTGTGGTCGATTTTTGATTTTACCAATCACGGCTATCTTGGCAGCCTTGGGCAATTCCAGAAAAGGTTCATCCTTCCGATCGAGAAGGAAGATGAAAAAGAAAAAGTCCAGCAGCTCCAGGCAATCATCCGCCCCTTCCTTCTGCGCCGGACGAAGAAGGACAAAGAAGTTGCCTTGAACCTGCCGGATAAGGTGGAGCAGAAGGAATATTGCCCGCTGACCGCAGAACAGGCATCGCTTTACGAGCAGCTGGTCAAAGACACTTTTGCCGAGATTGAGAAACTGTCAGGCTTTGAGCGCAAAGGGCTTATTCTCCAGCTGCTCAGCCGCCTGAAGCAGCTTTGCAATCACCCGGCTCTTTACTTGAAGGAAGAGAAGCCTTCCCATCTGCTCGAACGGTCATCTAAGCTTGAGAAGCTGAACGAGCTCGTCGATGCCGTCCTGGAGCAGGAAGAAAGCTGCCTTATTTTCACCCAATATATTGAAATGGGACATATGATCCAGAAAATCATGAAAAAGCGGCACGGAATTGATGTGCCATTCCTGAACGGAAGCGTCTCAAAGAATGAGCGCGACCGCATGATCACCAGGTTCCAGGATGGGGAGTTCCCTGTCTTCCTGCTGTCCCTGAAGGCAGGCGGAACCGGATTGAATCTGACAGCGGCGAACCATGTTATCCACTATGACCGCTGGTGGAACCCGGCTGTAGAGAACCAGGCGACAGACCGTGCCTACCGGATCGGCCAGGAACGGTTCGTCCACGTTCACAAGTTGATCTGCACAGGAACCTTGGAAGAGAAAATTGATCTGATGCTAGAGAAAAAGCAAACGCTCAACGACCAGGTAATCCAAAGCGAAAGCTGGATCACGGAGCTGTCCACCGATGATCTCCGTGATCTTGTGCATCTGGCTTAAATTTTATAAAGTCCGTTTCTGTCTTTTGTATTCCACAAGAGATGGCAGCGGGCTTTTTTCTTTGGTTTTTACCCGGCTGTCAGGCACCTGCATCGCAAATGACACACTATTACGGCTGGTTTTTATCAGAAGGCTTGATAGGAGACGATAGTTGATGCCGTTATTTTCACGGAGAAGATTCTCCCGGCCGCCCGGCTCGTTGTCATACTGCAGCTGCTTCATATCAGTGTGATTTAATCTGGAATAGATGCGGTGTGAGGTGTTTTGATCAAAGAGGATTTGGCAGAAGTGGGCTGATGGGTAGGGCTTCAGCAGCTGAAGGGCATCAAAAAAGCCTGGTTTAAAATCAATGTTGATTTTCCTCGCATCTGTTGTTTGAAAGTAAAGCTGATGTTCCACCCTTTTTGGATTTTTCTCCATAAATAAAATACACTCCTTATCATTGGTATTCGTTTCCATTTTTCTATTTCGACAGCTTTCTTCAAATTTCCTCTATTCTTTTTTCTCTTTTATTAACGTGCGTGATTTTCACTATTATAAGTGTGAACCATTTTCACAGATGATTTATTCATTCCCGATTCTCGTTAGATTAAAGGAAAGTGATGAACGAGGGTGGACAAGATGAGCCTAGCGGATAAATTGAAAGAATTGCGGAATGTGAGGAACTGGAAACAAGAATATGTGGCTGAATTGATGAGGATTGACCGTTCAACGATCAGCCGGTATGAAAACGGCAAAAGCATACCTCCCTATCAGATCGTCCTTCAATTTGCAGATATATTCGGGGTGGATAAGGAATACTTGATCGAAGAGCTGGATGAAATGCTGAAAAACGCCAATACTTCCTATGTGCTAAAGGAAAATCCCGAAGATTTGGACATGGAAATGATTCGTCGTCTCCTCGCTCAGACTCCTTCCTTGAAGGAACCATTGCTGGAATTGGCATTATTCGATAACTGGACGAATGAATATATTGCCGGAATTTTAAAAGCGGTCATTAAAGAGCATAAAAAGTTCAGGAGAATGACGTGAATATTATTTTTGGGCGCTCTTTTAGCGGAAGGGTGCTTTTTTGTGCGGAGGATTTAATAGTCAGCAGGGAGATTAGAAATGATAAAAACCGGCAATCCCATTCGGAGACTGCCGGTTTCTTATTAACTGCTACATTTTTTGTTTTCCAGGCTGGACAGGCAATGGCTTCCCAATCTTGACCGGATCTGGTTTTACAGGTGTCGGATTGATTGGCTTGCCTTTTTCCGTGTCTTTACCTTTGTCTGGTGTTTCACCTTTTGCTGGCGGTGTTTCACCTTCTTTCAGCTTATAAAGCTCTATTGTCCTTGCCGTCTTGTTCCCTGCCAGGTCGACAGCTTCAAAGACGAACTGGTTCTCACCTTCCGCAAGTTCAAGTTCAATATTTTCAAAGACCTTCTCAATGCTTCTCATAGCATAAGGCTCTTTGAATTCGTTATAGAAGAGCTCGCTGCCATTCAAATAGAAGCGCAGTTCATCAAAGTTGTCTGCTACCTTGACGTTGACAACCGGGTTGTCGGCATCATGCTTGACATATTTTGTTGAAGGTAGTCCGTTTACCTCTACTGAAGGTCCGGTTGCATCCACAAGAATCGTGCGCTTGAAGGAGATAGAGTTTTTCGCTGTGTCTGTTGCTTTAACCACAAACGAATGAACCCCATCTTCAAAATGCATAGTAGTAGAGAACTCATATTGCTTCTTGTCTTCATTATAAGTGACATCGACTGATTTGCCGTCAATGGTGAATTCCTTTATGCCTGATTCTTCTTTGATTGTTCCTTTAACATTCAAGTCATTTTTATTGTACACTTCCAGTGCTGCAGGCTCAGTCAGGTAAACATATGGAATCGTTTTGTCTTTGCTGCCAACTTCAGCAGTAGACTCAGAGTAGTTGCCTGCATTATCGACTGCGACAACCGTTACTGTATCGCCAACTTCAAGTCCTTCCGGAAGAACGAACTCAGCAGTATCGCCATTTAAAGGAATCTCCAGGATAGATTCGTCATTGATATAGATATCAAGATAGGAAATTCCTGAACCTCCTGCATTATCAGCTGCTTCAATGGACAGCTTTGTATTATCATCCACTAGATCAGCTTTAACGCTTGGCACTACAGTATCGACTTTAACAGGAATCTTGACGCTTTGCCATTCAGCATCAAGGAAATCTATTTTAGTCTTGATTTCATAGTAATACTGCCCGTCGGCGGCAATTTTGTTATTCAGCTTGCCGTCCCAGCCTCTGGCAGGAGTAAGTGAATAATTTGCTGCGGCTCCGCCATCATAATAATGCTTGCGAAGATCGTTTTCGGTCCTCAGCTTCCTTAGAACCTTGCCGTTCTCATCAACAATAGAGAATTCAGCTTTCTTTGCATTTCTAAGGAATGAAAGAATCGGAATCAGCTGTTCCTTCACTTTATCCCCGTTCGGAGAAATGGCGATTGCTTCGCTCTCAAATGCATCAGCAACAGGGTTGTAACCTAAATAGCTGTAACTGTCTCCACTTTCATAAACAGCCCCTGCCATACCATAGAATGATTCTTGATCATCATATTTCATGCCATCAAGGATTGGCGCTTTATCCCACTCGCCCTTGAAGCCGACATACGGTACAGACAGTTCTGCATTTACATCATTTGAGTCTGTCAATGTGACAAAGCCTTCTACAAAGTAACCGTTCGGGAATACTTCGTCAATGTCCACCTGCGTTTCCCAGTCTCCAGTAATACTAGGCTCTACAACCTTAGCATCACTCACATCAACCGTTACATCAAAAGTGACAGAACCATTTGCCGGTACAGTAACTTCTGCTGTATCCCCGCCATTCACTTTAATGGAAGCATTCAAAATCTCCTGTGCCTCCAGGCTATCTGGATCCCAACCTAGTTCCCCGTATGCCGCAAAGTCAGTCTGAAGGTTCGCACTTACATCATATACAGCTTCTTCATCGCTGTAGTTTTGCGCTTTTAAAGTAAACTCAAATGTGTCGCCTACTTCTTTAAGAGCAACCTTACCTTCATTGCTCGCTTCTTCCGTCACAATTACCGGAGTCTGAAGGGCAGAGTTCAGCTGCATGATACCTGATCCCTGACGTCTCGGTGAATATGGAAGCCCCCATCCAAATGCTGCGTTAACAGTTCCCCGGTCAATGACCGGCTTTGCCGTATTCATCATCAGGTTCTTCGCTAGGTTTACACGGTCGAAGCCTGTTACGCCAAATTCATTGTCAACACGTTCCAGAACAAGTGCAGATCCTCCAGATACATGAGGCGCAGCCATGGAAGTACCACTCATCATTCCGTACTGGTTGTTTTCAAGTGTAGAATAAATCTGTCCGCCCGGGGCTGTGATTTCAGGCTTGAAATCCAGGTTAGGCGTTAACCCCCATGAAGTGAAGGCACTCATTTTGCCAGCTTCAGGATTTGCTGATTTTGTTTTTTCGCCATTAAAGGAGATTGTTACAGTCTCTCCTCCATTAATTGCTTCAGCCAGTTTATCTCCATCCTGCTTCAGCATGAACAGCTGCGGGATGGTGATGGCTGGATCTGTCTGCATGTTTACATACCCATCAGCGTTGTTATAGATAATAACGCCAACCGCTCCTGCAGCCTGGGCATTCAGCGCTTTTTCGGTGAACGCCAATTCGCCGCGCTTGATAAGGGCATACTTTCCCGCCACTCCTGTAAGTTCGGCAGGCTTGCCTAAGCCGCCGTAAGCTACTTCATATGTCTTTTGTGATACATCATTCGGATGTACGCTGCTGGCTGATAAGAAGGCCGCCTTTCCACTTTCATCACCAAATGTATAGTTCACTGCATCAAGATCCATGTAAGAATTCTCAATGGAAGCTACTTGAAGTGAGTCATAACTCACACCTGGGGAACCTGACACCCCGATATCAGGGTTAGAAGCCCATGGGTTGGCATGACCATTACCAAAATGGGCTGAGTTGCCTGCAGAAATAGACATTAAAATACCATTCTCAACGGCCCTCTCAATTGCTTTTTGCTCCTGGTCCTCTGGAGAAACAAAGCCTGCTGTAGAACCAAGGCTCATATTCAGGACGTCTGCGCCTAATACGATGGCATCATCGATTGCTTTTACATAGATATCACTATAAGTGCTTGGCATTTCCGGGTCATTACCGAAAACCTTCAATGCAAGGATCTGGGCTTCAGGCGCCACACCCTTGATTCCGCCGTTTTCTTCGTCACCATTGGCTCCAACAGTTCCGGCAACGTGCATTCCGTGCATGGAAGCATCAGGACCGATATCGCGGATGGTATCATTTTCATCCATATAGTTGTAGCCATAAGGTACTTTTTCAGTATAAAATTTGCCTGGAAGTCCATTGGTATTAATAAAAGTTTGAACTTCTGCACTGGACAATTCCTCTTCAGTTTCATCGGAAAGAATCATATCACGGTGGGACGGATCTACACCTGTGTCAATGACACCAACGATCATTCCCTCACCCTTGAAATCATACTCTCTCCATGCTTCCTGGGCCTGTACGAGCTCTTTGCTGTAGAGCATCTCAGGCTTTTCTTCAGGGCGTGTATATTCGTGGACGATCTGTACACTTTTTACTCCGGAGACTTCCTTCACTTTTTCGATATCTCCGAACATTACATCTGCACTGAAGCCATTGACTACAGTTGTAAAGCTTTCACGCTCAATAAGCTTTACCCTGCTTTTCTTGACCGAGTCTTTAACCTTCTGCTGCTCGGCAAGCTTTTGGCTGCTCAGCTGCTTCTTGGTTGCAGCCGGAAGCTCTTTAAATCTCTTATTCTGTTTTTGTGCATAAGAAATGGCAGGCTCGCCTTTCATTTCAACAATAACACGGACCATATCCGTGTTTTTATATTGCTTTTCAAGGTCCGCCTTCTTGATTTCCTGAATGGACTTTTGATTCTGCTGGCCTTTTGTGCTTCTTGCCTTCTCAGGCAAAGCGGCTGCTGATACAGAAGATGAGAAAACCAATAAAAATAGTGTGAATAATGCTAAAATTTTCTTAGCAGACTTCATGTCGTTCCCCCTTGCATCCTATTTATTCTGAATCTTTTTAATACTCTACTAAATTAACATAGTGTCAAGACAGTAGAAATGGGTATTAATACCTATTTGTTAGACAATTTTTCCACTTGCTTTTTTCCTAACGCAGGAATCTACACACCTTTCCATTAAAAGAAAAAATCCGACAGAAAATGTCGGAAAATGGAGTGATGGAGGGGGTGATTGATTTTCTATAATGAGGAAGAGGGGGTTGAAATCGGGCTACTGCGATGCAGCCAATCGGAGATCTTTGCTTATTCCGGATTCAGCATCTGTGTGTATTTCAATGAGCATACACTCGAGCTGTTTAATTCTGATTGCCAGCTCTTCTGATTTTTGATTGCTCCTTCCTACCATTTTAATCAGAGTTTCTAACAGCGCTTCAGTATTGGATTTACATTCAGGCTGCTGCCTCACTGGCTTACCAGCTCCTTCCCGCTGCTGCCGGCGGCAATTTCCCGTTTCGGCTCAAGGAATCTTACTGTTTCAGCAATCACTTCGGTCACATAAACCTTCCTGCCATCCTGGTTATCGTAATTTCTTGTCTGGATTCGGCCGGTTATCCCGATCAGAGATCCTTTCCGGCAATATTGGGCTGTGTTTTCTGCTGTTTTTTTCCATAGAGTACACTGAACAAAGTCTGCTTCAATTTCACCCTGCTGATTGCGGTACTGCCTGTTCACAGCCAGAGTAATATTTGTAACCGAAACACCCTCTGCTGTAATTTTCAGCTCTGGATTTCTTGTTAGCCTTCCTACTAAGATAGCCTGGTTGATCATGTCTCATCTCCTCTCTTTGTGATATGTCCAGTTTATGATGAATCACTGACTGCGTAAAAAGGATAAAAAGGTGTTATGGTGATAGTTTAGCGGCCTCCCAAATAGGAAAATCAGCATAAAATGCAATTTTCACCAATCTCTTCTTATCAAAAAGGGGAATTTGGCCTATCTGGCATTTTTTTTTCGACAAGGAGAAAAATTCGCTTTCATATATGGCTATGCTATAATTTAAAACAAAATAATCTAATAAAACCGGGAGGCCATTATGAAGACTTTTAAGTTGATCTCACTGCAGGTTGTTGAAGAGGATGGCTTGAAGGAAATCGCTCTCGATGACGGCCTGATCATCAATAAAGAGGATGAGTATAGCAACTGGCTTATTGAGGCTTATACAGACAAATCTTATACCCGTTATTTCTCCGACGCTCTTGACCAGCAAAAAGAGTTGGTTGTCCAGGCCGTCATCACAAAAAAGGAAAATGATCCAGCTGCCTTCGTGACCAGGGTTTCATCCATTAAAGAGCTGGAAAATCACATTAGCGTTCTGCTTGAGGGCAGCCTTAAAAGAACTAAAAGTGATTATGCAGAACTGCTGCTGGACAGTCTCCTTCAATCAGGCATGGAGGGCGATGTGCTGCTGAATGAATTTAAAACTAAGATGAAAAGCAAACCAGGGCTTGCTGCTGTTAAAAAATAAAAAAATCTCCTTCTGCCAGGAGATTTTTTCTTTATTTCTGCTTTTTTCTTTTCTTGAGTTTCTCAATCAGCTGTTTAGCCTCTGTCTTGCATGAATAATTGTATTCTTCACCTAATTCAGCCTGGAGATGTTCAATTTCTTCCATCTGCTCCTTGGAAGGCTCTTCCGAAAGGATCTTTTCAATCGTTTTATTTATTTTACCGGCAAGCTGTTCATGAAACTCCGGATCTGCCTTTGTCTCATCACTGAGCTGCGCGTACCAGGAGGCATGATTTGTAATATAGTCCTTCCAGCTGTCGACAAATTCCTGCAGATTGAATTTATCTTCATTCCAGCCGATTTTATTCATATATTGTTCGAATGATGTTGAGATTGATCTTGATATGCTAATTTTCACTCCTGGTGATAAATCTTTATACATGGAAATAAAGTACCCCCCAGTAAATTCTGTCTCCACAAGCATCATACCATATTTGCCTCATAGTATAAACTGCACGAAAAAAGAGCAGGTTCCCCTGCCCTTCTCATTCATTATTTATCTTTATTATCGTCATCCTGCATGTCAAGATCGTCTTCGACCGCATCTTCGCCAGGATCATTATTATCTTCCATCATATCCTTGTCTTCGTCAGTGTTGATGTCGCCGTTTTCGCCATTATCGTCGATAACGCCGTTGTCATCTTCGCTGATGTTGCCATTGTCTTCGTTATTGCCATTCATGTCGCCGTTTTCTCCGTTCATGTCGCCTTCTTCAACAGGCGGCGTGTTATCGTCTTCCGGAGGCGGCTCCTGGTCATTATTGCATCCTGCCAATACCATTGCTGAAAGCACCGATCCGCCAATTAATGTTAAAAGCCTTTTCTTCATAAGTAAAAAGCTCCCTTCTGGTTGTTTATATTGACCTTGGTCTTTTCATATGATGTCCAAAAAAAGAAACAACTTGCATATAAAAAATTATTTTAGGGGGATTTTTATATGCAAGTTGTCACCTGCTGGCCAGGATATTATATACATACACGTATATGGGACAAGCTAAACGTGTTAGTTTGTTTTTTCGGCATATTAAAAAAGAATGTCCGGCAGCCGGACATTCTGAATTTATTCCTGCTTATCTCCAAGGGCAAACGTCAGCTCTGCTTCGCAGACAAGCTCCCCATCTACTGTTGCGGTGCCTTTCCCTTTTCCGATGGCTCCTCTTACACGTGTCATTTCAACTTCAAGACGGAGCTGGTCGCCCGGCTTTACCTGTCTTTTAAAACGGCAGTTATCTATGCCTGCAAAGAAGGCGAGGCGCCCGCGGTTTTCCTCTTTTTTGAGCATGGCCACGGCACCGACCTGCGCCAAAGCTTCAACAATCAGCACTCCTGGCATAACCGGGTAGTCCGGGAAATGCCCGTTGAAGAATTCCTCATTCGCCGTCACATTTTTTATCCCAATTGCCCTCTGCGCCTCTTCAACCTCAAGGATGCGGTCCACGAGCAGGAAAGGATAGCGGTGGGGAATGATTTCTTTGATTTGGTTTATATCCAGCATAATTTAGTACCTCCTACTAATAATAGGTATCATATGTCTTTATTGTACTGTAAAAGAACAGAAAAAAGGAAGGGCAAATCCCCTTCCCGGCAAAAATTTATTCTTTTTCAACCAGATCCTTGATATGCATCCAGGTCGATTTTTCAAAAATATCGGATGCTTTGCCGCCGCCCATTACACTGTAGCCCACAAATGCTCCGAGGATGAGGCTTCCGGCGATTAAAATCAGCACAATGATGACTCGAAGCCAGATCGGGACAAGGCGTATGCGGATGATCCTTTTGCCGGCCGCTTTCTCTTCCGCTTTTTGTTTTTTCTTTTGTTCACGCGTGTTGGCCGCTTCCTGGTTTTTCTTCACTAGCATCAATTTTAATCCCCTTTACCTGATCCCGTTTACAAGCCCCATCATCTGGTCTGCCATTGAAATGGCGCGTGACTGGAACTGATAGGCACGCTGTACGGTAATAAGATCAGTCATTTCTTTTTGCATATTCACATTCGACTGCTCAAGCGCCCTTTGCTGGACACCTGCCTCGCCGCGCAGTGCGCCTGTCAAATCAGTCAATACATCGATCCCATCCGCGCCGGCTGCCAGTGCCAGCAGATTGCCTCCCTGCTGCTGCAGGAACTGAGGCTTATTGACTCTGACAATGCCGAGGCTGAATTCCTGCTCCTGGCCGGTGCTGTCCTTTGCTGTCAGGATGCCGTTCTCTGTAATGGCAAATTCACCGGGCTGCCCATTGATGTAAATCGGATTATCATTCTCATCCAGGACTGCGTTGCCGGCGCTGGTGACAAGCATGCTTTCTGTGTCGGATACCGGCGTCAAATAGAACGCACCATCCCGTGTATATTGAACCTCTGAGCCTGTCTCTGTCTGGACAAGAACTTTATAAAGCTGATTCTCTTTCGTAAAAGCCGTGTCCAGCTGGCGGTCCGTCGTTTTAATGCTGCCCTGCGCCATCACGATCTGCGACTGGGCCAGCATCGCCCCGGTGCCCTGCCTCAGCCCATTAGGCGTCAGCCTGTTTTCATCAGCCGAGTTCGGCTGATTGGCAAATTGCTGCACAAGCAGGTCTGTAAACGTGGCTTCCCTGCGCTTGTAGCCGGTCGTATCGACATTCGCCATATTGTGGCTTGTTATATCCATCTGCTTTTGCAGCTGGGCCAGCGTATTGGTGGCTGTAATCATCATTCTGCTCATAATATCCCCCTTATCGGGCTGCTGTTATTCGGAAAGCCGATGGCGGCCATCATCCGATGCGGCCGACCTCATTCGCCATTTTTTCCATACTGCGGTCATAAGCCTGCAAAACCTTCTGGTTAGCTTCAAAAGCCCGGTAGGCTGTCATCATATCGGTCATCGTCCTGCTTGCATCCACGTTTGAGGATTCCAGGAATCCCTGCTGCAGCGCGAAGCCGGCTTCCGGATTATCTACGGCCTCTGCGAGCGGCGCTCCATCTTCAGTCCGGAACAGGCCGTCGCCTTCCTTGATCAGCTCTGCCGGATTTTCCGAGAAGCCGAATCCAAGCTGTGCGGTCTCACCATTTTCACCTGTGATTTGGCCGGCATTCGAGACAGTGAAGCGGTCGCTTCCAAGCTGGATCCGATTATCCTGCCCGTCGAGAACGTACATGCCGGAAGCTGTAGTCAGGAAGCCTTCCCCATCAAGCGTGAAGTCGCCGTTACGCGTATAGCGCGTACCGCCGTCAGCTCCTGACACCTTGAAGAATACAGAAGCGCTGATCCCCGTTTCTTCATCCTCCGGCATTGTGATATCTACAAGAGCCAGGTCAGTATTCTGTCCGGTTTCCCTCAGGTCTCCCTGAAGGAAGTTAGGTGTGTTCTCCTGCATATAAACACCCGTGTTGATGCTGCCGATTTCCTTGTTCAGCGGCATCTTAAGCCTGTTTTGAACGGGGATTTCCAGCTGCCCCGCACTTTGGAGGAGCATTTCCGGAAATGCCCTCATCGAGGACTGGTCCGCCTTGAAACCTGGTGTATTGCTATTGGCCATATTATTCGTCAGCATTTCCGTCCTGCGCTGCTGGGACAGCATCCCGGAAGCAACCGTGTAAAAACCTCTAAACATGTTCCACCTCTATATATTGACCGGTAACGACCGGACATCATTTCACCATCAAAAGGGACATACAACTATTCTTACTTTACTTTCTATTATAAAAAAAATCCGCCCAAGAAACAGCAGATTTTTGCAGAAAAGTGTCAATATGTGAAAAAAACAGCGGATTTTGCGGTTTGAGGTTAGGATTTCAGAGGGATGGAGTAATTTTAGGTGGGGTGGTGGTGCCTTGTTGGGAGTTGGCGAATTTTTATGCTGGTCAGATGCAGGGGGCTTGGCTTGAAGATTTGTAAGTATATGGAACAAGGAATGATTATGGCTGAAACTGGAATGATTATTCGCAAATCCGGAATGATTATTGCCGAATCCGGCATGATTATCAGCCAATCCGGAATGATTATGGCTGAGACTGGCATGATCTCTTCAAAATTTCAAAAAACTGCCTCCTAGATGGCATGCTCCCCCCTCCATTCTAATAACATCTCCTCGAAGATACCTAAATTTATGCCCATTCCCCCAAAGAACACAGCAAAACAGAGTCAAAACCTTCCCAAACTCCGGCCCAAACCACAGAAAAAAGCGCACGGACCCCCGCACGCTTTTTCCATTAGCCCAATCTTCTCTTAGGCAGTTTATCGATATTGTCCAGCATGATGCCGGTTCCGATTGCTACGCAATCCATCGGGTTCTCAGCCACAAGGACCGGCACTTTAAGCTCTTCTGCCAGCAGCATGTCGATGCCATGCAGAAGGGCTCCGCCTCCTGTGAGAATGACACCGCGGTCGATGATGTCGGCTGAGAGCTCAGGCGGTGTCCTTTCCAGGACTGTTTTGGCAGCCTGGACGATGACCGCGACTGATTCGCGGAGAGCCTGTTCGATTTCGCCGGAACGGACTGTGATCGTCCTTGGGAGGCCTGATACCATGTCACGGCCGCGGATATCGATTTCTTCATCCCTCGAATCCGGGAATACAGTTGCGATATTGATCTTGATGTTTTCGGCCGTCCTCTCACCGATCAGAAGCTTGTACTCACGCTTGATGTAGTTGAGGATTTCGGCATCAAATTTGTCGCCGGCCATCTTGATGGAAGAAGATGTAACGATATCGCCCATTGAAAGAACAGCTACATCTGTAGTTCCTCCGCCGATATCGACAACCATGTTTCCGCTCGGCTGGAAGATGTCCATGCCCGCGCCGATTGCAGCGACCTTCGGCTCTTCCTCAAGGTAGACTTTCTTGCCGCCGCTTTTTTCGGCAGCTTCCTTGATTGCTTTCTGTTCGACGCTTGTAATATTGGTCGGGCAGCAGATCAGGATGCGCGGCTTGGATAAGAATCCTTTTACATTCAATTTGTTGATAAAATGCTTCAGCATAGCTTCAGTCACATCAAAGTCGGCAATGACGCCGTCCTTCAGCGGGCGGATGGCGACAATATTGCCGGGCGTACGCCCTACCATGCGGCGCGCTTCTTCGCCGACAGCCAGCACTTTATTATTGTTCCTGTCAATCGCCACTACAGATGGCTCATTCAACACAATTCCCCGGCCTTTTACATGAATCAGTACATTGGCAGTACCCAGGTCAATTCCAATATCTCTAGCAAACATTTTACTTTTTTTCCTCCCTGCACTTAGCCAGCGCGGGCTTCCGGCTCCTGAATGAAGTCAATAACGATTTTTCCTGGCTGGCCAGTTGCCGCTGCTTCATATTTTTTATGGATGCCTCCTGCGCCTTTCCTGCTTTTTGGCGGAAGCTGCCAAGCAGGTTCGGCCAGGCGGCCTTTATGCAATAGCTTTAAACCGCCGCAAATCCTCCCATTAAGGAAGCCTTTCCAATTCAAGGTTTCGGCGGCTGACGAAGCTGCAAAATATTTTTTTCCAAGTTCTATCCTAATTGTTTATTTTATCACAATCAAACCGTAACTAGAAACATTTTGTAAAAATTATGTAGCATTCCCGCAAAATTTGTCGCTAAATTTCCAATAAAGCAGAAAAAAGCACAAATCCTGTCGGCTGCGCTTTCTTCCTCTCTCATATTCAATTCATAGCCTACTGAACAGGCTCGCCTTCCAGTTCCTCTTTCTTGTATTTCATTTTTGTTGCTTCTCCCCCGCGCAGGTGGCGGATCGATTTATGGTAATCAAGTATTTCCTTTACTTCGTTTGCAAGATCAGGATTGATTTCAGGAAGCCTTTCTGTCAGATCTTTATGGACTGTACTTTTGGATACGCCAAACTCTTTCGCAATCACGCGAACTGTTTTTTTCGTCTCCACGATATACTTTCCAATCTTGATAGTTCTCTCTTTGATGTAATCGTGCACACCACTCGCCCTCCCTAAATTGGTTGTGAGGAGTGTAAAATGAGACCCGTTTCGCTTTTTCGAAATTCTCCATTCCGCACATTCTGATACAACAGCTGGTAGAATCGGCTTTTTTTGCGGCAGAAAGCTGTGCTCTCTAATACTGCAGGGAATAAACATGTCCTTTGGGGCCTGCTCTTTGTTGGTGTCAAAACGACTCTGCACCTCATACTCTCTCTTTTGTGTAAGGTTTGTAACAGTTTATTAGCTTGGTTGAGATTATATGCACGATTACGGCAATAAGGACAAGGCATACCTGAAATTATTTGAAAAATCGGACATTCACTATTCTCTTATAAGTCTCCTCTGGAGATACAATCCAGATTCCTCCTCCCTTTGTCCCTTGGGCTATGAAGGGCGAAATAACCTTTTTTCGACATAACCCGACATTTCTCTGGGTGTTTCTGCCCTGCGTGAATTGTCTATCTTTTATCCGCCTGCTCCTCTTAATAGGAAAATCTTTAATCATTTTGCTCTATATTTTTAGAGATAATCTGCTCAGAACTGGGCATAAATCCTCCTATGCAGCAAAAAGAATGGTTCTTCCAGCAGGATAGAGCCCCGTTTTTATTCATGAGTTTATCCCTATTGCCGGAGGGTATTGATTACCATAAAATGAATTCTGGCTCAGCGTTCATAAATTTGGTTACACATCCAAACTTATCCAAAACATATAAAAAGGCGGGTTAATCAATGGAACATACAATTACGATGACGAGAAAGGAACGTATAGAAGCAAGCAGGAAAAAAGACAAGCATAAAGGCAAAAAGAAGGGTGCTGCCATTTCCCTGTCAGCGGCCATGACTTTGTCTTCTTTTATGGCGGCTGGGACCAGCTATGCAGCGGCCGAGGAACAAACGGTATACAGCGTGAAAAAGGGAGATTCTCTTTATAAAATCGCAAGAACCTATGACGTTTCTGTTTCTGAGCTGAAAACAGCAAATAAGCTTCATGCTAATCTTATTTTTCCAGGGCAGGAATTGAAGATACCTGAAGCAGACAGAACGGCAGAACCACCGGCATCTGACCGGAAGACACGTGCAGATGTTTCCGTCTATACTGTGCAGGCAGGAGACACTCTCTGGGAGCTGTCACAGCGTTTCCAGACCCCGATAGAGACGATCAAAAGGCTTAACGGCCTGAACAGCAATTTCCTCTTGATCGGCCAGAGACTGATCATTCAAGAGGAAACTCCTTATGTAGATGCACAAGTAGTTGGGGCAGCAGATAACTTCACAGTGGAATTTAAGACTGAGGACGGATATGTGGCTTTAAAAGTGGCGTATGGAACCGCCCAGGACTATCAGAAGCTCTCAGGCCAAAAAGTATCTATTGCCTATAAAGACGGTGCACTTGTTTCTATGAAAAAATAATATTTCCCGAGAAATTTGTCGATAGCCGCAAAGAAAAGCCGTACAGCTTCTCTAAAAGGAGAGAGCCGCACAGCCTTATTAGAAATCTGTTAAACGGATTTGGATTTCCCCTCATCCATCCATACTTCCCCATCTTTATAAATCATCTGTTCAGGATAGCGCAGATTGATTACTTCCTCCTGAATCTTTTTGGATGGGGCCTCGGTGGCCTTCGATACAATGATATTTGTCAAGAAGGCTGCTGCTGCCCCAAAGACGCCCGCTCCTGTATCGATAATGCCCAGGATAGTGAAGCCGCCGTATTTTGCGGCAAAGATATAAGCCAGGGTCACTCCCAGACCGACAAGGAGCCCGGAGATGACCCCTTTTGCATTGGAACGTTTCCACCAGACGCCAAGAACGAGTGCCGGGAAGAAGGTTCCTGTAGCCAGAGCGAATGCCCAGGCGACAATCTGGGTAATGGCTCCCGGAGGATTCAAGGCGATCAGGCCTGCCAAAAGCGTGGCGACCACAATGGACCAGCGGGCAACACTGAGCCTGGTTTTTTCAGTAGAATTAGGCTTCCAGACCCGATAGAAAATATCGTGTGCAAATGAAGATGAAATGGCGATCATCAGCCCGCCTGCTGTTGACAGGGCGGCTGCCATAGCACCGGCGGCAACAAGGCCGATGACGAATACACCAAGATTGGCAATCTCCGGTGTAGCCATGACGACGATATCATTAGAGATGATCAGTTCACTCCACTGCAGAATGCCGTCCCCATTGCCATCGGCAAGCTGCAGCTTTCCTGTGTCGACCCATGTTTTGGTCCAGGCCGGGAGCTCGCTGATGCTGCTGCCGGCAACCTTTGTCATCAGGATGAAACGGGAGAAAGCAGCATAAGCCGGTGCAGAAAGATAAAGCAATCCGATGAAGAGCAAAGCCCAGGCCCCTGACCAGCGGGCCGCCTTCATTGTAGATACCGTGTAAAAGCGGACAATAACGTGCGGGAGTCCTGCTGTACCCGCCATCAAGGTAAACATGAGGGCAAGGAACTGCCATTTAGTCCCGTTCGTAAATGGAGCGAAGTATTCAGAGATCCCAAGCTCCCTATCAAGCTCACCCATCTTGCCGACGAGCTCTCCATAAGAAATCCAGGGAAGCGGATTATTGGTAAGCTGCAGGGACATGAAGATGACCGGGATGAGATAGGCAATAATCAGAATGATATACTGGGCCACCTGTGTCCAGGTGATTCCCTTCATCCCGCCGAAAGCGGCATAAAAGGCGATCAGTACAACGCCGATCATAGTACCGAGCTTGGCATCGATCTCAAACAAACGGCCGATTACTACGCCCGAGCCTGACAGCTGGCCGATTGAATAGGTAAATGAGATGACGATTGTACAAATTGCAGCTATGACCCTTGCTGTATGGCTGTTATAGCGGTCGCCGATGAATTCCGGAACGGTATAGCGCCCGTACTTTCGCAGCTGGGGCGCCAACAGGAACGTCAGGAGCAGATAGCCGCCCGTCCAGCCCATAATATAGGCTAGGCCGTCGTAGCCGAGAAGCATGATCGTCCCGGCCATCCCGATAAAGGAAGCTGCACTCATCCAGTCGGCACCGATGGCCATTCCATTGAAAATCGGCGGGACACCGCGCCCTGCCACATAGAAATCTGAGGTGGCACGCGCCTTATTATAGACCGCAATGCCAATATATAAAGCAAATGTAGCCAGAATAATTGATAATGAGACCAAAAACTGTGTATCCATGTAATCCCCCTTAAAAGGTTTCTATCTACACAAAAGCATTTTAGTGGTCCAGCACCTTCCCTGAGCTGATCTGTTCGTTTTTATCCTCATCAATCCCATATTTGCGGTCAATTGAATCACTAAATTTCGCATTCACAAATAATAGAATGATAAACGTGATGACAGCTCCCTGTGCACCCATGAAATAATGGAACGGGAAGCCATTGATCGTTATTTCACTGAGCGGCTCTGCAAATAGCACGACACCGTAGGAGACGATGAACCAGATAGCAAAATAGATGATCATGTTTCTCGTTTTTTCGCGAAAATAACTGTCTGCAGTTGCCTTATCAATTTTTTTCAAACCTTTGCACCTCGCAATTAATGGATTTCCCCTCATTTGGAAGCGTATTCATTTATTGGCTCGATTCCCTCCTTCTTAAAAAGTTATATTCTAATCGGCCCGCCTTAAAGAAGGCAGGTCCGGATCAGCTGAGGCTGAAAATAAACTTGATGGTATCGAGAAAAGGCGCAGGGACCAGGATGATTTGTACGAGGAAGTAAACGAATATCCCTAGAAAAGGAATCGCAAGGAAGATAGTTTTCTTTTGGCGCAATGCCAGAAAGAGGCAGAATGCTGTCAATAGCAGCACAATAATAAGAGTCGGCAAGTAGATCCCCCCAATGCTGGTGAATTAAAAGACTAAATTTTATGAAAATTTTAACTATATTATCACTTGAAACTCTCTCAGGGTCAAGATAATTTGACAGACAATTTTCTTGATAGTCTTTCAAAATAAAAAAAGGGACAAGAATCTGTCCCCTACAAAGCCTCTATCATCTTTTTCACTGCATCCTGCAAATCGCTGTCAGACCAGCTTGGCAGGCTGCGTTTGCTTTTGGCAGCGAGCTGGTGGGAGGCCGGAATGTGAATGAATCCAGCCGGGATCTCCCTCCCGCTCTTCTTTATTTCATGCAGGATGGTGTACATAACGTTATTGCATAAGTATGTTCCTGCTGTGTTTGAGATTTCAGCCGGCAGACCGTTCTCTTTTAATCTGTTGACCAACTTCCTGATTGGAAGAGTGGAGAAATAGCCGTCCGGCCCTTCTTCATCAATCGGTGAATCTTCCAGTCTTGCTCCGCTGTTGTCAGGTTCGCCGTCGCGGCAGTTGATGGCGATCCGCTCTGGGGTGATGCTGTTCCTGCCTCCCGCAAGTCCGAGCGAGATAACAGCATCCGGCTGGTGCTCATGGTAGGCTTCCAGTATTTTAACCGGTGATTCTTTAAAGTCGACAGGGAGAAGGACTCCCTTAATTTCATAGTCTCCGATCTTTGTTCCGTTCAGGGCTTCAACGACCTTTTCTGTCGGGTTGATCGGAAATTCCAAAAAAGGCTCAAAGCCTGTTAAAAGCAGTTTCTTCATTATGCTCCTCCTTTACCAGCTGGCAATCGTTCCATCTGTGCGCGGCTCTGTTCCACCTGTCAGTACGCCTGTTTCCGGGTTGCGGGTGATGACCTGCCCGCGTCCGAAGCCGCCTGAATCGTGGGCCACCTTGATTTCGTGCCCTTTGGCGGCAAGCTGCTTCACAAGATGGTTTGGCATTGTATATTCAACCTCTATTTTATTGCCTTCAATCCACTGCCAGCGCGGTGCATCAAGAGCGGCCTGCGGATTCAGCTTGAAGTCGATCATGTTCATGGCAACCTGCACATGGCCCTGCGGCTGCATGTATCCGCCCATTACACCGAACGGCCCCACTGCGTCACTGCCTTTTGTAATGAAGCCAGGGATGATCGTATGATAGGTCTTCTTGCCTGGTGCAAGAGCATTTTCGTGGCCCGGATCAAGGGAGAAATCATGCCCCCGGTTCTGCAGGCCGATCCCGGTGCCTGGCACCACCACACCTGATCCAAAGCCCATATAATTGCTCTGGATAAACGAAACCATATTGCCTTCCCCATCCGCCGTTGACAGATAAACTGTGCCGCCTTTTGGCAGGGAGCCCGGCTCTGGGAGGCGCGCTTCGCCTGTAATTTTCCTGCGGGAGGCTTCTGCATAGCTTTCAGAAAGCATATCCTCCACCTTCGTTTTCATGAAGGCAGGATCGGTAATATAAGTTTTGCCGTCTGTAAACGCCTGCTTCATCGCTTCCAGCTGCAGATGGAGCTGTTCAGCGTCTTCGCGATGGGTGAACTCATACCCTTTTAAAATATTCAGGGCCATCAGTGCTACCAGCCCTTGGCCATTCGGCGGGATTTCCCAAATATCGTAGCCGCGGTAGTTAACGGAAATCGGGTCCACCCATTCAGCTTTATAGCCTTCCAGATCCTCTTTGGAAAGGAAGCCTCCGCCCTCTTCGGATGCCTTGGCAATCTTATCGGCGAGTTCGCCGCGGTAGAAGCTTTCAGCGTTCGTTTCCGCAATCGCTTCGAGCGTTCTTGCGTGATCTTCAGACTTCCACATTTCACCGATTTCCGGAGCTTTGCCATTCGGCGCGAACACCTTGAACCATTCTTCATATTCAGGGCCGGTAAAGCGCTTTTTATAAATCTTATGTGCCCCTTCCCAATATTTCCCGAGAATCGGGGATACAGGGTAGCCATAACGTGCATAGTCGATGGCCGGCTGGAGCACCTCTTTCAATGGAAGGCGGCCAAACCGCTTGGACAGCTCTGCCCATGCAGAAGGAGCACCAGGAACGGTGACAGGGACCCAGCCATGTGATGGCATGGTTTCATGACCCTTTTCCTTCACCTTATCAATACTGATGCTCTGCGGGGACGGTCCGCTTCCGTTCAAGCCGTACAGCGAATCATTTGTCCATACAAGCGCAAAAGCATCGCCGCCGATCCCGTTTGAGGTCGGCTCCACGACCGTCAGGCAGGCAGCCGTTGCGATTGCCGCATCAATGGCATTACCGCCTTTTTTCATTATGTCGAGCCCAGCCTGGGCAGCAAGGGGCTGGGAGGTTGCAACCATCCCGTTCCGCGCAATTGAAGCCATCCGCTGTGACTGATATGGATAAGTAAGATTTGAAGACAAATTCTTTTCCCCCTCTATTGACGGTGCCAGGCACCAGCTAGGCAAAACCTTCGCCTTGCGAAATATTATACCAGAGAAAAGGGGGAGATGTCGAAAAATTATGAATGAGTGAGTATTCTGGGTATAGTTTTGGTTGGGGAGTACAGTGTTTAGATGAAAGAGGGGGGATTTTGAGTGTAATTGACCATTGGAGGAGCCGGGGATTTCGTTTATTAGCAACTTTTTGAGTTTATTAGCAACTTTTTCCGTATATTAGCAACTTTTCCTTTTTATTAGCAACTTTCCGGATATATTAGCAACTCTCCCATTTTATTAGCAACTAGCCTCAGAGAGCAGCCAGTCCCATCGACCGAGCAGCCAGCCCCGTCTAAAAACCAACCCCTCATCCACTACGAAAAAACCCGCCATCATCACGGCGGGCTTTTCCATTCTTATTACGCGTTTTCGTTGTTCAGGCTGGCGTCAGATGAATCTGTGGACTCTTCTTCCTGATCTCCGGAATTGTTTTTGTCCTGGTCTTCTTTATCGCCTGCATTTTCGTCTTCTTTATCTTCTGCTGCTTTATCGTCTTCAGCAGCTTTTTTCTCATCTGCTGATTCTTCTGTTCCAGTTGCGGCATCGTCTGCTTCTTCACCTTCAGCTGCTGCATCGCTGTCATTTTCTTCAGCGGCACCGCTGTCGTCGGCTGCACCTGTGTTATCGGTCGGGGCAGCTTCCTGTAGCGCGCTTAATGGCTTATTGAAGTAGTCAAGCGGGTTGACAGGCACATTGTCTTTGCGGATTTCAAAGTGTACATGGACGCCTGCTTCTTCGTTAAATAGGCTTTGGCCGGCTTTTGCAAGAGCTTGTCCTTGTTCAACCTGGTCGCCTTGCTTTACACTTACATCTGTAACAGATTGATATTGTGTTACAATACCTTTGTCATGCTCGATTTCGATGACATTTCCTAACAGCGCATCTTCATCCACTCTTGTAACAGTTCCGCTTAGGGCTGCTTTCACTTCGAAGGATTCGCCATCTTTTTGGGCGATATCAATTCCAGTGTTTGGATGGTACGTGTTATTGTAGAAAACCAATGCTGCTTCCTGTTCTTCTTTCTTGCCTGTGTAATCATAGAACTGCTTTTGGATTTCGACTGAATCCTGGTTGGCTACCGGCATGACGAAGTTTTCCATTGAGCGGGTTACTTCTACTGATGGCTCATCGTATTTCTTCTCGGCAACATCAGTATCGCTGTAATCATACTCATCAGACGCATTGTTCGAGTTTTGATACCAAAGAACCGCGGTTAGAATGATTGCTGCGCTCGCCAGATAGATAGCCGGGAATGCCCACCTTTTTTTCATAAAGCGCTTGAAACCTGAATCTTGAGAAGATCGTTGCTTTTCTTCCTCTCTCATTTATCATCACCTCAGCAATCATTCTGAACAGATTGAGGGTTTTATATACATACCTTGAAAAAAATTTTTAATGCTTATTTTTCGACAAAGCTTTCCGCTTTATGCATGAAAGATCAAAATAATTCTAAGGAGAAAAATAATGAAGTGGATCATACGAATTTTGCCCCTCTTATATATGGGTCTGATCTGGTTTTTATCGAGCATGCCGGCTGATGCTGTCGTCGCCCTGCCTGATTCAAAGGTCGACAGCTTCCTGAAGGAATCCATGCATCTGATAGAGTTTGCCATTCTTTATATCCTTTTGGTGCTGGCCTTTTTAACAGGAGGCTCTTTTACTAAAAAGCTCAATATCATCCTCGCGTTCATTGCCGCCCTGTACGGCGTGACAGACGAAATTCATCAATCCTTCATCCCGGCACGGTCTTCTTCGCTGATCGATGTGGCCAAGGACTGGATTGGCGTAGCTGCGGCTTATTATTTTGTCTATCAGGCCAGGTTCGGCGGACGCTTCAAGCTGCTTGCCAGCTTTTTAAAAAGAATAGAGAATATAAAAAAATAGGACTGGGGTCAGACCCCGGTCCTATTTTTTTGCGGTTATTTTCGTCAATGCCTGATCGGCCGAGGCAATTTCGACGCCTTTATAATAGTATGTGACGATATCCTTGAAGGTTTTCCCTTCTGCTGCCATCCCGTTTGCCCCGTATTGGCTCATCCCGACACCGTGGCCGAACCCTTTGGTGGTGATGACAATATTATTGCCCTTGCGCTCCCATGTGAAGTCGGTGGACCTCAGCCCGAGATCTGTGCGTATCGTCGTGCCTTCCAGAATCTTGCCGTTAATATCCACCTTGCCGACCCTCTTACCGGCCGTTCTTTCAATAACGGTCCCGATCGTATTGTCAGCAGGCAGCTTTACGCCAAGCTTTGCTTCAAATTCTGCCACTGTAATCTCTTTTTGCGCCTGGTACTTAGGCGTACCCACATCCCATGGGCTTTCCACACTTTTTAAATATGGCATGGCATTGGACCACACTTCTTCCGAGCTTTCGGTATACCCGTTTGCCGTGGAGAAGAATTGGGCTTCAATCGGTTTGCCTTCATATGTCAGGATCTGTCCGCTTGTTTCACTCACGGCCTCTTTTATTTTTTTTATCTTCCAGCTGTAATCCTTCTGCCAGATTTTCTTAAGCTCAGCTTCATTCTTGTAGACCTGATGGTTCTCCGTGTCGGTAACGATGGCTCCATCCGGCAGCCCTTCTGTCACCTTGCCCATCATTTGCCTGACAATATAGGTCCTGGCTGTCAATGCCTGTGCCTTCAGGGCTTCTTTTTCAAAGTCGGCAGGCATTTCTGAGGCGACTACCCCGACTACATATTCCTCAAGAGGAAGCGTTTCTACTTTTTTGGCCATTGTGCGGTATACAGACACGTCGATTGCCGGTCCGGCAGGCTTCGCCGCTGCCGGCGGCTCTTCCTGCTGCTGAAGCTCTTCGCCCAGCTTGCCGCTGACTTTCGCATCCTTAAATGGGAGGACGAGCAGTGTCGGAATCATCAGGGTTGTTACGAGCAGTAGGGCGGATAGTAGTAGGATCGGTTTAAATTTAATCATGAATTATGCCTCCATATCGAATGATTGTCAAATAACCAAATGGCCATCTCCATTCATTCATATGGTCCGGGACAAGCTTTTATGACAAGAATCATCAGATGGGAGAAGGGTTTTGCATTGAGACCAGGATGATATTAAGAATAGGTTACATTCAGCATAAACAGTCGTAAAAACAGCTTTTCCGCATAAAATCAAAAAACCGCAGAACCTTATCGTCGGATATCAGACAACAAGGTTCTACGGTTTTATTGAACATCATCCGGAATGCTATTAAGCATTCATATCGGATACGTAAGTTTCTTCAGTAATTGTTTCTTCCACTTCTGTGATGCGTTCGATGTCAGCGCCAAGTGCTGCCAGTTTGTTGTGGAAGCCGACATAGCCGCGGTCAAGGTGCTTAAGCTCTGTTACACGGGTAACGCCGTCAGCGACCAGGCCAGTCAGGATCAGGGCTGCTGCTGCGCGAAGATCGGTTGCTGCAACTTCTGCTCCCTGCAGATTGGATGGTCCATTCATGACAACGGAACGGCCTTCAATCTTTACTTCTGCATTCATCCTGCGGAATTCCTCTACATGCATGAAGCGGTTTTCGAATACCGTTTCAGTGATCATGCTGGTTCCTTTTGCACGAAGCAAGAGGGCCATCATCTGGGACTGCATGTCAGTCGGGAAGCCAGGGTGAGGCATGGTCTTGATATCAACAGCCTTCAGCTTATCAGGGCCGATGACACGGACTCCTTCGCCTTCCTCGATGAAAGTGACACCCATTTCCTCCATTTTGGCAATCAGGGATGTCATGTGTTCCGGAACTGCATTCTGTACCAGCACGTCTCCGCCTGTGATAGCAGCTGCTACCATGAAGGTTCCTGCCTCGATGCGGTCAGGGATGATGTTATGGACTGCTCCGAAAAGCATGTCTACGCCTTCGATTTTGATCGTTCCTGTGCCTGCGCCTTTTACTTTTGCCCCCATTTTATTGAGGAAGTTAGCGAGGTCGACAATCTCAGGCTCTTTTGCAACGTTCTCGATGATGGTTGTGCCCTTTGCAAGGGTTGCAGCCATCATGATATTTTCAGTTGCCCCGACACTCGGGAAGTCCAGATATATTTTTGCTCCCTGCAGGCGGTCTTCTACTTCCGCTTCAATGAAGCCATTTCCTACTTTTACCTTAGCACCCATGGCTTCAAAGCCTTTAAGGTGCTGGTCGATCGGACGTGATCCGATGGCACAGCCTCCTGGCAGTGCGACACGGGCACGGCCATTGCGCGCGAGCAATGATCCCATTACGAGTACAGATGCGCGCATTTTGCGAACATATTCAAACGGTGCCTCAACCTTAAGCTCTCTTGATGCATCCACGATGACTTCGTTATTTTTAAACTCCACTTCGGCGTTTAAATAGCGTAACACTTCATTGATGGTATATACATCGGAGAGAGTCGGCACATCACGAATTACGCTTTTTCCATCACTTGCTAACAGTGTAGCGGCGATAACAGGCAAGACAGCATTTTTTGCTCCTTCTACTTTAACAGTACCGCTTAGCCTTTTTCCGCCGCGGACGATGATTTTTTCCAAAGTGTATTCCCCTCCGCGTCCAATTTCTCTATATTAATATTCAATCGTAATGATTGGTGTTCCAACTACAAGGGTAGTCTTTCCGCCCAATCCTTGAGTTCTTAATCCAATTTGTAAATTCATCTCATCATTGTTGCTTTCAATCGACCCGGCAAACATTGGAGAATACGCCGATGCTGATATAAAAGAACTTTCTTTTAATGACTCAATTTCCTTTGCATCAAAAGCTTTCATCAATTCATTTACATTATCAGGCAAAGTCTTTTTCATCTTATCACCGAACTCGCCTTTAATACAAGAGAAAATTGTGGCATTTCCACGAAATATGTCGGAGAGCTTATCGGAAAGTTCCTCTTTTAGGAAGGTCTCCGTTCCCTTCCCCCAGCCATGGCCTGTGGCCTCATAAATTAAATACGTATGAGCCTTGCCATTTGTGAGGGTCGATAGGATTTTTATGCTCTCTTTTTTATTTCCGTCTGCCTGGAAAACCGCTGAATACTCGGCCTTATCCTTGCTGGAGCTTGATGTCCACTCCCATTCCGGATAATCTGCCTTCATTTTCCCGGCAAGCGTTTCGGCGTCCCGAAGATTTTCGACATTTTCCATATTTTTTCTTGCATGGATCGTCCAGTCTTGAATCAAAATATCTTTGTTTTGAAGAACCGCGGCCATAGTCAATAGGTCATGCTTTCCGATAGCTACAGTCGTCTTATTCCCAAGGTTTATAGTGACAAAACCAATAATAGCGATAATTGCAAAATAAAGTGTGTACTTTTTCAACATGTATCTCACTCCCCTTATTACCATTGTTGCCAAGCTGGGGGAGAGCATACCAGGGAAAAGTCGTCACTTTTTGACAAATACAGAAGCCGGAAAGCTCACATTATGTTTATACGTGACTTTTTTCACAAAAGTGCGCATATGTATTTGCAGCAAGAAAGCTGCTGACATACAAAAAAGATTTTACTAAGATTCCTGCTGGAATGGAACATGCATGAAGACCTATATTTCACATTTTTCTGCTGCCAAAACCTGCTTTTTATTGAAGAATGAGCGGCAGCTGCTGAGACCATAGCAGATAGTCGAGAAAAAAATTGCTGACAATCGATCCAATGACGATGGAAAGCATGACGAACAGCACTCTTGCCTGGAACACATGGTGGGCTCTCAGAAACTTTTCATAGTTGACTGACTGCAGTGCCCACCAGGCAATCGCGATGAAAAACAAGTGTGAGATGATGCTTAGTAATGCCTGCTGGCCGAAGCCTGAAATCATTTGGCAATCCCCCTAGAACTTTTCAGTACTTAGATTGTAGCACCAATTGCCATGCAAATAAATCGGCTGGCGCACATTGCTTCCCGAAATGCAGGCGAAGCGGATGCCTCCTTTCATTTGACGTAAGCTCCCCTGCAAAGGTTTCACACTTTTATAGAAAAAATAAAAAGGAGGCTGGCGCTTTTCACCAGCCTCCTTTTCTTCTCATTGAAGAAAATCAGCAAATTGATTGAAGTTGCTTTGCAGAAAATCAATGGCCAGATTCGGCAGGATCCCAAACACAATGACCGCACAGGCGCAGAAGCCGATGACAATGGATACAGAAGCAGGCTGGGCCGGTTTCTCCCGATCAGCTGCTGGCCTGAAGAACATCTGCGTAAGGATTCCAAAATAATAATAGTAAGAGACAACCGTTGCGGCAACCATGATCGACACGAGCACATAGTGAGCCGGCTCTGTCATAAGGGCGCCTGTGATGATATTGAGCTTCCCGATAAAACCTGCGGTCCCCGGGATGCCTGCTAAAGAGAGGATGAATATCCCCATCGCAGCAGCAAGCAAAGGCGACCTTTTATACAGGCCGGAAAAAATGCTGATGTCTTCTGATCCTGCTTTTTCAGAAACAGCCTGGATGACCGCAAAAGCCCCGAGGCTCATCAGCAGATACGCACCCAGATAGAACCACAGCGAGTCGAACATAAATACCGATGCAGCCGAGATCGCAACAAATATATAGCCGGCATGGGCAATGCTTGAGTAGGCAAACAGCCGCTTGATATTCCGCTGCCTCAGGGCAATCACATTTCCAACGATCATCGTGGCCCCTGCCAGGAAGGCCATATAATCCTGGACCTTGATGATGAGCGGCAGCGAGCCCGGCCCTTCAGACGGTGCTGATAAGGCTATGACGAGCACCACACGTGCGATCAGTACAAATCCTGCTGTTTTTGAAACCACACTCAGGAAAGCAGTGACCGGAAGCGGTGATCCCTGATACACGTCCGGTGCCCACATATGAAAAGGCACAGACGCTATCTTGAAAGCGAGCCCAGTCAAAATCATGAAAAAGGCCAGGCCAACAAGGTACAGATACTGTGATTCCGTGATGGATGAGAGTACCAATCCGATTTCCTTCAGATTAGTCGTTCCGGCAATTCCGTACAAATAGCTCATCCCAAACAGAGTGATTGCAGTGGAAATCCCGCCATTGATGACATACTTCATGGCCGATTCATTGGACTGCAGATTCCTTTTCTGCATGCCGGCCAGGATATAGGAAGAAATCGACAGCAGCTCAAGCCCTGTGAAAAGGGTGATCAGGTCACCGCTTGAAGACATCATCATCGCACCAAGAAGCGCCGTCAGAAAGAGATAGTAAAACTCTCCCCTGTATTCCTCCAGTCCCTCTTTCCCTCTATATCCGAGAGCGAGCAGCATTACAAAAGCGGAGCCGATCAGGAGCAGCAGCTTGAATGCCTTGGCAAACGAATCGAGGCGGAAGGTGTCAGAAAGGATTGATTCCGTCCCGCTTCCCAGCAGAGCAAGAAGGGAAGCCAGTGCACCAAGGATGCCGGCTAAGGCAAGCCAGCCAAGGATCTGCCTGCTTTTCTTAGAGGGCATGAACAGATCGATCAGGGTTAAGATGGCTGTGCTGCCAAGGATGATGAATTCCGGTATCATCAAGAGCCAATTATATGAAAGCAATGTTTCCAGGTCCATCCTTCATCACCCTCCCATTCCTGGCAAAATCGTTTCCAGCACCGGCTGGAGCGGCGCGCTGATGGCGAGCGGATACACGCCGATCAGGACAATGGCTCCAACCAGGAGCACCGCCGGCATCATTTCCAACGCTTTTAGGTCCGTAACATTCCCATAGTCGGACCTCGCTTCTCCGAACGTCACTCCAAGGACCGCCCTCAGAAGATAGACAGCTGTCAGAATGATGCCCAGTGCGGCAACAGCAGCTACCGCTGGCCGGTTTTCAAAGAGGCCGAGAAAGGCCATGAATTCACTGATAAATCCGGACATGCCGGGCATGCCGAGCGAAGCCATCGCCCCGGCGAGCAGGAAGCCGGCCGCAAGCGGCATCTGCCGGGAAAGCCCGCCTAGCTTCTTGATGGATGAGGTCTCGACCCGCTCATATAAAGCTCCGACAAGATAGAACAAGAGCGCAGAAATAAGTCCGTGAGACACTACTTGAAAAATGGCCCCCTGTACGCCCGCTTCATTTAATGCGCCTAATCCGATTAGGACGATCCCCATATGGGAAATGGAAGAATAGGCAAGCACTTTCCTGAAATCATCCTGGATGAAAGCAAGGAATGCCCCATACAGGAGATTGACTGCACCCAGTATGCTAATCAGCAGGCCGAGCTGCTGGAATTGCTCCGGAAAAAATCCGAGGCCAAAGCGGATGAGGCCGAATGCCCCGATTTTCAAGAGGATGCCGGCATGCAGCATCACAACCGAGGCCGGCGCCTCAGCATGGACACGGACCATCCAGCTGTGAAGCGGAAAAATCGGCAGCTTGACGCCAAATGCAATCAGGAGGGCAATGAACAGCCCCAGCTTCAGCTCCTCAGAGAAAGGCGAAATGGCCTGTGCTCCTCCCTGCATGATGATTTGAAGCTCTTCCATATTGGCCGTTCCGGTTCTGGCAAATAAAACAATGAACACAATCAGCAGGATGGCTGAGCCTAGGCCATTGTAGATCAGAAAGCTGAAGGCAGCTTTTTCTTTTTCAAACAATCCCCACTTTCCGATCAGGAAGAACATCGGGATGAGCGTTATCTCAAAAAACAGGAAGAATAAGAACAGATTTTCTGCTGCGAAAACGCCAAGCATCCCCGTTTCCAACAGAAGGAAAAGCATAAAATAACCTTTCCATTCTTTAGTGATCCGGAACGATGCAGCCGCAGCAAGCAAAGCAAGGAAGCTGGTGAGCAGGATCATGATCATTGAGAAACCATCGGCCCCGAGTTCATAGCTAATTTTAAAATAATCGCCAACGAGATCAGGATGGCCAAACTGGATCCAGTCTGCCCTTTCATCCATCTCTTCGAGCCCTGCTCCTGAATGGTATATAAAATAGGCAGCGAGGGCGAGTATGGCAGCCGGCAATGCTGCGGCCAAGCCTATCCACTTTATCGCCCTTTCTTTGGCTTTTGGCACAAATAGGAGCACAAGCAGCCCTGCTAACGGGGAGAATACCAGCACAGATAGATAATAAGGAAATGTCATTTAAAGAACCCCCCTGTCAAAGCAAATACAGCTGTCAGGATAGCAAGGCCAATAAAGGCGGCCGCCCCATATGTCTGTACCTGTCCATCCTGGAGCCTGGAGCCTGCTTTTCCAAGGCTCTGCACCGCAGAACCGATTCCCTTTACGGCTCCTTCTACAATGAAAGCTTCAATATAATGAAGGAAAAGACTGAACACCTTCATTCCCTGTACAATGCTGAGCCGGTAAAATTCGTCCACATAAAATTTGTTCAGCAGGATGCTGTGGGCAGAAGGCATATAGCTGCTGAGCCAGGTGCGCGATACCGTCCTCCTGCCGTACATCAGCCAGGCAAGAAGGATGCCGGCAAGTGAAACCGCAGTCGCTGCAATCATGATCCAGACAGGCGCTTCAATATGGCCATGCCCTAACAAATCATTGCCCTCTGCCAGCCAGTCGCCCAGGAAGGTACCGAACCAAGGGGTATTCACATAGCCTGCAATAATAGCCAGTACTCCCAGCACTAACATCGGGAAGGTCATCACACCCGGTGATTCATGAACACTATCTGTTTTTGTACGAGGTTCTCCGGCAAAAACCATGAAGAACAGCCTGAACATATAGAAAGCGGTAAAAAAGGCGGCAAGCAGTGCGAGCCAGAACAGGACCGTATTTCCGTGCACCCAGGCAGACGCCAGTATTTCATCTTTGCTGAAGAAGCCTGAAAAAAGCGGAACCCCGCTGATGGAAAGCGTCCCGATCAAAAACAGCGGACCGGTCAGCTTCATTTTTTTCCATAAGCCGCCCATTTTCTCGATATCCTGTGTATGGACTGCATGGATGACGCTCCCTGCCGCAAGGAAAAGAAGCGCTTTGAAAAAGGCATGTGTCATCAGGTGGAACACCCCGGCCGTGTAGCCGGCCGAGCCGAGGGCAAGCATCATATAGCCGAGCTGACTGACTGTCGAATAAGCGAGCACCCTTTTAATATCCGTCTGGACAAGACCGATGAGGGCGGCAAATACCGCCGTCCCTCCCCCAATGGCTGCGACGGTGAATAATGCTGTTTCACTGGCTGCAAATAGAGGGAAAAGCGCAGCAACCAGATACACACCAGCTGCCACCATTGTTGCAGCGTGGATGAGTGCAGAAACCGGGGTCGGCCCCTCCATCGCATCGGGAAGCCATGTATGGAGCGGGAATTGTCCTGATTTTCCTACTGCTCCGATAAAGATAAGGATCGCTGTCAGCGTGATCATCCCTTCAGAGATGGCACCTTCCGCGACAGCAGCAAAAATCTCGTCGTACTCAAAGCTTCCTGTCTGCCAGAAAAGCAATATAAGTCCGATCAGGAGGCCGACATCGCCGATCCTTGTCATGATGAAGGCTTTCTTGGCAGCCTGCTTTGCTTCATTTTTGTAAAAATAGAAGCCGATCAGCAGAAAGGAGCCTAGACCAACGAGCTCCCAGAAAATATAGGTCTGCAGGAGGTTGGGCGAGAGGACCAGGCCAAGCATGGCAAAGGTGAAAAGCCCAAGGTACGCGTAAAAGATATGGAATCTTCCGTCCCCGTGCATATACCCTTTTGAATACATATGTACAAGAAAACTTACCAGAGACACAATGATCAGCATTAATGCGTTCAATTGATTGACTTCATACCCCGCTGTGATCTGCAGTCCGCCGATCTTGAGCCAGATTCCTTCCGCCTTGAAACTCGGGGAGGCAAATCTGTCAAACAGGACGAACAGGGATAACACAAAGGAGGCAAGGCTTAAGATCATCCCGATATAGGCGCTCGCTTCCTTGAGCCTCCTGCCGAAAAGCAGGAGTATGACAAATGATAACAGCGGGAACAGCGGTATGATCCATGCACTTTCCATCAATATCACGATCCCCTTTTGCACACCGCAAGCCGGCGTGCTGGATGGAGGCCAGCAGCAGTATCATTTTTTCTGCCGGGCACAGCCTCTTTCTATCTGCTTGTTCCGATCCAGCGGACATCCGCTGATTTTTCCTAAGAGCTAATGTTTCATCGTATCCATTTCATCGATGTTGACCGTCCTGCGGCTGCGGTAAAGAGAAATGAGGATGGCGAGGCCTACCGCCGCTTCCGCTGCAGCAACAGCTATGGCAAATAAGGCGAATACCTGTCCTGTGATTGACGGGACCATCCCATATTTGCTGAACGCGACAAGATTGATATTGACCGCATTCAGCATCAGCTCAATGGAAATGAGGACGATGACGGTATTCCGTTTCGTAAGGGCCCCGTATAGTCCGATGCAAAATAAGATGAGTGCCAGCGCGAGATAAGCTGAAACAGGTACACCTGTCATCTTCCATCCTCCTCCGTTTCCTCATCATCCTTCCTCGACAGGACAATGGCCCCGACTAAAGCGACCAGGAGCACCACTGATGTCAGTTCAAACGGAATGACAAATTCGGAGAATAAGCTGATCCCGATTTGCTCTGTATTGTTTTCATGAAGCAGCACCTCCTGCTCCGGAAAATCCAGGTTGTAGATGCCGATATACACACTGAAGGCAAAGGCCAGGATCGCCAGAAATAATAGAATCCTGCGCAGTCGGCCGGCTTTCTGCCCGCTCTCGTCATGATGGCGGGTAAGCATGATGCCAAACAGCATAATGATCGTGATGGCACCCGAGTAGATCAGCACCTGGACAACGGCAATGAATTCAGCAGACAAAAGGATATAAATGCCCGCTATGCTGATAAAAGTAAAGACGAGCGCGACCACCATATGGACCACTTTTTCAAGGTTGATCAGCAGGATGCCCCCGGTCACTGCAGCGATGGCCAGCCCCAAAAAGGCAAGCAGCTCTCCTGTAAATGTCATGCTTTATTCACCTGCCGTATGTTTTCATCATTTTCATCAAGCCATTCAAGGTTTTTGAACAGCTCATCCCGGCTGTATTCTGCCAGCTCGAAGTTATTCGTCATGATGATTGCTTCTGTCGGGCATACCTCTGTACACAGGTCGCATAAAATGCAGATCTCGAAATTGATGTCATAGGTGTCAATGATTTTCCCTTTTTTTGCAGGGTCAGGATGCTTCTTGCCTGTCAGCTGGATGCAGTCTGTCGGGCAGATATTGGCGCACTGATTGCAGACGATGCATTTTTCCGGATAGAATTTCTGGATGCCCCTGAACCGGTCCGGAAGCGGCAGCGGCTCTTTCGGATAATTATAGGTGACTTTTTTTCTTGCCAGATTACTAAGGGTATATTTGAGTCCCTTTGCCAGTCCCAGCATGCTTTTTCACCCTTTCTATCAGTCTGGAATATAAGCGGCATTCCCGGCATCTGCGCCGGGCTGCATGTTAGAAGAATCTGATCAGCTCTTTAATGATCGCGGTCAGGAAGATATTTGCCAGGGCAGCCGGCAGCAGCACCTTCCAGCCGAACTCCATCAGCTGGTCGGCGCGTATGCGGGGGAAGGTGACCCTGAACCAGATGAGCAGGAAGACAACCAGGCTGAACTTAAGTGCAAACCAGACTGCTCCGGGAATGAAGCCAAGGAATGGCAGCGGGAGCCAGCCTCCGAGAAACAGCACCGTGGTCAGGGAAGCCATTGCGAAAAAATACACATATTCCGCGAGCATGAAAAATGCCCATCGAAACCCTGAATATTCCACATGGAAGCCGGCAACAAGCTCCGATTCCGCTTCCGGGAGATCAAAAGGCGCCCGGTTCAGCTCTGCTACTGATGCGATGATGAAGATGATGAACGCCACCGGCTGCCAAATGATGAACCAGCCGCCCCGCTGAGCCTCGACTATTTCATTGAGATTCAGGCTCCCTGTCAGGAGTACGATACCGAGCACAGACATGACGAGAGGGATTTCATAGGAAATCATCTGTGCGGCCGCCCTCATGCCACCGAGGAGCGCGTATTTATTATTGGATGCCCATCCCCCGGTCACAATCCCGATCGTCGTCAAACCGGAGATGGCAATATAGTAGAGCAGCCCGACGCCAATGTCGGCGAACTGGAATTTATCCGTGAACGGGATGACCGCCAGGACCATAAAGGCCGGCGTGAAGGCAATGACCGGTGCCAGGATGAACAGCGGACGGTCGGCCAGCTTCGGGATGGTGTCCTCTTTTATCAGCAGCTTCAGCACGTCAGCCACTGTCTGCAGCAGGCCCCACCGCCCGCCGACCTGGTTCGGTCCCTGCCTGAGCTGCATAAAGCCCATTACTTTCCGTTCGGCCAGGATGGCATAGGTGACAAAACCTAGCACTACGAGCAAAAGGACCGCAGCGAGCGCGAAAAAGATGCCAAAGTTCAGAAGGCCAGGTTCTGAACGGAGCAGTTCATTGACCATCAGCCGTCCACCTCCCCTAGTACAATATCAATCGCTCCTAAAATAGCAATCAGATTTGCGATATTCTCCCCCTCCAGGAGCTTGGGAAGAATCTGCAGATTATAGAAGGATGGCCTTCTGAATTTCAGGCGGTACGGCTCTTTTTTCCCGTTGCTGGCAATATAGCAGCCAATCTCGCCGCGTGGCGATTCAATCCTTACGAAGGCTTCACCCTTCGGCGCTTTGATGATTTTCGGAACCTTTGCTATGAAGTCCCCAGCCTGAGGAAATTGCTCTGCGGCCTGCTCCAGTATTTTAAGAGACTCTTCTATTTCCTCAAGGCGGCAATGATAGCGGGCCCAGGCATCCCCGCCTTCCCGGACAGGCACATCGAATTGGAAGCGGTCATAGATGGAGTATGGTTCATCCTTGCGGAGATCCCATTTGACGCCTGTACACCTAAGATTGGCGCCGCTCAGCGAATAGCTGAGGGCTTCCTCTTTCGTGTAGGTGCCCACTCCTTTTACACGGTTCATGAAAATTTCATTTCCTGTGACAAGATCGTGATAGCCTTTCAGCTGCTCCCTCATGTAAGGGACAAATTCTTTGACCTTTTCGATCCAGCCTTCCGGGGCATCCCATTTAACGCCTCCGACACGCATATAGTTAAAGGTCAGCCTGGCACCGCACAGCTCGTTGAGCATATTGATGATCATTTCCCGTTCGCGGAAGGCATACAGGAACGGGCTAACCGCCCCGATATCGAGCAGATAGGTTCCCCACCATACGAGATGGCTTGCAATTCTGCCGAGCTCCATCGAGATCACGCGAAGGTATTCGGCCCGCTCCGGGATTTCGATGTTCATCATCGTTTCCACTGCATGGACAATCACATAGTTATTCGTCATGGCAGCAAGATAGTCCATCCTGTCTGTATAAGGGATGATTTGCGTATACTGAAGATTTTCTGCCAGCTTTTCTGTACCTCTGTGCAGGTAGCCGATGACAGGCTTCGCTTCTTTAATGATTTCTCCGTCTATTTTGAGGACGAGCCTGAAAACACCGTGTGTACTGGGGTGCTGCGGCCCGACATTCAGGAGCATTTCCTCTGTTCGCAGCATCGGCTACACCTCCACATCATAGGGTTCATAATCTTTTCGGAGCGGATGGCCGACCCATTCTTCCCCGAGCATGATCCGGTACAAGCCTGGATGACCCTTGAAGCTGATGCCGAGCAGGTCATATGCCTCGCACTCCGGCCAATTCGCCCCCGCCCATAAAGGAGCCAGCGATTCAATAGCAGGGTCTGAACGGTCTATCTTTGTTTTCAATGCCACCGTCTGGCGGTTTTTATAAGAATACAAATGTACATAGACCTCCATATGGGTTTCAAAGTCAGTACCGTGGAGCTCGGAAAGATAGTCAAAGCCCAGCTGCTCGTTATAGCGCAGGAACTCTGCAATCTTGAAATATGTATCCTGCCTTGCGACAAGAGTCGGAACATCCTTCGAAAGCCTATTAATATAGGAGTCTTCCAATACGTCCCCTCCGAGATGTTCTTCAATTACCTGGTTGTACAGATCAAGGAAAGGCTGGTTTACGGAAGGCTTCTGTTCTGCTTCAGGCTCTGCGGCCGGCTTTGCGCCTGAAGCAGATCTTGCTTTGGCTGCTGCTGCGGCTTTCGCCTTGGCCGCGGCAATCGCTTTTGCTTTTTCATCATCAGCGCCGGCTCCTGAAGCTTTCGCGGCAGCAGCGGCTTTTGCTTTGGCTGCTGCCGCTGCCTTCGCCTTAGCGGCTGCAATAGCTTTTGCCTTTTCGTCATCTGTACCAGACTCACCGGCTTGCTTTGCCATAGCTGCCGCTTTTGCCTTTGCCGCGGCGGCTGCCTTGGCTTTTGAAGCGGCTGCGGCTTTTTTCTTGGCAAGATCCTCGTCCCCTGCTGCTTCCCCTCCTGATTCCTGTTCCTTTGCTTTCATTTTGGCGAGGGCTGCGGCCTTTGCTTTGGCTGCTGCGGCGGCTTTCTTTTTGGCAAGATCATCTTCCGGCTCATCTGGAGCAGAGGCCTCTGTCTGAGCTTCCTGTTCCTTGGCTTTCTTTTTAGCAAGGGCTGCGGCCTTCGCTTTGGCTGCTGCGGCTGCCTTTTTCTTCGCCAGGTCATCTTCTTGAGATTCCTCTGGAGTTGGGGTCTCTGTCCCGGCTTCCTGTTCCTTGGCTTTCTTTTTAGCAAGGGCTGCGGCCTTCGCTTTGGCTGCTGCAGCTGCCTTTTTCTTCGCCAGGTCATCTTCTTGAGGTTCTTCTGGAGTTGGGGTCTCTGTATCGGCTTCCTGTTCCTTGGCTTTTCTTTTCGCTAAAGCTGCGGCTTTTGCCTCGGCTGCTGCGGCGGCTTTTTTCTTCGCCAGGTCTTCCTCTTGATTTGGAGCTTCTTTTAGTTCAGCCTGTTCAGCTGCCCGCTTTTCTTCAAGCCGCTTTTTGGCGATTGCTTTGGCCTTTTCTGCTGCCTCTTTCTTCAGCTGCTCTTTATCCTTTTCATCGCCCATAAGCCTAGATCACCCGCTTCCCGGTCTTTGCTTCATATCGGATTTTTTCCTTCAGCTTGTTGATTCCGTAAATCAGGGCTGCCGGATTTGGCGGACAGCCCGGTATGTATACATCCACCGGAACAATCTGGTCAACGCCTTTTACAACTGAATAGGACTTTACATATGGCCCTCCTGCAGTTGCACATGAACCCATGGCAATGACCCATTTAGGCTCAGGCATCTGATCATACAGGCGGCGGACAATCGGAGCCATCTTCTTTGTGACGGTACCGGATACGATCATGACGTCCGATTGGCGCGGCGAGGTACGGAAAAATGAGCCGAACCGGTCCAGGTCATAGTGGGAGGAACCTACCCCCATCATTTCAATTGCACAGCAGGCGAGCCCGAAGGTCATAGGCCATAATGAGTTGCTTCTGGCCCAGGCTTTGATTTGTTCAAGGGTGGCCATAAATACGTTCCTCTGCAGTTCCTGCATTTCTTCTGGTGTGATATTCTCAAGCTTTAAGTCCATTTGAGCACCTTCTTCTTCCATGCGTAGATTAGTCCGATGACCAGCATGATGGTAAAAATGAGCATTTCAATCAGGGCAAATATTCCGAGTTTTTCATAGGCGACGGCCCAGGGGTATAAAAATACGGTTTCAACATCGAAGATGACAAACATGAGGGCAAAAATATAATAGCGGACATTGAACTGCACCCTTGAATCATGGAATGGTTCAATTCCGCTTTCATATGTGGTGTACTTTGCTTCTGACGGCTTGCTGGGGCGAAGGAGCTTTCCCATGAATAATGCGACCACTGGAAGCAGGACACCTAGACATAGAAATACGAAGACAATCAGATAGTTATTTTGGTATAAGTTCAGCAAATCCATGTCTTTTCCTCCCGAAACATATGAATTTTCAAAACTTTTAGAAATGTAATCGTTATCATTATAGCATCGTTGGTTTTTACTGTCGATAAAGCTTATGTATTATTTGGAAATATTAAGGCCCTTGTACATTTTACGCAGAATCGTTGGAGTTATGACCTAAGTTTTTGTGATATAAGGAACTGGGGGTTAGTAAGATAGCATATTCGGTTGAAGGATGGGGTTCTGATGATAATGGGGCTGTTGATTTCCGTTACAGGCACTTCGCTTTCCGCGGGGCGAAGTTGAGCCTCCTCGCGCTTGCGCGCTGCGGGGTCTCAACATTTTCGCTTCAATCCCGCAGGAGTCTGCGTGCCTTCCACTGCAATCAACAGGTTTTTTAAAATTTTGATGGATTTATGAAAAGATCACTGAGGAGCTAAAACTATTTACTTAAAAAACTCCGACAGTCACTTAAGATAAGGTATAAACAATTTATGTCCTTGGCTTTCTATTGGTATGGGGCTGCTGATCTCCGCTGCAATCAACAGGGTTTTTTAATTTTAATGGATTTATGAAAAGATCACTGAGGAGCTACAAACTATTTACTTAAAAAACTCCGGCAGACACTTAAGATAGGGTATAAACAATTTATGTCCTTGGTTTTCTATTGGTATGGGGCTGCTGATTTCCGTTGCAGGCACTTCGCTTTCCGTGGGGCGGCGCTGAGCCTCCTCGCGCTTGCGCGTTGCGGGGTCTCAGTTCTGCCGCTATCTCCCACAGGAGTCTTCGTGCCTTCCACTGCAATCAACAGGGTTTTTTATGATTTTTATGGATTCTTGACGAAAAAATAAACGGAGAAAATCCCTCTATTTTAAATAATTCTCTAAAAATAGCTAAAATAAAGGGAGAAATTCCGGCTCTCGACTCAAAAAACAGGTTAATAGGCAACTTCAGTCTTCTTAACTGGAATTTCTCCGCTTATTTACACCCGACCGAGCCATGTTCAGCTGCATAACCGGAAAATCTCCGCTTATCATAAAGATTGCTGTCACTCACTCAAGTAAGGATACGACTTCCTTTTATTCAAAACCATTCTTTCACTATCCTGCAGCGAAGAATAAGACTCTCTTCATCCAGTACCCAAAAATGAAATTTACTCCTTGTAATCATTAAAAGCAACATATTTACGAAAAGAGCAAAAGAAAAAACCCCCGGCATTTACCGGAGGTTTTTAATTATATTCTTCTTTCAGCAACTGAAATACGGTTAACTGCCCTTTGGAGGGCTAGTTCGGCCCGTTTGGCGTCGATGTTGTCACGCTTTTGATCGGCGAGGCGCTGTTCGGCGCGCTGTTTGGCGCTTTTGGCACGCTCGATGTCAATTCCTTCTGATTGCTCAGCGGATTGCGCTAGGATCGTTACTTGATCCGGACGGACTTCGATGAAGCCGCCATTGACTGCCAAGAGTTCAGTATTTCCGCCATTCTTCAGGCGGACGGCTCCAATTTGCAGCGGTGCGACCATTGGAATATGTCCAGGCAGGATGCCAAGCTCGCCGCTTTGAGCTTTGGTGCTGACCATGTCCACATCTGATTCGTACACCGGGCCATCGGGAGTAACAACACTGACTTTGATCGTCTTCATTTTTTACCCTCCTGGTCCGAAATTAGACCTCTACGCCCATGCTTTTCGCATTTTCAAGCACGTCTTCGATCGTTCCGACAAGGCGGAAAGCATCTTCTGGAAGATGGTCGTATTTGCCTTCAAGAATTTCTTTGAAGCCTTTAACAGTTTCTTTAACCGGAACGTAAGAACCTTTCTGGCCAGTGAACTGCTCGGCAACGTGGAAGTTCTGTGATAGATAGAACTGGATACGGCGTGCACGGTGTACAACAAGCTTGTCTTCGTCAGAAAGCTCATCCATACCGAGGATCGCGATGATATCCTGAAGTTCTCTGTAACGCTGAAGCGTTGATTGAACCTGGCGCGCTACTGAGTAGTGTTCTTCTCCAACGATTTCCGGTGACAGGGCACGGGAAGTTGAAGCAAGAGGATCCACCGCAGGGTAGATACCCATCTCAGAAAGCTTACGCTCAAGGTTAGTCGTCGCATCCAAGTGAGCGAACGTTGTTGCTGGAGCCGGATCCGTATAGTCATCGGCTGGTACATAGATTGCCTGGATGGAAGTAACAGAACCTACGTTAGTAGATGTGATACGTTCCTGAAGGCGTCCCATTTCTGTTGCAAGGGTCGGCTGGTAACCTACCGCTGAAGGCATACGGCCTAACAGGGCGGAAACCTCAGAACCTGCCTGTGTGAAACGGAAGATGTTATCCATGAAGAAAAGAACGTCCTGTCCTTGGTCATCACGGAAGAATTCAGCCATTGTCAAACCTGTCAGGGCAACACGCATACGCGCTCCCGGCGGCTCGTTCATCTGGCCGAATACCATCGCCGTTTTCTTGATTACGCCTGAGTCGGTCATCTCGTGGTAAAGGTCATTACCTTCACGTGTACGCTCGCCGACACCGGCGAATACGGAGATACCGCCGTGCTCTTGGGCGATATTGTTGATCAATTCCTGGATCAGAACGGTTTTACCTACACCGGCACCACCGAATAGACCGATTTTACCACCTTTGATGTAAGGTGCAAGAAGGTCTACTACTTTAATTCCAGTTTCAAGGATTTCAACCTCAGTTGAAAGCTGCTCGAATTTAGGTGCTTCCCTGTGGATGGAGTCGCGACGGATGCCGGCTTGGAGTGCCGGATCAAGGTCGATTGTTTCACCAAGTACGTTGAATACACGTCCAAGAGTGATATCCCCAACTGGTACAGAGATAGGTGCACCAGTGTCAATAACTTCAGCACCACGGGTTAAGCCGTCAGTAGAAGCCATGGCAATAGTACGAACTGTATCATCACCTAAGTGAAGGGCAACTTCAAGGGTTAAGCTGATTGCAACTTCAGATTCGTTACGCGCAGGGACTGAGATTGTTAAAGCATTGTAGATTTGCGGAAGCTCGCCGCTGTCAAACTTTACGTCAACAACCGGACCCATGATTTGAAGAACGCGTCCTTTGTTCATCATTTTCCCTCCTAATATTTCAATTCAATAGAGGATTGCGCCTGGCATGATATCAGTCGGGCATCTCTATCTTGCTTGCCTGGCCTGTGCCGTAAGATGCAGATGCTATGGCGCCATCAGCAGTGAAGGCACCTAAGCAGCAGCTTCTATAAGCGTCCAGGACTGGCATTTATTATTCCAGCGCTGCCGCGCCGCCGACGATTTCGGTAATTTCCTGGGTAATGGCCGCCTGACGCGCACGGTTGTAGCTTAGGCTAAGCGAATTGATAAGCTCCTTCGCATTATCCGTCGCACTCTGCATCGCTGTCATACGGGCCGCGTGCTCACTGGCCTTGCTGTCCAGCAGCGCGCCATAGATCAGGCTTTCTGCATATTGCGGAAGGAGAACTTCCAGAATATCTTCTGCAGAAGGCTCGAATTCATAGGATGTAAGCTTTCCGCCGGAAGAAGAAATATCCGTCAGCGGGAGAAGCTTCTTCTCTGTTACATCCTGCTGAATTGCACTGACATAGTGGCTGTAGTAGATATATAGTTCATCAAATGTTTCGTCTGAAAACATGCCGACTGTTTTGCTGGCGATATCTTTGATCTCCGCAAAAGCAGGCTGGTCCGCAACTGCCACGATATCCAGGATGACGTTCATGCCGCGCTTCCTGAAAAAATCGCGCCCAATGCGGCCGATGGCGATGATTGCATACTCATCACTTGATTTATGGCGTTTTTGGATGGTCTGGTATACAGTCCGCAAAATATTGCTGTTGTATGCCCCGGCCAATCCGCGGTCGGAAGTGATGACCAGGTATCCTGTCTTTTTAACGGGACGGGATGTCAGCATTGGATGGGATACGTCAGTGCTTCCCAGTGCGATGCTGGCAGTAACTTCCTGGATTTTTTCCATGTAGGGAACGAATGATTTAGCATTCATTTCTGCACGGTTCATTTTTGCCGCAGATACCATTTGCATGGCCTTTGTGATTTGGCTCGTCTTCTTTGTAGAAGTGATCCTATTTTTTATATCGCGCAATGATGCCACAGGTTCTCACCACCCTTTTCAAAGAATGTCAGGCTGAGAGCCTGCCCGCATAGGAGCAGCCCCGGCAGCCCTTCTATTGTCAGACCTTTAACAGCGATATCCATCCTCAAGGGAAAAAGCCTGAATCAGGCTTTTTCTGCTTGGGGGACTTGCGCTATTACTCGGTTACTGCGAAAGTCTTTTTGAAGCTGTTGATCGCAGAAGCCATATCATCGTCAGCAGGAAGCTCTTTCGTTGTAGCGATATGGTCTAACAAATCTTTCTTGTTATGGTCAAGCCATGTAAGGAATTCAGCTTCGAAACGGCGGATGTCCTGGACAGGGATATCGTCTAGGAAGCCGCGTGTCAATGCATACAGGATGGCTACCTGCTTTTCAACCTTAAGCGGCTTGTTAAGATCCTGCTTCAGTACCTCAACTGTACGGGCACCGCGGTTAAGCTTCGCTTGTGTTGCTTTATCAAGATCAGATCCGAACTGGGCGAATGCTTCCAGCTCACGGTATGATGCAAGGTCCAGACGCAGTGTACCGGATACCTTTTTCATGGCTTTGATCTGTGCAGATCCGCCGACGCGTGATACAGAAAGACCAGCGTTGATCGCAGGGCGTACGCCTGAGAAGAACAGGTCAGACTGAAGGAAGATTTGTCCGTCCGTGATGGAGATAACGTTAGTTGGAATGTATGCAGATACATCCCCTGCCTGTGTTTCAATGAAAGGAAGTGCAGTGATTGAACCTGCTCCCTTCGCATCGCTCAGCTTTGCAGCACGCTCAAGAAGGCGGCTGTGCAGGTAGAATACATCCCCTGGATATGCTTCACGTCCTGGAGGACGGCGCAATAATAGTGAAAGCTCACGGTAAGCAGCTGCTTGTTTTGTAAGATCATCATATACGACAAGAACGTGCTTGCCATTGTACATGAATTCTTCACCCATTGTTACACCTGCATAAGGAGCAAGGAACAATAATGGAGCAGGCTGTGATGCAGAAGCTGTCACAACGATTGTGTACTCTAATGCACCAGTCTTGCGGAGCGTTTCTACTGCATTACGTACAGTAGATTCTTTTTGTCCGATTGCTACATAGATACATACCATATCCTGGTCCTTCTGGTTCAGGATTGTATCGATGGCAACGGAAGTTTTACCAGTCTGGCGGTCACCGATGATAAGCTCACGCTGTCCGCGCCCGATTGGCACGAGGGCGTCGATCGCTTTGATACCAGTCTGCAGCGGCTCATGAACAGATTTACGGTCCATTACGCCTGGTGCAGGGCTTTCGATCGGACGTGTTACAGTTGTATTGATTGGCCCCATGCCATCAACAGGCTGTCCAAGCGGGTTGACTACGCGCCCGATCAGCTCAGGTCCTACAGGAACCTCCATGATGCGGCCCGTACGGCGGACCTCATCTCCCTCACGGATTTCAGTATATGGGCCAAGGATGATAATACCGACGTTATTTTCTTCAAGGTTTTGTGCCATACCCATAACGCCGTTTGAAAATTCAACAAGTTCTCCAGCCATGACATTGTCGAGGCCATGAGCACGGGCGATACCGTCACCGATCTGGATAACTGTACCTACATCACTCACTTGAATTTCCGACTGATAGTTTTCGATCTGCTTTTTTATCAGCGCACTGATTTCTTCAGCTTTGATGCTCATGAGTTTCACCCCTATCTATAAATCTCAGCTTAATAATTGACGTTCCAGGCGTTCCAGCTTGCCGCGCATGCTGCCGTCGAAAATCCTGTTTCCGATGCGGAGCTTGATGCCGCCGAGCAGGCCCGGGTCCACGATATTCTCGATGCGGAGGGACGTTTTTCCGACCCTTGATGCAAATGCAGCAGATAGCTCGCTGCTCTCAGCCTCTGTCAGCGGACGGACTGAGTAGACCTTTGCTTCCGCAATGCCCCTTGCGTCATTCGCAAGGCTGATGAATTCCTCCGCAAGATCAGAGAATTGATCTTCACGGTGGCGGTCAATCAATAGCATAAGTGTATTAAGTACTAAAGGATTAACAGACGCGAAGGCAGTTTTGATGATCCCTTTCTTCTCATCATTCTCGAGTTTCGGGGATTTCAGGACTGCATCCAGGCCCTTATTATTGTTTACGACATCTTTGACGATGCGAAGGTCTTCTTCCATTTGGCCAAGAAGCTGATGTTCATTCGCAAGCTGGAACAGAGCCAACGCATAGCGCTTTGCTACTGTAGAGCCGCTCATCGGTTTTCTCCTGCCTCTTGAATGTATTCATTGATCAGCTTTTCCTGGTCTGCTGCACTCAGTTCCTTCTCAATAACCTTGGAAGCAATAAGGACAGACAGTGAAGCAACCTGCTCCCGGATTGCGGCAACTGCTTTTTCTTTCTGCTGATCGATTTCCAGCTTAGCTGATTCTTTGACGCGCTCTGCTTCAGCACGCGCTGCGGCGATGATTTCCTCGCGCTGCACGTCGCCTTGCTTCTTCGCACCTTCGATCAGGTTCTGAGCGTCTGTGCGTGCTTCTTTCAGAAGGCTTCTCTGCTCTTCCAGAAGCTTATTTGCTTCAACACGGCTTTGTTCAGCCGCGCCGATTTCATTGGCAATATGCTCTTCACGCTGTTTCATGATGCCCATTAAAGGACCCCATGCAAATTTCTTGAGCAATGCCAACAAAATGATAAACATAGCCAGCTGGAATAAGATATCCCCGCCGTTGAATGCTGTATGTGCTGCGCCTTCTGCAGCGCCTAATACTAAATTGCTTGCTAACACCCTCGATTCACTCCCTTCAAGAGTCTTCCACTTTCCCTATCAACAAGTTAACGAATTTCATCATATGAATTCGGTTCTTTCAGATTCAAAAAGCCAGTTTGCATCCGCCTGCACAGGCTAAGCGGACCTCCAAGATTAAGGCGCATCCGCACCTGGGCATAAAGGAATGGCGAAGGGTCACATCCATGATCTTCGCCATTATGTGTACTGCTTATAATTATTGACCAATAACCATGAACGCGATAACAACTGCGATGATCGGCACGGCCTCAACTAACGCTACCCCGATGAACATAGTTGTTTGAAGCATTCCGCGAGCTTCCGGCTGACGGGCAATCCCCTCAACTGTACGTGATACGATAAGACCGTTACCAATACCGGCACCTAGTGCTGCCAAACCAATTGCAATTGCTGCTGCTAAAAGACCCATTATAAATTTCCTCCTTAGGATTGTATAAAATAATATAGTGTTTGAATGTTTTGTTCATAGAATGAACAGGTATATATTAATGGTCAGAGCTCACTTTATGGGAGAGATAAACCATTGTTAACATACAGAAAATAAATGCCTGGATCGCGCCGACAAATATTGAGAACCCTTGCCATGCAAGCATTGGTACAATCGCGGCCAGATGTCCGACCCACCCTGTTGCCAGGCTTCCGGCAATCAGTGTCAGCAGGATTTCACCCGCATAGATGTTACCATAAAGACGAAGGCCGAGTGTAAGCGTGTTGGCAAACTCCTCGATGATCTTGATCGGGAACATGAACCAGAATGGACGGAAAAATTCTTTTCCGTATTCCCCTACTCCCCGAAGCTTTACACCGTAATAGTGCGACAATCCAACCACCATAACTGCCAAAGTCAGCGTTACGGCAGGGTCTGCTGTAGGCGATTTCCACCATAATTGGTCATTGATGACCACGGAGAACGGAAGCCCCAGCATATTTGAAACAAAAACATACATAATAATGGTGATTCCAAGGATATGGAATCTTCCGCCATCTTTCCAGTCCATCGTACTGTTGATGATGTTTTTTACAAAATCCATGACCCATTCGAAAAAGTTCTGCATTCCGGTTGGTTTCATGGCGAGCGTACGAGTGGAAAGAACAGCGATGATGAAAACAATGGCACTGGCAACTGTAATCATCAACATGTTTGCCAAGTTGAAGTTCAAACCAAGAAATTCAACTATAGGTGCTTCATGATGCACAGTATTCACCTCTCTTCCCGGCTATTTACGTAAAACAAAAAGTTGAAGAAAATAATCTATCATAATGACAATATATGATGTCATTAATCCCAGAACTACGCTGATCAGGTGCACCTCATCCGGGTACTTCATGCTGATCATGACGGCAAGCACTGCCGTCGCCATCCTCGACAGCATCCCGAGAGACCGCATCCTTTGGCCATTCGCTGCCGCTTCCCCAAACTGGTCCGTCTTCCTTACCATCAGCCATAAATTGAACAGGCTCAGGCTTGTCCCCACTATCAGCCCCATAAAAATAGATTGATAAGAGGTGAACCCCCAGCCGAGAACATAGACTGACAGCAGTAGGAATATGTATTTGCGCTGCCGTATAAACATTGTTTTGAGGTCTGGCATAGGCTGTTAGTCTCCTGTAAAGAAACGTCTGACCAGGTGAAGCATGGCATAAGTCCCTGCGGCCAATCCTATAAGCAATCCGACTATCAGGAATAACGGCTCGGTTCCAATCACATCATCAAGCCATCTTCCAAGGAAGATGCCGATCAGGACGGAGCCTACTAATTGGGAAAGGATGGCGGACATTAAAGCCATGGCTTGAAACGGGTGGCGGTCTTTTCGACGCATGATAACGCATCCTCCACACTGGAAATGTATTCCTTTGACGTATTTATGTCTTGAGAATGCAGGGTTTCCTGCTAGTGAAAAGAGAATGGTGTTTGAATTGAGGTAAGTGTTTTCATTGTTGATATCATGCAGATTGCGGTTATTTTCTTCCGCATGAAATCTGTGAAAACCCTATCATTTTATACCCTTTGTAAGCATACAATAGGCATCTGTCAATGTCAATGCATTCGGAGTGAAAAAGTTCACAAACTCCAGTAACGGAAAAGTCTTTGTTCACACTATTTTCGAATTTTTTTTCGAATAATAACTTGCAATTGGAGCGAGGTATTATCTCGCTCCAATCGCACCCTCTTCCTCTTCTTTTCTTACCTCCAGATAGGCCTCAATCATATCCTGCCTGCCGGCTTTCCTTGCAAAGACCTGAGCAATGTAGACGCCGTCCGGAGGCAGATCATCGTTTGCTAATTCCTTGCGGATCTGGCCTTTGCCTGCTCCCCTCTTCCAGTCAAGGAACTGGACGAACCGGAGTGTATCAGGATCAAACAGCGCAATACCGAATTCTTCCGCTCCCCCGGGAAGGTAGACTTCATAGCGATAGCTCCCTCCATTGTCTCCCCTGCCAAAATCGAACCCCATGACACGCGGGTAATCCGGCTCTTCGAGGACATACAAATACGGGATGCCGACTTTCCTGCCTCCAGCGTTCAGGACAAGCCGCCCATCATGAATTTTCTGTTTGAATTCTTCCGGGTCTATTCTCATCTTGATAGCGACCTTCTTTTTCCCGCCGGGTTCAAGGCGAAAGGCGAGCGGCATCTCCCATTCAATCCCGCTTATGTTAGCAGGTACAGTGAATGAATACGATTCTGTTCGGCTGCCTGTATTTTTAACAGTCAGATACCGGACATGCTCATTCTCACGCCCGGCTATCTTGAACTTGCCAAACTGAAGTGAAGCAGGCGTCACTAAGGCAGGAGCCTTCACCGCGTCTTCGACCTGGATTCGGCCTGCCCCCTGTTCATAAGTCCTGTACAGCATGCCTTCTTCATTATAAAGAGGCAGAGCCGTATTCATGAGCGAGGCTTTGATTTCTTCCGGACTCCAATCAGGATGGGCCTGTTTAATCAGCGCACATGCACCTGCAACATGGGGGGAAGCCATACTTGTTCCCTGCAATGGCAAATACCCCCCGGGAACCGTACTGCTGATAGCCACACCCGGGGCAAGTACATCCGGCTTGATTTCCCAAGTATCGGTCACAGGTCCGCGTGAGCTGAAATCGGCAAGAATATCCTTTTCTTCTATTATATATGTCCGGGCCAGCACCGTTTCTTCCTGCAGGCGCTTCTTCAGCTGGTCCCCATCCTGCTTAGAGAGCGACACAACCGGAAGGCCGGCATCCTCCTCAAGATTGCCTGCAAAGCTTCCGTCTGTATTATTGTAGATAATGACTGCGATCGCGCCTGCCTGCCTTGCATTTTTGGCTTTTTGTGAAAAAGTAAGGCCACCCCTCTGAATGAGGGCAATCTTCCCTTTTATCCTCTTAAGCTCTTCAGGATTTCCAAGCCCGCCTAACGCCAGCTCATAGGAGCGGTCTAAATTCCAGAGAGAAGAGCCTTGAAGGGGATTCAGTTTTACTTTCTTTCCGCTGCCGAAATCAAGATAGGGAATCTGGAGCATTGGCGTAGAGGCGCCGACGGATATCGCTTTAGAGGCAGTACCCGGCGAGCCGACTGTCCAGGTATTCGGTCCTGAGTTTCCAGACGAAGTGACAGCGGTAATGCCCTTATCGACTGCCTTATTCAAGGCCAGGCTAATGGGCAGGTCCGGGCCATTGACACTGTTGCCGAGCGATAGATTCAGGATGTCGACTTTATCCTTTATGGCCTGTTCAATGGCTGCAATCACCTGCTCTGTTGTACCCGCACCGCCTGGACCGAGCGCACGGTAGGCAATAATCTTTGCATCTGGCGCCACTCCCCTCATTTTGCCATTGGCTGCAATCACTCCTGCTACATGGGTACCGTGAAAAGTATCCTCTCCTGCCGTCCTCACCGTTTCCATCGGATCATCATCCTGGTCCACCAGGTCACGCCCTCCGGCGTAATTCCTCCGCAGGTCCGGATGATTATAATCAATTCCCGTATCAATCACACCGATTGTAACACCCTTCCCCGACAGCCGCTCCCCCTTTTCATCAAACAGCCCCCTGACTGTATGACTCCCAATCAGGCTGATGCCATCCTCACTTTCTGCCTGATAAGAGACCGCCTGGGATATGGTTTGGACTTCCTCTTCTTTGGCAAGCCGGTCCAGCGATTTGACCGGACCCTTTACTGAAAAACCGTTCAATGCCTCCTGGAAACTTTGCCTAAGAATTAAATCCGGGTACTGCCGGAGAAGGATATTCCGATCCTGTTCGGTTTGCCCTTCTTTCATCAGGACAATTGCCACACGCTCTGCATCCTCCGGTTCAGCCGGAAGCGGAGGGATTTGTAATGTCCTTGCATTCACATGAGGACTGAGCATAAGCGCAAACAGACTGATGATGAGGAAGATTTTTTTCATGGGAGGCTCCTTTCGGCATTTTTCCTTATGGTTTGTCTTGAAGGGCGGGAGTATTCAGGAGGTTTTCGAGGTCCTCCCAGTTTTCTTCCGAGGGGGAATGGTATAGGCGGTTTTTGGTGGTGCCGGAGGATTGGAGGTTGAGTGAAGACAGAAATTTATAAATATTCTTTTTGGAATCGTATATAGGAAATTCCTGCATTGCTGGCTGGTAATGGAGTTTTCCAGCAATAGAAAATAGTCGAGAATAGCGCGGATGTGGGCATTTTTCGACTCGCCGGAGCACGCTTGGCAAATCCATCCGCCATACATTCGGGACATTGAATACTGCTCGCACCCAGGACATTGGATTCCGCGGATGATTTCTTCAGGCGAAATTTTATATGATTCCAGGATAGATGTAAAAAGTGGATCGTGGTTTTTCAGCAGTAATCTTTTCACTTTGTTCAGCTCTTTGCTGCTAAGAATTAGTGAAGGAGAGGAAAGTTCTAGTTTTTCCAGCTTGCCAGGCAGCTGTTCTGCATGGATCAAGGTTTTGTAAATGTGTTCATTACCTGGGTTGGTTTTGATGATCGTGGAATTGGAACTGATGATGACCAGCAGCTCGATCGGCAGTTCTGGAAGTTTCATCTTCTCCATCCAACCTTGCAGCTGAACTTTATGCCGCTGGACTTGAAGCAGTGGATTGGAAAACCCGTCCTCCCCTTTGCTGGACTGTCTGATTACTTGCTGGGAGTGCTTTTCAAAAAATAGCGTGCCGGAAATGTTCTTGATTTCAGCTGCTGTGATAAATGAGGGAGCAAGTATGAGGGTATCTATCTGGAAAGGATGCTGATGCACTAAACGGAGGCCATGAAATATGAGATATTCATCCGGCAGGAAGGAGAGGTGGTAGTCTACATTCTTTTCTCCGCGGTAACCGGCGCGGCGCTTGATGAGGTCCTGTTCAATCAGGGGGATTTTCGGATGATTGGGCGGCAATCTTCTCAACAATGCCTCAAGCTGCCTGATTTTTAAAGGAACGACTCTTTTTTTGGCAATCATATGGGCATTCACCTCTTGGGATCGTATAGTTTTGAGAATGTATTCGTGTTTCTGAGGCATAAATCCTCCTCCAGGTGGTAAAATCTTCTCTGAATCTCCGAACACCATTAATGATTATTCCCATTTTTTAAGTGATTCGCCCTACTATTCCATTTATTCGCCCCAGATCTGCGGTGATTCCACCCACTTTCCGGTTTAATATTTCCATCTTGCATTTATCGCCAAAAACCATATGCCATTTTAAGTGAATCGCCCTACTTTCTTATTTATTCGCCCCAGATTTGCGGTGATTCCACCTACTTTCCGGTTTAATTTTTCCATCTTACATTTATCGCCAAAAACCACATGCCATTTTAAGTGATTCGCCCTACTTTCTTATTTATTCGCCCCAGATTTGCGGTGATTCCACCCACTTTCGGGTTAATTTTTCCACCTTACATTTATCGCCAAAAACCACATGCCATTTTAAGTGATTCGCCCTACTTTCTTATTTATTCGCCCCAGATCTGCGGTGATTCCACCCACTTTCCGGTTTAATTTTTCCGCATTACATTTACCGCTAACAAAACAACTAAAAAAACCAGCCGCATTTCCGCGGCCGGTCCCATTAATTCGGATTATAATCTTCCGGTCTTTCTTCTGTCTGTTTGAAATAGTAACGGATGGCTTCTCCGATCCGGGCAGAGGCGTTTCCGTCTCCGTACGGGTTGGTGGCTTTGGCCATTTTTTCGTAGGCTGCCCGGTTTGTGAGAAGTTCTGTTGCCATTTCATAGATCGGCTGTTCTTCAACACCGGCAAGCTTGAGAGTGCCGGCATCAATTCCTTCAGGCCTTTCTGTTGTATCACGCAGGACAAGCACAGGAACGCCGAGTGACGGAGCTTCTTCCTGTACTCCGCCTGAATCGGTAAGGATCAGCTCTGCCCTGGAGGCGAAGTTATGGAAGTCAATAACATCCAGCGGCTCGATCAAGTGAATGCGCGGGTCATTTCCAAGGATTTCGTCCGCCACTTCCCTTACAGCCGGGTTCAAGTGGACAGGATATACCACTTGAATATCCTGCTGCTCTTCCACGATCCGCTTGATTGCCTTGAACATATTCCTCATCGGCTGACCAAGGTTTTCACGGCGGTGGGCCGTCAGGAGGACAAGTCTGTCATGGCCAAGCTTTTCAAGCACTTCATGCGAGTAGGCATCCTTGACGGTCGTTTTCAGTGCATCGATGGCTGTGTTGCCTGTCACAAAGATGCTTTCATTTTTCTTGTTTTCCCGGAGAAGGTTTTCTGCAGACATGGCTGTAGGCGAGAAGTGGATATCCGCCATGACGCCTGTCAGCTGGCGGTTCATTTCTTCCGGGAACGGAGAGTACTTATTCCATGTACGCAGACCTGCTTCCACGTGGCCAACCGTGATCTGGTTGTAGAAAGCAGCAAGGCTTGCGATGAAAGTCGTCGTTGTATCACCGTGGACAAGGACGATATCAGGCTTCGCTTCCTTCATGACCTTATCAAGGCCTTCAAGCCCTCTGGTCGTTACATCGACCAGCGTCTGGCGGTCTTTCATGATATTCAGGTCATAATCAGGCGTGATGCTGAAGATACCCAGCACCTGGTCAAGCATTTGGCGGTGCTGCGCCGTAACCGTAACGATCGATTCAAAGTGTTCCGGGTGCTTCTGAAGTTCAAGGACGAGCGGAGCCATCTTGATGGCTTCCGGCCTTGTCCCGAAAATAGTCATGACTTTAATAGGACGATTCATGTAAGACACCTCTTCTTATTTAGTTCCAAACAAACGGTCGCCAGCGTCGCCAAGGCCTGGTACAACATAGCCTTTTTCGTTCAGCTTTTCGTCAAGTGCAGCAATGTAGATGTCTACGTCTGGATGTGCTTCTTTCACTGCTTCCACACCTTCAGGGGCAGCAACCAGGCACATGAATTTAATGTTTTTTGCGCCGCGTTTTTTCAGGGAATGCATCGCTTCAATGGCAGATCCGCCTGTCGCAAGCATTGGATCGACTACGATGAAGTCCCTTTCCTCTACATCGCTTGGCAGCTTGGCATAGTATTCAACCGGCTGAAGTGTTTCCGGATCGCGGTAAAGGCCGATATGCCCTACCTTGGCAGCAGGGATCAGCTTTAAGATGCCGTCCACCATGCCGATTCCCGCACGCAGGATTGGCACGATTCCAAGCTTTTTGCCGGAAAGGACATTTGATTTTGTTACGCTGACAGGAGTTTCAATTTCTATTTCTTCCAAAGGCATGTCGCGTGTGATTTCAAAGGCCATAAGTGTTGCGACCTCATCAACCAGTTCGCGGAACTCTTTCGTGCCAGTGTTTTTTTCTCTGATGTATGTAAGCTTGTGCTGAATGAGCGGGTGATCAAAGACGTATACTTTTGCCATTGAAAATCTCTCCTTTATTCTTCGCTATGTTTCGTTTACACTTCGTCTAATTTTACAGAAAAATAAATGCAAGGGCAACTGAGAGCAGAAATTGTTAATAATTCGTAATGAGTCTTCGCTGCTCTCCGCAAAAAGAGCCCCCCGCAAAGGAAGGCCCTCCATTTTAAAGCTCTTTATAAAGGATGAATCTGCCTGTGAGTTCCTCAACACGGCTGCTTGCTTCTGCAAGCTTTGCTTCGTCTTCATGGTTCTTGAGGGTGAAGGCAATCAGGGATGCGATTTCCTTCATCTCTTTCTCGCCGAAGCCGCGGGAAGTAACTGCAGCTGTTCCGATGCGGATGCCGCTGGTAACAAACGGGCTTTCCGGATCGAATGGAATCGTATTTTTATTAACAGTGATGCCAATTTCATCAAGCACCTTTTCAGCCACTTTGCCTGTCAGGCCAAGGGAGCGGAGATCGATCAGAAGAAGGTGATTGTCCGTACCGCCGGAAACGAGGTCGATGCCTTCCTCTTTCAGTCCTTCTCCCAGTGATTTAGCGTTATTAATGATACTTTGCGCATAATCCTTGAAGCTGTCCTGCAGTGCTTCGCCGAATGCGACAGCCTTGGCTGCAATCACGTGCATCAATGGGCCGCCCTGGATGCCAGGGAAGATAGACTTATCGATCTTCTTCGCGAATTCTTCACGGCAAAGGATCATGCCGCCGCGCGGTCCGCGCAATGTTTTATGTGTAGTGGTTGTTACAAAGTCAGCATATGGCACAGGATTTTGGTGGAGTCCCGCTGCGACCAGGCCGGCAATATGGGCCATGTCGACCATCAGGTAAGCACCGACTTCATCGGCGATTTCCCGGAAACGCTTGAAGTCGATTTCACGCGGATAGGCACTTGCACCGGCTACAATCAGCTTCGGCTTATGCTCGCGCGCTTTTTCAAGGACATCATCATAATTGATTCGGTGCGTTTCTTTATCCACCCCGTATTCAACAAAGTTGTACTGGATGCCTGAAAAGTTGACAGGGCTGCCGTGGGTGAGGTGTCCGCCATGGGACAGGTTCATGCCTAGGACAGTATCCCCTGTTTCAAGGATCGTGAAATAAACAGCCATATTCGCCTGCGCGCCTGAGTGAGGCTGGACATTGGCATGCTCTGCCCCGAAAATCTGCTTCGCACGGTCGCGCGCCAGATTTTCCGTCACATCGACATGCTCGCAGCCGCCATAATAGCGTCTGCCCGGATAGCCTTCGGCGTATTTATTGGTCAATACAGACCCTTGCGCTTCCATCACCGCTTCACTGACAAAATTCTCGGAAGCTATTAATTCGATCTTCGTTCTCTGGCGCTTCAATTCATCCTGAATCGATTGAAAAACCTGCTCATCCTGCTGTGCTAAATGCTTCATTGTAATCCTCCCTTTTTGAAAAACTACATATGTATGCTTTTTTTTGTAAAATCCTCTTACATTCTATCATGTTTTGGTTTTAAAAAGGAACCCAACTTCAACACCCCGCCAAAAACAGGCGGGGCTCTTTGATTATTCCGTCCAGTTCCAGTAATCCATCTCGCCAAGCTGGGCGCCGCGCAGCTCTTTTACCTCTCTCAGCTTCAGCAGCTCCTTGACTGGCCCCGTTACAACAGCTCCGTATACCTGAAAGCCATTTTCTTTCAGATAAGCATGCCTTTCTTCAAGATAGCCTAGTCCGAGGAATCTCTCATAATAGCTTTTCCGCTCTTCTTTTAGAAGCTTCTCCATCTGTCCGAGCATCAGCTCCTTATTTCTGCCGAGCATTTCCTGTGTAAACTCGTATTCACTTTCTGACATGCGGTCATTGCTGATTTCCCTTCCGCCCGTCAAACCGAAGGCAGGAATCGGAGAAATGGAATTGCCGCCGCTGCCTTTGTTTCCTTTAAAAGTCTTTAATTCCCCTGTATACAAAGGCATCCACAGGACATCCAAGTCATACGGCTCAAGGAGAGCGAAGAGCTCCTCCGGCTCCATAAACCGGTCTGTCGAAAAAGCTGCCTCTGCCACCGTTCCCTCATGAACCTTATCCAAGGCCTCCCAAATGCCATTATCGTCCTCGGCATCCAGTTTCCCTCCTGTCTTCGGGTCTTCAGGAAAGTAGAAACGGAAACCCCCTTCCTGATCTGGCTGATAATAGGAAAGCGTGCGCGCCGAATAGCTGTTCAATAACCCTTTCCTGATCTGCATTTCACCCGCTGGCTGTTCTTCTTTGCCGACTCGCCTTGTTACAGGATAAGAAATCTTCTGTGTGAAAAATGGTGTGATTTCCGACTGTGCGAATCCGCCAAAGTCTTTATGGATATTCGGCTGGGTCCAATCCATCGCCAGCTGGGTGTAAAAAATATGTTTCCGATCCAGGTGCAGGCTGTCATAGCTGATTGTGACGGCCAGCATATATATCCAGAAGATAAATAATGCAGCAATCAGGACTTTGACTACTCGGAAAGTCAGGGCAAAACGGTATTTCGTCAGGATTTTCTTTTCTTTATCAGGGCTCCAGTCTGCCATCCTTTTTCCATCCTTTCTTTTCTGCGATTACAGCGAGCTTTTTCCTGGCACGATGAAGATCAACCTTCACCTGGCTTTCTGTCAGGTCAAGCGCTTCCTGTATTTCCTTATAGCTGAAATGCTCATATTCTCTTAAATAGAGGACCGTCCGGTATTTTTCCGGCAGCAGCCTCAGCATGTCAGCGGCGTCCTGCTCCAGCTCGGCAGCCAGGGCTTCTTCTTCCGGCAAGCCGTATGGGCTGAGCATCTCTTCTTTTGAAAAAAGATAGTCTGCAAACGGCACCCATTTGCGCCGCTGCCGTTTTCGCCATTCGTCCAAGTAGGCATTCCGGGCCACCTTGAACAGCCAGGCCCGCACATCCTCCTGCTGGTAAAAGGAGAGTGAAACAGTTGCACGCACGAAAGTTTCCTGGACAAGTTCTTCGGCCAGATGGTCTGAGCCGGAAAGCTTGAGCAGGTAGTAGTAAAGTGGTTTTGCATAGTGTGAGTATAGGTCATCGAGTTTTTCTTTTCTGCGGGCGTCCAACTGTTTTTTCCCTCCTTTCTTTGAATGGCTATAATGATAACGCAGGGGGTTGCTATTTGTTACAGGTTTTTTAGGAAAAATAAAAAACAGCCTTGGAATGGCTGCTAAATACATAGATTTATATTTATTTATGGAGCTGTTGATTTCCGTTCCAGGCACTTTACTTTCCGCGGGGCGGAGTTGAGCCTCCCCGCGCTGCGCGCTGTGGGGTTCAACTTTTCCGCTATTTCCCGCAGGACGTTGAATCCGCTCCTTCGAAACTTCATCGCACGAAGAAAATGCGCAGCATTTTATGAGGAGTCTTCGTGCCTTCCACTGCAATCAACAGGGTTTTAAAAATTTTATGGCAAGTTTCCGGTATCAGGCTGGTCTTTTCCACTTATAGACTTGCTTGAATGGCTGCTGATACATAGGATTTCTACTTGTTAATGAGGCTGTTGATTTCCGCTGCAGGCACTTCGCTTTCCGCGGGGCGGCGCTGAGCCTCCTCACGCTTGCGCGCTGCGGGGTCTCAGCTCTGCCGCTATCTCCCACAGGAGTCTTCGTGCCTTCCGCTCCAATCAACAGGGTTTTAAAAATTTTTTGCAGGTTTGCGGTACCAGGCAGTCTCTCTACAAATCAAAAAGGAGTACGTGTAATTTTACCCGTACTCCTTTCTCTAAAAAAGATATCTTTCATCTTAACACGATTCATTCTCCGGCAGCCTCTCATACACGGCGCGCCTTCCGCCGATGAGTTTTGGTCTTGTGGAGGCGAGGGTGACGTGGGCGCTGCCGATGCTTTTTTGTTTGGTTCTGATTGGAACTGCTACATGCTTCAGGTGCATGCCGATGAGGGTGTCGCCGATGTCGATGCCGGCGTCGGCCTTGATGAATTCGACGACGGCCGGGTCCTTGAATTGCCTGTATGCATATGAGGCCATGGCACCTCCGGCCTGGCGCACCGGTACGACTGATACTTCTTCAAGATTCTTCTGATCCGCAGTCTGCCTTTCCACAACGAGCGCCCTGTTCAGATGCTCGCAGCACTGGAAGGCGAGTCTGGCCCCTGTCCGTTCGGCAAAATTCTTTAGCTCTTCAAAGAGGATGGCCGCGGCTTCATCTGTGCCGGATGTGCCGATCCTTTTGCCGATTACTTCACTTGTGCTGCAGCCGACCACAAGCACGCTGTTTTCGTTAAGCGCCACCTGTCCGCCGAACTCATCCAGGATTTCTCTCAATTCAGTCTGAATCTCTTCGAACATGGTATCACCCTTCCAGTTGCTTATAGATCTTCGTAGGTTTTGATTTTTCCGATCCGGTTCGCATGGCGTCCGCCTTCAAACTCGGTTTCTAGCCAGGTTTTCGCTATTTCCCGGGCAAGTCCCGGTCCGATCACACGCTCGCCCATGGCAAGGATATTGCTGTCATTATGCTGGCGGGTCGCTTTGGCACTGAATACATCATGGACCAGTGCACAGCGGATGCCCTTCACCTTGTTGGCGGAAATGCTCATTCCAATCCCTGTCCCGCAGATCAGGATTCCTTTATCAAATTCGCCTGATGCCACCTTCTCCGCTACAGGAAGCGCATAGTCCGGATAATCAAAGGAGACGCCGCACTCGCAGCCGAAATCTTCATATTCAATGCCCATTTCTTCCATCAAATGTTTCATTTCTTCGCGGATATTCACTCCGCCATGATCTGAAGCAATTGCAACCTTCATTACAAGAACCTCCTAAATAAACACGATTTCTTCCTTTATTTTGACACAAGTAAGCTGAAATAGAAAGCTGGCCGGACTGTTTCTGCTGCTAAAAAAAATTACAGAAAGGTAACGCCTATTCACTGAAACTGTAAACAATGCTTAACGATTTTTTTCCCGCTGCCATTTACAATTACCAATGAAGACAAACCAAAGAAAGAAGGAATTCAAATGAAAAAGAATCTATTCAAAGGCCTTGCTGCCGCTTCTGTGCTGATGGCAGGATTGTCCTTCCATTCAGCAGGTGCATCAGCAGACGTTTTCACCGATACTTTCGGGAAGCTCCAGCCAAAACTGAATGTTGAACAAAAACTAAATGTCGTCATTGAATATGCAGATGCGCTTACCCATGCAAAAATCAAATACAAATACGGCGGCACATCAGAAAAAGGATTTGATGCCTCCGGTTTTGTTCAGCATGTGTACGGCAAAGCAGGCGTTAAGCTTCCGAGGACTTCTGCCGCAATGCAGCAAACAGGGAAAACCATTCAGAAGAAAGACCTGAAGCCGGGTGACCTTGTCTTTTTTAACACAGCCGGCGGCAGCAGCAAAAAGGCTTCCTTCGTGGGCATCTATGCCGGTCACAATCAATTCTTCGCTGTTACCGTCAAAAAAGGCGTCACCGTTGTAAAGCTGACAGACTCTTATTGGGCGAAGAAATATCTGGGTGCCAAACGGGTTATGTAACCCGGCGGCCTTTCCATCAGGAAGGGCCTATTTCTGTTCCGGCAGTTCATTGACAATCTCTATAAAATGCTGCAGGATCCGGGCGGTCAAACCCCAAATGACCTTATCCTCAAAATAGTAAAAGCATTCTTCCATTGACCTTGTCTGCCAATTATAGTTTTCGCCGCCGGCAATCCGGTCGAAAGGAAAACCGTTTTCCGGTTCCAGCCTGAAATTCATTTTATAAATTTCAGGCTTTGCCTTCAGCAGATAGGAAAGCGGTACGGTGAATACTTCCCCCACCTCTTTCGGGTTCACCTGGAAAGGCCGGGAAGGCTTCAGCATTCCTGCAAAAGGGTAGATGATCATGCCAAACGGGGATACCATATAGTCAAGGGGAACTGTCCCTCTAATTTCATCCATGGGGATTCCCAGCTCTTCGGTTGTTTCCCTGATTGCTGTATGCTTCACGTCCGGATCCGATCTGTCGACCCTGCCCCCCGGAAAACAAATCTCCCCCGGCTGCCTGCGCATTTCCATGGACCGGACCTCAAAAAGGACATGGACACCGTCTTCTTTTTCAATCAGCGGTACGAGAACTGAATAGTTTATAAATTTATTGCTTCCCAGGATGGCCGGTGTCCTGCTGCCCAATCCTGCGATAATCTCCTCTATATTCATTCACCCATCCACCTCCATTTATATTTATATCTATTCCCCTATTTATCCATCAGCAAAATCGCCTGCTGTGAAATAAAGAAGAATCCCCGCTTGTGCCGCAGAGATTCTTTCTTGTTGTTTAAACCCTGAACTTGGTGATCGTTTCCTTCAGCTTTTCCGCCTCATCCTTCAATTCAAAAGCAAGCTTCTCCACATTGGAAATGACCATTGATTGATTTTCAGTTGCAGAGGCGACCTCCTGGGCTCCGGCGGATGTTTCCTCCGCGATGGCTGCCACTTCCTGCGACTGGGTGGCAGAATGGCGGATGCCTTCCATCTGCTGCTCCACCAGGCTCGAAATCGTTGTGACAGACGAAGCCATCTGGTTGACGGTATTCGTCATTTCACCGATGACCTGATTGGTTTTGACTCCTTTTTTCCCCTCGGCAGATGCCGTTTCGACCTGGTCCGTAATTTGCCTAACAACATTTTGGACTTCATTCTGGATGTTTTTAATCAATTCGGAAATGCCCTGGACCGCTTTGGCGCTTTCATCAGCCAGCTTCCGGACTTCCTCTGCCACGACGGCAAAGCCTTTGCCGTGCTCACCTGCACGCGCAGCCTCAATCGAAGCATTCAGCGCCAGCAGGTTGGTCTGAGCTGCAATATCTCCCACCAGCTGGATGATCTGCTCTACCTTCGCAGCATTATCTTCGAGGCGCTTGACGGTCTGCAATGATTCCTGATTATCTTCCGCCAGCTTGGTAATTCCAGTTACAAGAGAGTGGATGACTTTCTTCGACTCATTCAGATCATCGACTAGCTCACCGGAAACCTGCTGGGACGTTTTCGCCTGCTGCTGTACTTCTTCAGCAATCCTTGTTGCATCCTCGACCGACTCGGCAGTCGCCTGAATCGACACAGCTGAGCTGTCGGCACCCAGGGAAATCTCGCCGATTGTCCTGGAGATGCTTGCAGCCTGCTCGGCAGCAGCTGATGCTTCCTGTGAAATGCTGATTACTTTATCATTGGTATGCTGAAAATTTTCATCGATTTTCGCGACCATTTCCCGGAGATTTGAAAGCATATGGTTGAACGCCGCTCCGAGGGAACGGATTTCATCATCTGATTTGGAAAGCTCCGCGTCTTCCCTGATATCGCCTTCTGCCGCTTTCAGAGCTGTCTTCTCCAGCTTTTGCAGCGGTTTCGTGATAAAGCCGGCCGCAACGAATGTCAATACACCGGACCACATGGCCCCAAGAGAAAGCGTGATAATGTTAAAAGCCGCTTCCCCGAACGGCAGATACTCCTTCACAATTGGATAAAGACCATAAATGAACACCGCACTCGTGGTGTAGGTAATGAATGCCAGTATGGTCGTTAACAGCACAAGCTTTTTTCTCAACCCGAACTTATAGCGCTTCTTCTCCATGATTGCCCCCTGGTCGTTACTTCTCTAATTTGTTAATAATCTGTTCAATATGCTTTTTCAGTTCATTAAAGGTTTCTCTGTATATTTCAAGGCTTCCGCCGAATGGATCAAGGATCTCACCGCCGTGTTCCCCTGCAAACTCTGTCAGTGTAAAGGTTTTGCCCTCTGCTCCCTCAAACATGCTGACCACATTCCATTTATGCCCGGACGTCATCGTCAAAATGACATCTGCCCACTCAACCAGCTCTGCCGTCAGTGCGCTCGAGGTATGTACATGGGCAATCCCCTGCTCCTCAAGAACCTGCTTCGCATGTGCGGAGGCCTGTCCCCCATTGGCAGCAAACACACCAGCAGACTTCACCTCAATCCCCGGAAGCTCCCTGCTCTTCAAAATAGCCTCTGCCATCGGGCTCCGGCAAGTGTTACCAGTACAAACAAACAATACGCGTCTCATCGATGCAGCCCCCTTTCCCTCCATTATAAGCCAATTGTCACAGTTTCAATAGACAAGCATGGAAAAATTTATAGAAAGTTCACAACCGAAATGCGGAGGGGGCTTGCTCAGCCCTGACAAGCATAAGACGCTTTAGGATAAAAGGCGTTCTTTGCCTTCAATCCTAAAGTGGCTTATGACTCGAAGGGCTAGCACCCGGAGCTGGACAACACGAAGTGCGGAAGGGGCTTGCTCAGATTAAGGATCGCGGACTAAAAACGCCACGTCCTGTGGCAACGTCCGCATGACCCGCATCCTGCGGGCCCAGCATAAGGCGCTTAGGAATAAAAGGCGTTCTTTGCCTTTAATTCCTAAGTGACTTATGACTCGAGGCTCTAGCCCCTGGAGCCGGACAAACCGAAATGCGGAGACGGCTTGCCCAGGGCCGACAAGCCTAAGACGCGCTAGAATAAAAGGCGTTCTTTGCCTTTAATTCTAGCGTGGCTTATGACTCGAGGCCCTAGCCGTCGCAGCTGGACAATACGAAATGCGGAGGGGGCTTGCTCAGCCCTGACAAGCATAAGACGCTTTAGGATAGAAGGCGTTCTTTGCCTTCAATCCTAAAGTGACTTATGATCGAGGCTCTAGCCCCTGGAGCCGGACAAACCGAAATGAGAAGACAGCTTGCCCAGCAAAAGGAACGCAACATAAAAAGACACCCGCCAGGATGCCTTTATTTTCTGCAATGAATGAATAGCCTCCCGCATTAAAAAAATGGCCATAACAGCTTTATGCCGAAAGCGAGGAGGATGGCTCCTCCGAGTGCTTCGCTGTAGGATCCAAGCCATCCCTGAACCTTGCGTCCGGCCAATAGCCCTGCCCATGTCAGAATCGCCGCGGCTGCACCGAAACATACCAGGACAAGCGCTGTTTTCGCTCCATAAATTCCAAGAGAGAGACCGACCGAAAAGCTGTCCAGGCTGACACTCAACGCAAAAATGAGCAGGCCGAAACCAACGGGTGTAATCAAGCTTGAATCATCATCCTTGATGCTTGACCAAATCATCTGGGCACCGAGCAGCAGCAGCAGCCCTCCCCCGATATAGGCCGCAATAGAGCCGAACTGCTCCGATAGGAACCTGCCGGCAATCATTCCTAACAGCGGCATGAAGACATGGAAAAGACCGATCGTTATTCCTATTTTAAAAATTTGCCTCAGGCGCAGCTCGAACATGCCCATGCCAAGTCCGACCGAAAAAGCATCCATCCCGAGGGCAAACGCCATTAACATCAACGTAATAAGTTCCCCAAAAAACGAAGTCATCCATTCTCCTCCTTGGACTTGCTAATTCAGCATATGCACGTCCAAGGGGAAATAGAATTAGAAAAGCGGAGGCGACTGTTCTATCGAGGAACGCGGACTAAGTACGCCACGTCGTATGGCAACGTCCTCATGACCCGCTTCCTGCGGGCCTAAAAAATGCCAGGCACCTCCCGCGGACAAATCACATTGAAATGTCCACAGACGGTGCCTGGCACTAAAATTATTTAATGATTCGATGGCCTGCTGCTTTGAGAAGCCGGTTCATAATGGCTTCACCGACACCTTCTGCGGGGAAGGATTCGCTGAAGATCACATCCACTCCAGAGCTGTTGAAGCTCCGTAATGCTTCGTAAAGGGAGGCTGCCACTGTTTCCAGATTCGCTCTCTTGCCGCATATAAATGTAAAATCGCTGTCGTAAAATTTTTCATTTTCGGCCGTTGTAAGCACACCGGCTTTCAGGCCTTCCGTATGCTGTTCGTTCACCAATTCCTGAATCCGTTCCCTTGTTCCTTCTACTATATATAAGGGAGCATCAGGTGCATAATGCCGATACTTCATGCCGGGGGAGCGCGGCGCCTCCTTCTCATCGGCAAGCGCAGGATCGGCCGCTACCTCTCCCACTACCCGCTCGAGCTGCTCTTTCGTCACTCCGCCAGGTCTCAGGATGACCGGAATCTCTCCCGTACAATCCAGGACAGTGGATTCAACACCTACTCCGGTAGGACCGCCATCCACAATTCCTGCAATCCTCCCGTTCAAATCTTCCTTCACATGTCCGGCAGTAGTCGGGCTGGGCCGCCCGGACCTGTTCGCGCTTGGAGCGGCTACCGGAACGCCGCTTTCACGGAGAATGGCGAGAGCCACCGGGTGATCCGGCATCCTGATTCCGACCGTATTCAGCCCTGCCGTTGCTGTCTCTGAGAGCTGCCCGTCTTTTTTATTGAATATAATTGTCAGCGGACCTGGCCAAAAGGCTTCCATCAGCTTATCTGCACTAGCCGGGACACTTTCCACAATCCCCTCAAGCTGCTCCCTGTCCGCAATATGAATAATGAGGGGGTTGTCAGAAGGTCTGCCCTTCGCTTCAAATATCTTCTTGACTGCTTCGTCATTTCTTGCATTTCCACCAAGTCCGTAAACAGTCTCAGTCGGAAAGGCAACCGTCTCATTTTGGGCTAAAAGAGCAGCTGCCTGTTTAATCTGTGGATAATCATTTAAACTATCCACATTTTTATCCACTGACCAAATTTCTGTCTTCATTGTTATGCCCACCTTCAATACTGTTCAAATTCTGTGTGGTATACCCTTTGTTTCAGCTTTTAAACCACAATCACTTTTGAAAGTATAAAAGAAGATGGAGGATAACTCAAGTTTTGTCCACAATTTGTGTATAACTTTTCGATAATAGTGGATAACTTTGTGGATATATCCACAATTCATAATGAAAGCTTCAGGAATGAAAAGTTATCCACAGTTAGAATATGCTGGACATGGGCGGAACTGTACAGTTCTTCCGGAAGCTCGCTTTTTTCATCCTGAAAGCCAAGCAGTTTGAAGAACTCTGCTGCTCCTTTTTTATTTGTCGCCATATATAGTGACTCGAGTTCCCTTTCCCTCGCAAGCCGCAGAATCTGCTCCACAAGCAGCAGCAGATCTTTTTCAGATGCTCTTTCCGAAAGTACCAGTGAGCGGAGGAGGCCCACACTTCCTAGAGGCTCAATGCCTAATGTCGCTTTAATATTTTCCTCTTCATCTTCCATAAGCAAGAAATAATTGATAGAATCAGAAATGCCTTCTGTCCCCAGATTGGCTTTTTCCAAAAACGCGGCCAGTTTATTTTCGTCTCCATTTTGTGCACAGCGGATCATTGTCTCCATACGCTCACCCCACTAAGATTTTGTAATCTAGTAATATATCTATGGGGCGCGGGAAAAAGTAGAACATAAAAAGAATAAAAAAACACGGCAGCCATCAGTTAACGGGCTGCCGTGCTATCTGGAATCTTTCAATTTAAACTTCCTTTACACTATAAACTTAGTCGTTGTTGTTGTTTCTTGAATTTCCGCCTTTTTCACCAATTTCGCGGTAGAAGTCTTTATCATGGTTTTCAGAAGTAGCTTCTCCGCCTTTTTGGCCGATCTCCTGGTAGAATTCCTTGTCATGGTTCTCAGAAGTAGCTTCTCCGCCCTTTTTACCGATTTCCTGATAGAATTCCTTGTCATGGCTTTCAGCAGTAGCTTCTCCGCCTTTTTGGCCGATTTCCTGATAGAATTCTTTGTCATGATTTTCAGATGTTGCTTCTCCGCCTTTTTTACCGATCTCTTGATAGAATTCTTTGTCATGGTTATTGCTGGTTGCTTCTCCGCCTTTGCGGCCTCTTTCCTCGCGGGACATTTTATCGTTGTTATTGTTGTTTGCCATGTCTTCCATCTCCTTTTCAGTAATTGTTGTTTTGGCTTACACTCCTTTAATATCCGCTTCTCCCAGAATCAAACATGCTCCCAGCATCTGTAAAAGGCTTGTCATGCACTTGTAACAATGGCATCACCTTCTCTTGTGCCGTTTTTCCTATAAAAAGAAAAGCCGCTCTATGAAAAGAGCAGCATACTATCCGAAGATTTTATCCCATAATTCTTTGATAAAAAACTTAACTTCCGGCTTTTCTTCCTCTTCTTTAACAAAGACCGGCTCTTTTTCGCTCGATGGTTCTTTAGACTTACTATCTTCCAGCACATTCCCATCTAGTTCTTTTTTACCAACTTCTCCCTTTTCCTGATTTTCCTCTTCGAATCCATCACTTACAGCTACTCCATTCGAGAAATCAAGAAAGCATAGAGGAGGAAAAAGAACACACCACCAGTTCGCTCCATCGCCTTCACCAAGTGTAATTAAAATTGCTTCGTATTCGCCGGCAGGATATAGAAACTGGCCATAGAGCTTAGTAGGAAAATCCACTTTGCCGAAATTGGCTTTAACTGTCTGATCAAAATTTTCTTCTTCTACCACGTTCTCTGCTATCTCCTGGATTTCCGGCAGGCGCGACTTGATTAATGAACGGGCTTCTTCTATTGAAGTCAGTTCGCTGACCCATTCAGTGATTTCCTTATTGACTGCGTCCCTCACCAGCCGTTTCAGCGCCTGGTCTCCTTCGCTGTCACTGTTTGCGAGGATGCGTAGGCGGATGGCTTCCTGCGGTATGACGAGCGGGTCTTCCGCTGCTACCTCTGTTTTTGGTATGTATAGGCTTAGCATTGTTCCTAAGGATAAGATAATGATATATAATTTCGCTAATGATTTTGCTGTCATTTCCGACACCGTCCCTTCACTAATCCATTGTGGACAGGAAGGGGGATTCTTAAACTAGCAAAATATAAAAAAAAGATCCCGTGTTTGAGATCTGTCATTTAGATTGCTTATAAATGGGGTCTGTTGATTTCTGTTCCAGGCACTTCGCTTTCCGCGGGGTCTCAACTCTTCCGCTATTTCCTGCAGGAGTCTTCGTGCCTTGCACTCCAATCAACTGGTTTTTCAAAAATTTTTGTGCATAAGACCAAAGGATGGAGACTAGATTCTGTTCTTTGTCTGTTGACCTTTCTGTATGGCACTATACTATTTGTGTTGCACTATCAACAATTGGAAATAAATGTATTTTATGTAGAATCTTTTGATTTTTATGTAGAATATATGGAATAAATCAAAATTTATGTAGAATAACACCCACAACGAGTAATTTCCGCCAATAATAAGGCAGGAACACCTTCAGTTTTCTCGAGAATTTATGAAAATGGTATGCCTGCTCACTTATTTAAAAATTCCTAATTAAATTTGAACATAAATACAAGTTCAAAATAAAAAAAGGAAGCCATTCCACCAATGGCCCCCCTTACTCTGGATCCAAATGCATAAATTCCCTCAACAAAACTAATCCTGCCAGCCAATCTCCGCAAAAACCATCCGGTCCTTCCCATTGATGTCGTAGACTATGTCTATGTTGGCATCTGGGAATGCGGTCCGCAGCAGTTCTGATACGGCTTTGCTTTGGCCGGCGCCGACCTCGAAGCCGACGAGTGATTTTTCTTTTAGGACGAGCGGCAGTTCTTCCATGAAGCGTCGGTAGAGGTCGAGTCCATCCTGGCCGGCGAATAGGGCGCGGTGGGGCTCGTTTTCGGTGACGACTTCAGACATCCCTTCCATATCGCTGAGCGGGATATAGGGAGGATTGGATATGATAATATCGAATTTCCGGCTTTCCTCTATGAAAGGCTGCAGCAGGTCTCCTAAAATAAACTCGATTTCAGCACCGTTCTTGTCTGCATTTTCCTTTGCCGTGTCAAGGGAAGGCCCGTACACATCTGTGGCAGTTACCTGGAGGTCAGGCGATTCCAATTTCAGGGTTACCGCAATCGCTCCGCTTCCGGTTCCAATATCAGCAGCCGCAGAGGCAGCCTCTCTGCCGAAAAGCTTTTCCTTCCTCTTCAGGGCTTCCAGCACCAGCTCTTCTGTTTCCGGACGGGGGATGAGGACATTTTCATTCACAAGGAATGTCCGCCCATAAAATTCTTCTTTTCCAATGATATATTGGACCGGCCTGCCGTCCGCGTGCAGCTGAACTGCTTCTTTGAAGGCCCCTTGCATCCTCGTATCCAGCTCTTCCCTCATCTCCGCAAGCAGGCGGGAACGGCTCATATTCAGAAAGTGGCCCAGGAGGATTTCACCCGCGTTGGAATCTCTCCCTGCCGTTTCTAAAAAAGAAGAAGCCCACTTCAGGGCTTCATAGACTTTCATAGGCTGATCAGGCATCTGAAGCTTCCTTCAGCTTGGCTGACTGCTCTTCCATGATCAAGGCATCAATCACTTCGTCCAGCTTGCCTTGAAGAATCTGGTCAAGCTTCTGGATGGTCAGGCCGATGCGGTGATCTGTTACACGGTTTTGCGGGAAGTTGTAGGTGCGGATCCGTTCAGAACGGTCACCGGTGCCCACTGCGGATTTCCGCTGCTGGTCGTATTCCGCCTGTGCTTCCTGCTGGAATTTATCATATACACGGGCACGAAGAACCTTCATTGCCTTTTCTTTGTTCTTGATCTGTGATTTTTCGTCCTGGCAGGAAACAACCGTCCCTGTAGGCAAGTGGGTCAGGCGCACGGCTGACATCGTCGTGTTAACGCTCTGGCCGCCTGGTCCGCTTGAAGCAAATGTATCGACGCGGATATCTTTATCGTGGATCTCGATTTCAACTTCTTCCGCTTCCGGCAGAACCGCAACCGTTGCTGTCGAAGTATGGATGCGGCCGCCAGATTCAGTTTCAGGCACACGCTGAACACGGTGGGCCCCATTCTCGAACTTCAGCTTGCTGAAGGCACCGTTTCCGTTGATGATAAAAATGATTTCTTTGTAGCCGCCGACACCTGTTGAGCTGGCCTCGATCACATCTGTTTTCCAGCCCTGCACCTCGGCAAAGCGGCTGTACATGCGGTAAAGATCACCGGCAAACAGAGCAGCCTCGTCGCCGCCTGCCGCTCCGCGGATTTCCATAATAACGTTTTTATCATCGTTAGGGTCTTTCGGGATCAAAAGGATCTTCAGGCGCGCTTCCAGAGCTTCCACTCTGTCTTCGAGCTCTCCTATCTCTTCCTTCACCATCTCGCGCATTTCTGCATCGAGCTTCTCTTCGAGCATCGCTTTTGCATCCTGGTATTGCCCGCGGACTTCTTTATACTCGCGGTATGCCTCCACCGTTTCCTGGATGCCTGACTGCTCCTTGGAATATTCGCGCAGCTTCTTTGTATCATTAACAATCTCAGGATCGCTCAAAAGCTCATTCAGCCTTTCGTAGCGATCTTCTACAGCTTGAAGACGATCGTACACAGTCCTTCACCTCATTTTGATTCTATTCTATATAAATCGGCTTTCACACCTAAAAAAGCTCATAAATTCATAAAATAAGTCCATTAAACCATCATGCCCATAACATTCTAATTATAGTATACAGCGCATCCCAGGTCAAAACCTAAAAAGCCCCGGAAAACCAGGGCTGGAAGTGCATAGGCAGTGGTATAGGTGACAGGCACCTTTCAAAAAAGAAGTGGTATAGGTGACAGGCACCTTTCAAAAAAGAAGTGGTATAGGTGACAGGCACCCAATTCAATACAAACCTACCCAAATCAAGGTCTTCGCACAGAAAGGTGGTACAGGTGCCTGTCACCATTTCAAAGAAGTGGTACAGGTACCTGTCACCATTTTTTCACCTTCTCCTACCGCTCACTCAACCGCACTTCAATGTTATACCGTGGAAGGGCTTTGGTGAGAGTTTTGTGCAGTTCGGCCTGGGCCTTGCGTTTTTCTTCGGCTGACAGGCTTTTGTCTGTGTGGGCCGTGACCCACATGCGGCCGCCGTTGATCCAGACTTCATCCGGCTCATATTCTGTGTATTGATTGACGACCTGGCGCGCTTTGTCAACATCAGATTGATCGTTGACCCGCCCTCCATCGATATTGAGGAAGTTCGGGTTCTGATCGCTCATCGTCCTGTCGCGGTCATCGTCAGACACTTGATCAAGGCCCCTTTTTACCTGGCCCCCGCCGTCAGTGATCAAGTTTGTCCCATTCTGGTCTTCGTTCTGCTCATGGATCCCCGCCACATTATCATCCTGTGCACATCCTCCCAATAGAGCGGCCAGAAGGACTGCTGCAGCTGCGAAAATGGATTTCATCATTTCAAACACCTCCATTAATAGGTTTTCCTTTCCCGGAGGTGAATCCGCAACCCAAATTCAGGCAGTTTGCTGGAGGAATCCGGCCACTCAGACAGCAAAAAACCCTGCTTTCACTAAGCAGAGCCTGAGCTTTCATCTATTAGGATAGCGTACGGGTCGTTTCCGAACTGTTGAGGACATTCGGCGATTTCGGAACTTCGTGGTGGTGGCGGCAGCGCGGCTCATAAGCCTCTGATGCTCCGACAAGAATGACCGGATCATCGTATGAAGCCGGCTTTCCGTTAATGAGGCGCTGGGTCCTGCTGGCAGGCGAACCGCACACTGCACATACTGCCTGAAGCTTTGTCACAAGTTCTGCAATTGCCATCAAAGCCGGCATCTGGCCAAACGGCTCACCGCGGAAATCCTGGTCGAGCCCGGCAGCGATCACCCGGTATCCGCTATCAGCTAAATGCTGGATCACCTTCACAACTTCAGCATCGAAAAATTGCACCTCATCAATGGCGATAATCTCCATATCTTCATCAATATGCTTGAAGATGTCCGTTGAATGGCTGATGGGTTTGGCAATGACTGATGTTCCATTGTGGGAGACAACTGCTTCCTCGCTGTAGCGGTTATCGATCTGCGGCTTGAACACAGCTATCTTCTGCTTTGCAAATTGCGCTCTTCTGACACGGCGGATGAGCTCTTCCGATTTTCCCGAAAACATGCTGCCGCAGATAACCTCAACCCAGCCGTGGTGCTTCATTACATACATGAGTGGCCTCTCCTTCCTTGCTAAAGAAAACACGGCGCCAAAGCGCCAATTCCCCTTTTACAACTTACACTTTTTGTTAAAAGTATAAACCTATCTAATCATCATATTCTTCTATCGGCAATAAAAAACAGGCAAGAAGTAAAAACTTGCCTGTTTCTTATCATTATTGCTGTTGACCTTTAAGACCGTATTTTTTGTTGAAACGATCCACACGTCCGCCTGCTTCAGCGAATTTCTGACGGCCAGTATAGAATGGGTGGCATTCAGAGCAAGTCTCAACACGAACCTCATCTTTTACAGAACCAGTTTCAAACTGATTGCCGCAAGCACATGTAACCGTGATTTTCTTGTAATTAGGATGAATTCCTGCTTTCATTTCTTTCATCTCCTTTTGCCCTGAGTCTTGCGAAACAGAGTTATATAGTACGATGCTTGGACACACCGTATAATTCAAAAACACACTGTTGTTATTATAACAAGGACATCATGTTTTTGCAAGATGGGATTTACTGACTTTCAGATTGTGAATAGATCAGGATTGGGAACGCCTGCCGTTCTTCATTTCTTCGCCGAGATTGGCAAAGAACTCTTCATTGGATTTCGTCTGCTTCAGCTTGCGGAGGAACTTCTCAGCAAAATCAGGCGCATCCGACATCGACTTCCTGATCGCCCACAGCTTGTCCAGATGCTCTTTCGGAATAAGCAGCTCTTCTTTCCGTGTACCTGAACGGCGGATATCGATGGCCGGGAAAATACGGCGCTCTGCAAGCTGGCGGTCAAGGTGAAGCTCCATGTTTCCTGTTCCCTTGAACTCTTCGTAAATGACATCATCCATCCGTGAGCCGGTATCAACAAGGGCTGTTGCTAGGATGGTCAGGCTTCCGCCTTCTTCAATATTCCTCGCCGCCCCGAAGAAACGCTTCGGACGGTGGAATGCTGCAGGGTCAATCCCCCCGGACAGCGTACGTCCGCTTGGCGGGATGACCAGGTTATAAGCACGAGCAAGCCTTGTGATGCTGTCCATGAGGATGATGACATCCCGTTTATGCTCCACGAGGCGCATTGCCCGGTCAAGGACAAGCTCGGCCACTTTAATATGGTTTTCGGGCACTTCGTCAAATGTCGAGCTGACGACATCACCGGCAACAGAACGTTCAATATCAGTCACTTCTTCCGGGCGCTCATCAATGAGGAGAACAATCAGCTCTGCCTCAGGATGATTCGTCGTGATGCTGTTGGCGATTTCCTTTATCAGCATCGTTTTACCCGCTTTTGGCGGAGCGACAATCAGTCCGCGCTGGCCGAATCCAACCGGTGCAAGTACGTCCATGATCCTTGTGGACACATGCTTCGGCGTTGTTTCCAGCTTCATCTGCCTATCAGGATATAAAGGCGTCAAAGCCGGGAAGTGGACACGCTCCTTGGCAGATTCCGGATCGTCTCCATTGACAGCTTCAACCTGCAGGAGGCCGAAATAGCGTTCATTTTCCTTTGGCGGGCGGACTTTTCCGGATACTTTATCTCCGTTCCTTAGATCAAATCTCCTGATTTGCGATGCGGAAATGTAGATATCCTCTGAGCTTGGCGAGTAATTGATCGGCCTTAGGAAGCCAAAGCCCTCAGACTGGATGATCTCCAGCACGCCTTCCATGAAAAAGTAGCCTTCCTGCTCAGCGCGGGCTTTCAGGATGGCAAAAATCAGCTCTTTCTTTGTCAGCTTGCTGTAGTAGGAAACTTTATATTCCCGGGCAAGTTCATAGAGCTCTTTTAACTTCATATTTTCTAAACTGGATATATTTAATCCCATATTGACACCACTCTTTTGAATTTTAAATCATTTTCCCCATATAAAATGACAATATCGTACTGTATTAAGAATATGAAAGGAAAAAGGAAAGAAAGCGTTTGAGGTTCATCGAAGCATTGGAAGGATGATTCAGCTTGTTAAAAAGGATAGTATCTTTGGTATGTTCCTGGCACTCAGGCTTAAACAGACCATATCTGCACTGCATAATCATCATAACAGATTTCAAAAACAATCTCTATTTTACCCTTATACCTGAAAGTTAATCAATATAATTTTTTCGTTCTTTCATAGATTGCCTTGTGTCGGGGGAATATATAAAGGGACCGGCTTCAGCCGGCAAGCCAGGTCCCCTCTCTTATTTCATTTTTTCTGCAGGCCGATTCCGATTCCCTTCAGTGAAAGGGTTTGCACCGGCATGCAAAAAAAAATCTTTATTTCATGACAAGGTGCGGCTTCTTCTTCAGGCTGTGACGCCCGTCGATGAAGCGGACCGTGCCTGATTTGGCGCGCATGACAAGTGAATGTGTAGAACCGTAAGAGCCCTTGAACTGGACCCCTCTCAGCAGCTCGCCGTCTGTGACGCCTGTTGCTGCAAAGATGGCATCATCACCTTTGACAAGGTCTTCCATGCGAAGAATCTTTCCAAGGTCAAGGCCCATGCTTTGGCATCTTTCAACTTCAGCATCGCTGTGCGGAACCAGCTTGCCCTGGATTTCGCCGCCCAGGCATTTCAGCGCAACTGCAGCGAGCACCCCTTCCGGCGCACCTCCGGATCCGAACAGAATATCTACACCTGTATGGTCAAAAGCGGTATTGATGGCACCTGCAACATCGCCATCATTGATCAGCTTGATCCTTGCCCCTGCTTCACGCAGCTGGCTGATGATATGCTGATGACGCTCCCGGTTCAGCACGGTTGCCACGACATCTTCAATATCTTTGTTCTTGGCCCTGGCGACAGCCCTCAAGTTATCGATAACAGAAGCATTGATATCAATTTCACCGACCGCTTCGGGACCGACTGCAATCTTATCCATATACATATCAGGTGCATGAAGAAGATTGCCATGATCAGCGACAGCCAGGACAGCAAGCGCGTTCCAGCCTCCGGAGGCAACGATATTGGTGCCTTCGAGCGGATCTACCGCTACATCGACGCGGGGGCCATAGCCTGTCCCAAGCTTTTCTCCGATATAAAGCATTGGCGCCTCATCCATTTCCCCTTCCCCGATTACAACAGTACCCTTCATTGGCACCGTGTCGAACACATCCCTCATGGCAGAGGTAGCAGCATCATCAGCTTCATCCTTTACGCCTCTTCCCATCCAGCGGGCTGAAGCAAGTGCTGCTGCTTCTGTAACACGGATAAGCTCCATCGATAAACTTCTTTCCATTCTGTTTTCCTCCCCGGGTTGTTTTCTCTATCTGTCTTCAGGCGTTTTTCATCTGCTCCATTTCTTCCTTGGTCAGATTCTCGCGCCAGATGGTCGCACCCAGCCCATTAAGTTTTTCAACAAGATGGCTGTAGCCGCGGTCTATATGCTCAAGTCCTGTCACTTCCGTTATACCTTCGGCTTTCAGCCCGGCAATGACGAGGGCGGCTCCCGCTCTGAGATCGCTCGCCTTCACCTTGGCCCCCTGCAGACGGATCGGGCCATTGATGATCGCTGAACGGCCTTCGACTTTAATGCTGGCATTCATTCTCCTCAGCTCATCAATATGCTTGAAGCGGGCACCGTAGATGGTGTCCGTCACCATGCTTGTCCCTTCGGCCCCTGTCAGCAAAGACGTGAAAGGCTGCTGGAGATCGGTCGGGAATCCCGGATACACAAGCGTTTTAATATCAACGGCCTTCATTTTTTCAGCTGGACTGACAAAAATCTGGTCATCTCCCGCCTCTATGTTCACGCCCATTTCACGCAGCTTGGCAATCAGTGATTCCAAATGCTGGGGAATGACATTATCGATCAGGATCCCTTCACCCGCAGCAGCACCGAGGATCAGATATGTCCCTGCTTCAATCCGGTCCGGAATGATGGTGTGGCGGCAGCCATGCAGCTGGTCCACCCCTTCAATTCTGATGACATCTGTACCCGCTCCCTTGATTTTCGCACCCATATTGGTGAGGAGCGTTGCCACATCGATGATTTCCGGCTCTTTCGCCGCATTTTCAATAATCGTCTTCCCTTTGGCCCTGACCGCAGCCAGCATAATATTGATCGTGGCACCGACACTGACGACATCCAGGTAGATTCTTGCACCTTTCAGCTCGTCTGCGCGGAGATAAATGGCACCCTGCTCATTTGTCACGCTGGCACCGAGCGCTTCAAAGCCTTTAATATGCTGGTCGATCGGACGCGGTCCCAGATGGCATCCGCCAGGCAGGCCGATCACCGCTTTTTTAAAGCGTCCGAGCATCGCCCCCATCAAATAATAAGAGGCACGCAGCTTTTTAACTTTTCCATTGGGCAAGGGCATGGAAATCATCGAAGAAGGATCAACGGTCATATCGTTATCAGCAAAATCGACACTTCCGCCAATTTCCTCCAAAAGCCCTTTCAGTATTTGAACGTCAGAAATATCCGGCAAACCTTCAATTGTTACGGGGGAATCTGCGAGAATCGTAGCAGGGATCAATGCTACCGCACTGTTCTTGGCTCCGCTGATTCTAACAGTTCCTTTTAATGGGTAGCCGCCCGCAATCATAAGCTTTTCCATTTTCGACTTCCTTTCCTGCCCTTAAGTGCCTTTGCAAATCTCTGAACATTGATTGCCAGCCTGCCGCTGCAGGCGAAAGTATAGCACCGTTGGACTTTTCATTCTCAGTATGGGATAGCTTGTCCATTATATCAAAAGCTACCGTATAGGGATAATTTTCCATGAGCAAAAGACGAATTCCGACATTATCCTCACCATCTAGTTTACACGAAAATTTAAACTTCATGTATGAGAATTGAAAAAAGTTAAATTTTTGAAGTATGCACTTACATTTCCGCCTATTCAGATAATTCCCGGCGCAGCAGTGCTCTCTTCGGGGTTATTCAGAACGCTTGTCCCAATCAGCCAAAAATGCTTCAATCCCTTTGTCAGTCAGAGGGTGATTAAACATTTGATTGATGACCTTAAGCGGGACGGTGGCAATATGGGCGCCTCTCAAGGCTGAATCTGTGACATGCTGCGGATGGCGGACTGAAGCTGCAATGATTTCTGTCTCGATTCCGTGGATATCAAAGATTTCCCTGATGGAAGTTACAAGGTCAAGACCATTATGGCCAATATCATCAAGCCGGCCAAGGAATGGAGAAACATAGGAAGCACCGGCCCTTGCTGCAAGCAAAGCCTGATTGGCGCTGAAAATGAGGGTTACATTCGTTTTGATCCCTTCTTTTGAAAAAGCATGGACAGCCTTCAGTCCATCCGGTGTCATTGGGACCTTTATGGTGATATTAGGGGCGATTGCCGCCAGTTCCTTCCCTTCTTTGATCATGCCTTCTGCATCAAGTGCGATGACCTCTGCGCTGACAGAGCCGGGTACAAGCTCGGCAATTTCCTTCAGCCTGTCATGGAATGAAATATTTTTTTCTTTTGCCACTAAAGAAGGATTGGTCGTTACTCCTGCCAGTATTCCCAGAGCATGGGCCTCTTTAATCTCTTCCAGGTTTGCCGTATCAATAAAAAATTTCATTTCGCTTCCCCCTAAGATTATTCGACTTATTTTTTAAAATCGACATAAATGAATTGAAACCGCCTTTCAGAAAGGCGGTTTCAAGTCTATTTTAACATACTGGATCTGTATTAAGCTTTGTTAGAAGAACCGAATTCGCGCATTTTGCCGATTACTGTTTCTTTAATCGCTTCACGTGCAGGTCCTAAGTATTTGCGCGGATCGTACACTTCTGTGTCAGCCGCCAATACTTCGCGCACGCGCTTCGCGGAAGCAATCTGGTTCTCAGTGTTTACGTTGATTTTCGCTGTTCCAAGGGAAACAGCTTTCTGGATGTCTTTAGTAGGAATGCCTGTACCGCCATGAAGGACTAAAGGCATGCCTGTAAGCTTTCCGATCTCTTCCATTTCAACAAAGCCAAGGTTTGGCTCGCCTTTGTAAGGACCGTGAACAGAGCCAAGTGCAGGAGCAAGGCAGTCAATGCCAGTCCGCTTGACAAGCTCGTCACATTCTTTAGCATCAGCATAGATGACGCCGTCAGCTACTACATCGTCTTCCTGCCCGCCGACAGTTCCAAGCTCGGCTTCAACAGAAACACCTTTTGAGTGTGCATATTCTACCACTTTAGAAGTGATTTCCACGTTTTCCTCGAAAGGACCGTGTGAAGCATCGATCATGACAGACGTGAAGCCTGCATCGATTGCTTCTTTACATTTATCGAAGCTTGAACCGTGGTCAAGGTGGATGGCAACAGGAACAGTGATCTTATAGTCCTCAAGAAGCCCTTCTACCATTTTCACAGTTGTCTTGAAGCCGCCCATATAACGAGCTGCACCTTCGGAAACACCAAGGATAACAGGTGATTTCTCTTCTTCTGCAGCCTGAAGGATCGCTTGAGTGAACTCAAGGTTATTTAAATTAAATTGACCTACAGCATAGCCTTCTGATTTAGCTTTGTTCAGCATATCAGTCATGGAAACTAAAGGCATATTTCTTCCTCCTTATTAATGATTGCATCGTTCTTTACAGGGATTCACATAAAGTTTTTCCCAGCATGCCCATGAATATGTACCCTATCTTGCAATAGGCAAAACGGACGCAATCCTTTGGAATTCATTTGTATCATACCAAAAGAGAATCAGAAATTCCATTAATCCAGCGCTATTTTTCGCTGCAGGACAGAATATTTTAAAGCAAACGCTATCATTTTAAATATTCATTTTTTTGGACCGGACCAGCATATTTTTTTAACCAGCTGGCATTTAATATTAGAATTTATCCAGACTCTCCTAAAATGAATTCGTGATAGGGACATACTTTTTGACAGCAGCCCTGATGTCATCAATATCAAATGGCTTGGCAAAATGGGTCAAAGCCCCCAGGTCCTTTGCCTCCTGGATCATGTCGAGCTCACCATAGGCAGTCATGATGATCACACGGATATCCTGGTCGATGACTTTCATTCTCTTCAGGATTTCAATGCCGTCCATGCCGGGAATTTTCATATCGAGCAGGACAAGATCCGGAGAATGTTTTGTAACGATTTCGAGGGCCTGGACGCCATTTGCAGCCTGATAGGTGTCATAGCCTTCCTTTTGCAGCACTTCATTCAATAGAATGCGGATGCCGAACTGATCGTCTACTATTAATATTTTCCCTTTCATACAGCCACCTCTTCCCTAAAATAGTTACATCTGATGCTGATAGACAGAAAGCGGAATTCTTATGTCCTGCCGGGCTTAGATAACCCTTCTATATTTTTGACAGCACATAAGAATTCCCGCTTTCCCGATAAGATAAGAAGCTCACTGCTGACACTTGCCGCTTCCCGCACGGAAGCTATGCAGACTGCTGTTATGCGGGATTCCAGCGCCAGTGAAATCAAACTCCTGCTTTTTTAAAAGTGACCATTGGTCATAGAAAATATATCCACTTCTCAACATTCTCCCTTTCCCGTCTGAATTCCTGCTTCTTTTTGTTCGATTCTGCCGAATATTTTACCTTTAGCTTTCATTTCACTATAATAAGACCACAAATAGTGTTCATGATCCTGCCGGGTTTATGACCTGCAGATTGATTATTGCACCAATTAGGAGGAAGTTCACATTGCTAAAAATGTTTTCAACCCAGCTGACGGGAATCTTCAAGAAGCTGATGGAAAAAGAAGAATTCAGCATTGAGGACGCAGCCCGGCTGCTGGCCCAGGCCCCTGCAGGCGAAGGCAGGATCCAGATTTATGCCACCCGCGAAATGAAGGCTGCTGCCCTGGAGGCCACGGAAGGAGCAGAACCGCTCGCATCCGCTGCCCATTGGACTGATGCTCATTCAGAAAATGATATCGCTGATACAGACCGCTTTCTGATCATCTCCCGCCACTCTAATGATGGACAGGCAGTCGCCCTGGCAAAAGCACTTTCTGAAAAAATGATTCCGTTTACCGCCATTTCCACTGCTGTAGAAGGAGAAGGCCCTTCCCTCGCTGAGCTTGCGGATGTCCATATCGACCTGAAATTAACAAAGGGACTGCTTCCCGATGAAGAAGGAAACCGCTTCGGCTACCCCTCTGCCATCGCTGCACTCTTTGTGTACCATGGTCTGAAGTTCACGATTGATGAGATATTGAGTGAGTATGAATAGCAGAACAGATGACTCCAAGTACAGTTTTCTGCCTCTAATGGGGCTGTTGATTTCCGTTCCAGGCACTTCGCTTTCCGCGGGGCGACGCTGAGCCTCCTCACGCTTACGCGCTGCGGGGTCTCAGCATTGCCGCTGCAATCCCGCAGGAGTCTTCGTGCCTTCCACTGCAATCAACAGGGTTTCTTACACTCTTTGGGCATCTTGCAGTTATTCACCCAGTTAAAAAACTAAGCCCCCTCAAATCCAGAGGGGGCTTTTGTATACTTAGTTATTTTCCTGATGCTTCAAGGATGCGCCGACGAAGTCGCGGAACAGCGGCTGCGGGCGGTTTGGCCTTGAGATGAATTCAGGGTGGAACTGGGAAGCGACAAACCAAGGGTGATCCTTCACTTCAATGATCTCAACAAGACGGCCGTCCGGGCTTGTACCAGAGAAGACAAATCCTTTCTCCTCCATTGCCTGGCGGTAATGGTTGTTGAACTCATAGCGATGGCGGTGGCGCTCATAAACAACCTCATCCTGGTAAGCAGCATATGCATTTGTTTCTTCATTCAGCTTGCATGCCTGCAGGCCAAGGCGGAGCGTCCCTCCGAGATCTTCAATGTCCTTCTGCTCAGGCAGCAGGTCAATGATCGGATGCGGTGTAGAAGGATCAATTTCCGCTGAATGCGCTCCTTCCAATGAAAGGACATTGCGGGCAAATTCAATGGAAGCAAGCTGCATGCCAAGGCAGATGCCAAGGAATGGGCGCTTCTGCTCGCGCGCATACTGGATGGCAAGGATCTTTCCATCAATGCCGCGGTCGCCGAATCCGCCCGGAACAAGGATTCCGTCAGCATCCTGAAGAAGCTCCTCCACGTTTCCTTCTGTTACTTCTTCTGAATTGACCCATTTGATTTCAATATCAGAATCAAAAGAATAGCCGGCATGCTTCAATGCTTCCACAACAGAAATATAGGCATCCTGCAGCTCAACATACTTTCCGACAAGGGCAATCTTCGTTGTCTTGGACAGATTGCGGACCTTGTTCAGAAGCTCTGTCCATTCAGCCATATCTGCCTGTCCGCAATCCAGCTTCAAGTGATCACAAACGATCTGGTCAAAATTCTGCTCCTGCAGGGCAAGTGGGACTGCGTATAATGTATCGGCATCACGGCACTCGATAACAGCCTTCGGATCAAGGTCACAGAACAGACCGATTTTATCCTTCATATCCTGGGAAACCGGCATCTCAGTACGAACAACAATGACATTTGGCTGGATCCCGAGGCTTCGCAGTTCTTTTACGCTGTGCTGTGTCGGCTTTGTTTTCATTTCGCCTGCAGCTTTGATGTAAGGAATCAAGGTACAGTGGATATACATAACGTTGTCGCGGCCGATATCACTCTTGATCTGGCGGATCGCCTCAAGGAATGGCAGGGATTCGATATCCCCTACTGTACCGCCGATTTCTGTGATGACGACATCGGCATTGGTCTCATGACCTGCACGCATAACTCTTTCTTTGATTTCATTGGTAATATGCGGGATAACCTGGACTGTTCCGCCCAGATAGTCGCCGCGGCGCTCTTTTTTCAGGACAGTGGAATAGATTTTTCCAGTTGTCACATTATTGAACTTAGTCAGATTGATATCGATAAAGCGCTCATAGTGGCCAAGATCCAAATCCGTTTCGGCGCCATCGCCTGTAACGAAAACTTCACCGTGCTGGTATGGGCTCATGGTTCCCGGGTCAACGTTGATATAGGGGTCAAACTTCTGAATGGTGACATTCAAGCCTCTGTTTTTCAGCAAGCGGCCCAAAGACGCAGCGGTGATCCCTTTTCCCAATGACGACACAACGCCGCCTGTTACAAAAATATACTTTGTCATGTTATTTCCCCCTCATATTCAGTTTGTGCATTTTCTGCATCCTTTAGGTAAGGCTTTTCCTAAAAAAAATTTGCTGTTCCTGGTTGTAGCCAAGAACAGCTAAAAATAAAAAGCGCTCCCTACCAAACAGTAAGGGAGCGCTATTGCATATACATTCATATGGTCCTTTTTTAAGGAGCCCAAAAATGATTCTACAAGCCTGGCTTGGAAAAGTCAAGCGATTATAGATCTTCTTCGTCTTCGTCGAGGTCCTCGTCTTCTTCATCAAGGTCTTCGTCTTCTTCGATATCATCTTCAAGAAGTTCATCATCATCTTCGAAGTCGTCGTCTGAGTCCTCATCGAGATCGTCTTCGAGTAGATCGTCGTCATCCTCGTCCAGATCATCATCGTCATCAAGGTCATCGTATTCGATGTCTTCCTCGTCGAGCTCATCATACTCGTCCAGATCAAGATCGATGTCTTCAGCCTTCGCCGCTTTCTTGGCCTTTTTCTTCTTCGGCTTCGCTGCTGTCATTGTATCTTCTTCCATTGTATCAACAGGGTACCAGCTGCGAAGGCCCCAGCGGTTTTCTCCCATTGCAATGAAGCGGCCGTCAAGGTTCAGGTCAGTATAGAACTGGGCGATCCTTGAGCGGATTTCCTCATCTGATACTTCAAGACGCGTTTTATATTCGTTCATAATGTCGGTAAAAGAAACCTGCTGCTTTGTGCCTTTAAGCAGTTCGTAGGCAATATCGATAAAGGACATTTCCTGCAGCTCTTCTTTTGTGAATTGGTCTAGACTCACTATACGCACTTCCTTTCCCTATATAACACTCGCTATCGGAGCGCAAATACTGTTAAAAACACCGGGGCTTCCCGGATATGCATTGCTTTTAAAAAGGCATAGGATTCAGCCGCTCCAAAAGCATCCCTAGATGAATAAAAGGCATAAGAATGCCTTTTGCAAGCTGGATAGACAGCTTATGTAAAATACATATTCTTCATTATAAACAAATTGCTGGTGTTTATGCTAGTTCTATCTCCAGTTTCCTTGCATTTTTGCTGTGAGACAAACTTTTGGAAGGCTTGCTGCTGCAGGTCTCCCGGATGGGTTCCTTCTTTTGCACGGGAAGAGCTTCTATCCGGGGACCCTTTCAGGTCTTTTTCCTCTTCCCCGGCCCCCTGCCTTTTCTTCCGGAGAGCTGGCCCATGGCCAGGTACAGAAAGTAGATGGACAGCAAAAAGAAAGCGACCGCACCAAGCTGCCTCTGGTATAAGAAGTAGAAGGCCGCTATCGCAGCAGCAAAAGCGCCTATTGAAAATATCTGTCTCAATCCGTTCACATCCTGCATATCAATATCACTTAGGACTGCATTCCCTTTCATTATAGCGGAGAAAAGCCTTTTATCCTAAACACATTATGATGTTTTCCAGAAAAATATATCCTTTTTCCGAATACAAGACAGAGCCATGGGCTGTCTTTGGCCCCTGGCTCTATCCTTGCTACATATTGCGGCGGTATTGTCCGCCCACCTCATACAGCGCCCTCGTGATCTGTCCGAGGCTTGCATACTTGACGGTTTCCATAAGCTCGGCAAAGATATTGCCGTCTGTCACCGCTGCTTCTTTCAGGCGGGACAGGGCTTCACCTGCATGATCCTTGTTCCGTTCCTGGAAGCTCCTGAGATTCCTGATTTGTGTTTCTTTTTCTTCCTTCGTCGCCCTTGCGATTTCCATGCTGTCCATCTGCTCTTCTGACGGAGGATTTGGATTCAGATATGTGTTCACGCCGATGATCGGGAGCTCACCGGTATGCTTCTTCATTTCATAATACATAGATTCATCCTGGATCTTGCCCCGCTGGTACTGCATTTCCATGGCACCGAGCACGCCGCCCCTGTCGTTGATCCGTTCGAACTCCTGCAGGACCGCTTCTTCCACCAGGTCTGTCAGTTCATCGATGATGAAGGCCCCCTGCAGAGGATTTTCATTCTTTGTAAGGCCATGTTCTTTTGTAATAATCATCTGGATGGCCATCGCCCGGCGGACAGATTCCTCCGTAGGCGTGGTGATTGCTTCATCATAGGCATTCGTGTGCAGGGAGTTGCAGTTATCATGGAGAGCCATTAATGCCTGCAGTGTTGTCCGGATGTCATTGAAATCAATTTCCTGGGCATGGAGTGAGCGCCCTGAAGTCTGGATATGGTACTTCAGCTTCTGGCTCCGCTCATTGGCTCCGTATTTATCCCTCATTACAGTTGCCCAGATGCGGCGGGCCACCCTGCCGATGACGGTGTATTCCGGATCGAGCCCATTTGAGAAAAAGAAGGAAAGATTCGGCGCAAAATCATCGATCTTCATGCCTCTGCTCAAATAGTACTCAACATAAGTGAAGCCGTTCGCCAGCGTAAAGGCCAGCTGTGACAGCGGGTTTGCCCCTGCCTCGGCGATATGGTAGCCGGAAATGGAGACAGAATAATAGTTGCGGACCTTTTTATCGATAAAATACTGTTGGATATCACCCATCATTCTGAGGGCAAATTCTGTTGAGAAGATGCAAGTATTCTGTCCCTGGTCTTCCTTCAGGATATCCGCCTGGACGGTACCGCGCACCGTCTGCAGAGTCGCCGCCCTTACTTCTTCATGCTCCGCTTCGTTAAGCTTTCTGCCAAGCTCTCCTTCTTTCTTTTCCACCTGCTGCTCGACCGCCGTGTTCATGAACATAGCCAGAATGATCGGTGCCGGTCCGTTAATGGTCATTGAAACAGATGTGGACGGATGGCAAAGGTCAAAGCCGGCATATAATTTTTTCATATCATCAAGCGTACAGATGCTGACACCGCTCTCCCCAACCTTGCCGTAAATATCCGGGCGGTAGTCCGGATCCTCGCCGTATAAGGTGACGGAATCAAACGCTGTGCTCAGGCGCTTTGCCGCATCGTCCTTTGATAGGTAATGGAAGCGGCGGTTCGTCCGTTCCGGTGTCCCTTCCCCGGCGAACTGGCGCTTCGGATCCTCTCCCTCCCGCTTGAACGGGAAGACGCCTGCGGTATATGGGAAGGCACCCGGCACATTCTCTCTGTAAACCCAGCGGATGATTTCGCCGTAGTCCCTGTATTTCGGGAGCGCGACCTTAGGGATCTGCAGGCCTGAAAGGCTCTTTGTCTTCAGGATGGTAATGATTTCCTTATCGCGGATCCTTGTTGTGAACTGCTCCCCGGAGTATTTCTCCTTGAGGTTTTTCCAGCCTTCCAGGATCTTTTTTGATTCGGCTGTCAGCTTTTCTTTTGTTTCCGCAGCCAGGTCCTCTAAGGAAACCAGAGTCTCTTCGCTTCCGCCTGACTCTTTTACGGCCTGGATTGCTCCTTCAAGCTGGAACAGCTTCCTGGCAAGGGCTGCCTGGTCTTCCGCTTTTTTATGGTAATTGCGGACCGTTTCAGATACTTCGCGCAAATAATAGCGCTGTTCATTCGGAATGATGACATTCTGCTTTTCGACCACTTCATTTTTGGAAAAAGAAGTGCTCCAGCCGAGGCCCGCTTTTTCATTCATTTTTTCGACCAGCGCGGCAAATAAAGCATTGGTGCCCGGATCATTGAACTGGCTGGCGATCGTGCCGTAGACCGGCATCTCTTCCAGCTCTTTCTCAAACAGCATATGGTTGCGCTGATATTGCTTCTGCACCTGGCGGCGGGCATCCTCTGAGCCCTTGCGCTCGAATTTATTGATGACGATCAGGTCAGCGTAATCGAGCATATCAATTTTTTCAAGCTGGGAAGGCGCCCCGAATTCACTTGTCATCACATACATGGACAGATCGCAGATTTCCGCGATTTCAGCATCACCCTGCCCAATCCCGCTCGTTTCGACGACAACCAGGTCAAAGCCGGCAGCCTTTACGACAGAGATGGCATCCTTGATGGCCAGCGACAGTTCGCTCTTGGACTTCCGTGTCGCAAGGCTCCGCATATAGACGCGCGGCGAAAAGATGCTATTCATGCGGATCCGGTCGCCAAGCAGCGCTCCGCCTGTTTTCTGCTTTGTCGGATCGACAGAAAGGATGGCTACTTTCTTTTCAGGGATTTCATTGATGAAGCGGCGGATCAGCTCATCCGTCAATGAGCTCTTTCCTGCTCCGCCAGTCCCGGTGATTCCGATAACCGGTGCTGTTTTTTCCAGTGTCTTGATTCTTTCCATGAGCGATTCTGCCGCAGCTGCCGCTTCTTTTTCAAGCCCGACGCCATGCTCGGCAAGCGTGATCAGCCTGGCGATGCTGTTCACTTCGCCTGCTTCAAGCTTTTCAAGCTCTGCTGCACTCTCCACTGAAACGGTCGGATAGTCGCACTCAGCGAGCATTTCATTGATCATGCCCTGCAGACCCTTCTGGCGGCCGTCTTCCGGCGAGAAGATACGGGCAATCCCGTATTCATGAAGCTCTTTTATTTCGCGCGGGATGATGACGCCTCCACCTCCGCCGTAGATGCGGATATGAGAAGCTCCCCTTTCCTTCAGCAAATCGTACATGTATTTAAAATATTCAACATGGCCTCCCTGATAGGAGGAAATCGCGATTCCCTGGACATCCTCCTGGATCGCCGCATTCACGACCTCTTCCACTGACCGGTTATGGCCAAGATGGATGACCTCTGCCCCGCTCGCCTGGATGATCCTTCTCATAATATTGATGGAAGCGTCATGCCCGTCAAAAAGGCTTGAAGCGGTAACGAATCGCAAGTGATGCTTCGGCCTGTAAATTTCTGCTGTACTCATTCGTCTGACTCCCCCTGTTCCTGGATTTTACTGCCGGCAGGCACTTTTGCCTGATCATGCTTTATCCCTTGAATCAGAAGCTCTGTCTGCAGTTCAATATATTCATCAAGACTGTACACCCTCTGCAGCGCCCAGCGGCGGAATCCCCACATCTGGCCCTGCACGAAAATATTATGGGCGATCATCTTGACCTCTTTTTCCGTCAAATGGAGTTCCCCGTTGTCCACACATCGCTGAATGACATCTTCAAACATGGAGACCATTTCAATTTCTTTTCTCAGCACATATGGAAGGGCATCCTTTGACAGGGATTTTGCTTCCTGGTACATGACCAGGACTTCATCCTGCATATCATCCACAACCCGGAAATAGTAGGCGATCCCGAGCTTCAGGCTATCGAGCGTCCCCCTGTTGGCATCAAGGGCCTCCTGCAGCCTGTCGCGGACCGAATCATAGATGCTGTCACAGACAAGGTACAGCACATCCTCCTTTGTGCGGATGTACTCATAGAGCGTTCCGATGCTGAATCCGGAGGCCTTTGCAATCTCCCTTGTCGTGGTGCGGTGAAAGCCTTTTTGCTTAAAAAGATTCACCGCTCCCTTGATCATTTCGTCCCGCCGCTTTTTCACCAGCTTTTCATCTTTTACAGAAGCATGGACTTCCCGTTTTTTCATAAATTTGCACTGCCCTCCTCTGGCCGCTCTTTATGAGGCAAAAGTGGACCTTTCCCTACTGGTGGCTGTTTTCGCGGAGGTTGTTTATTTTAAATTAGGAAAGAGCCCTATCCTCTTATGTTCTATTTGGTTATCATCCTGGAAATGACAAGGCGCTGGATTTCCTGAGTGCCTTCATAGATCTGCGTAATCTTGGCGTCACGCATATATCGTTCGACCGGATAGTCCTTGGTGTAGCCATAGCCGCCGAAGACCTGTACGGCCTCAGTTGTCACTTTCATTGCCGCATCGCCTGCAAACAGTTTGGACATGGCCGATTCCTTGCCGTACGGCAGACCTTCCGACTCAAGCCATGCAGCCTGATAAGTCAGGAGCCTTGCTGCCTCTACACTTGTCGCCATATCGGCCAGCTTGAAGCCGATTCCCTGCTGAAGGGCGATCGGCTTGCCGAACTGCTCCCGCTCTTTCGCATAATCGACCGCAGCGTCCAATGCCCCCTGGGCAATGCCGACTGCCTGGGCTGCAATGCCGTTCCTTCCGCCATCAAGAGTCATCATGGCGATTTTAAAGCCTTCTCCTTCTTTGCCGAGCATATTTTTCTTTGGCACACGGCAGTCTTCAAAGATGATTTCGGTTGTCGGCGAAGATCTGATGCCCAGTTTCTTTTCCTTTTTGCCGACAGAGAATCCAGGAAAATCACTTTCAATGATGAAGGCTGTGGTGCCTTTCTGCCTGCTCTCCGGATCTGTCAGGGCAAATACGACATAGATGTCGGCGATTCCGCCGTTTGTGATAAAAATCTTTGAACCGTTCAGCACATAATGGTCACCGTCAAGGCGGGCCGTCGTCCTCATGCCGCCTGCATCCGAGCCGCTGCCCGGCTCTGTCAGGCCGTATGCACCGATCTTTTCACCCTGCGCCATCGGCTTCAAGTATTTCTGCTTCTGTTCTTCACTGCCGAACTTATAGATTGGCCAGCCTGCAAGCGATGTATGGGCAGACAAAGTCACCCCTGTGGATGCACAAACCCTTGAAAGCTCCTCGACTGCAATGCAGTATGCCAGATAGTCGCTTCCAATTCCGCCGTACTCTTCAGGCCAAGGGATTCCTGTCAGCCCGAGTTCGGCCATCTTATCGAAGATTTCACGGTCAAAGCGCTCTTCCTCATCGCGCTCTGCCGCGCTCGGCGCCACTTCATTCTTTGCGTAATCGCGGACCATTTTCCTGATCATTTCATGTTCTTCCGTCAGTCGGAAATTCATCGTATTTTCCCCCGTCCATTTCAATATTGGCTTGCCTCTTACTTACAGGTTTTTGCTGATGACAATTCTCTGAATCTCGCTTGTGCCTTCATAGATTTCGGTTATTTTACTGTCGCGGAAATACCGCTCGACAGGGTAATCTTCTGTATATCCATAGCCGCCGAACACCTGGACAGCTTCTATGCTCGTTTCCACTGCTGTTTTCGAGGCAAAAAGCTTTGCCATGCTGGCCTGCATCCCGCAGCGCTCGCCATTCTGGCGCATCATCGCTGCCTGGTAGACCAGCAGTCTTGAGGCTTCTACATTTGTGGCCATATCAGCCAGCTTGAAGCCGATGCCCTGCTGATGGCTGATCGGCTTCCCGAATTGGCTTCGTTCCTTCGAGTAGGCAACCGCTGCTTCCAATGCCGCCTCCGCGATGCCGAGGGCCTGGGCTGCAATGCCGATGCGCCCCGCGTCCAGATTGGCCATGGCAATTTTGAAGCCTTCCCCTTCAGCACCAAGGAGATTTTCTGCCGGAACCCTCATATCCTCAAAGTTGAGCTGAACCGTCCGGGAACCGTGAAGCCCCATCTTCTCCTCGTCCTTGCCGATCACAAGGCCGGATGTCCCTTTTCCAACAATGAAGGCAGAAACGCCCTTTGTCCCAAGCTCAGGGCTTGTGGATGCGAAGACGATATACACATCCGCTTCGCCGCCGTTTGTAATGAATACCTTCGAGCCGTTGAGGATGTATTCATCCCCGTTTCGGACCGCCTTTGTTTTCAAACTGCCTGCATCAGAGCCTGCCCCGGCCTCTGTCAGGCAGAATGCGCCGAGATATTCTCCCGCAGCAAGTTTCGGTACATACTTCTGCTTCTGCTCCTCCGTCCCGAAATACAGGATCGGGTTGGTGCCGACCGATGTATGGACAGACAGGATGACTCCGACGGTTGCGGATACCTTTGACAGCTCATTGATGGCAATGATATAGGAGGTGAAGTCCATTTCTGCCCCGCCATATTTTTCGGGCACGGGAATTCCCATCAGCCCGAGTCCGCCCATCTTTTTCAATATGTCACGGGGAAACTCCCCTTGCTCCATTTTTTCAATGAATGGCGCAATTTCGCTCTGGGCGAAGTCACGGACCATTTTCCTCATCATTTCCTGTTCTTCTGTAAACCGTAAATTCATGGCTAATCCCTCCTGGTGTCCATTCTGGGCTTTCCAGTTCAGCTGTACTGATAAAAGCCGCGGCCGGACTTCTTCCCGAGCCAGCCAGCCTTCACATATTTGCGGAGCAGCGGGCATGGGCGGTACTTATCATCGCCAAACCCTTCATGAAGCGTTTCCATAATGTAAAGGCACGTATCTAGACCAATGAAATCCGCCAATGTGAGCGGCCCCATTGGATGGTTCATGCCAAGCTTCATGACTTCATCGATTGCTTCCTTTTCTGCAACACCTTCATAGAGGGTATAGATGGCCTCATTGATCATCGGCATCAGGATGCGGTTTGAGACAAATCCCGGAAAATCATTTACCTCGACCGGCACCTTGCCGAGCTTATGAGTCATTTCCTCGATCGCTGTGTATACCTCATCGGCTGTAGCAAGCCCGCGGATGATTTCAACCAGTTTCATAACCGGGACCGGATTCATGAAATGCATCCCGATTACCTTTTCCGGACGCTTTGTCGCGGCAGCAATTTCCGTAATTGGCAGGGAAGATGTATTGCTTGCCAGGATTGCATGATCCGGGGCAATCCCATCAAGCCGTTTGAAGATATCGGCTTTAATTTCAATATTTTCTACGGCAGCCTCGATTACCAGGTCCACCCTGCCGGAGTCTTCCAGATTGTCAGAAGGCTGCAGGCGGCGGAGCACCTCTTCCATCTCCGCCTCTGTCATGCGCTCCTTGGATACCTGACGGGACAGGTTCTTCTTGATCACACCAAGCCCCCGGTCAATATATTCAGCCTTCAAATCATTCAGCAGCACTTCATATCCTGCCTGTGCACATACCTGTGCGATTCCAGAGCCCATCTGCCCTGCACCGATGACCATTACTTTTTTCACTTCCACGGTTACTCCTCCATTTCTCTTCCAGTCTTCTAATCTATTATTTCGCCGGAACTTCAATCATGATGGCATCTCCCTGGCCGCCGCCGCTGCAGATTGCCGCGATGCCGACTCCTCCGCCCCTGCGCTTCAGCTCATAAATCAGCGTCAGGATAATCCTCGCGCCGCTTGCCCCTATCGGATGTCCGATGGCAACGGCCCCGCCGTTCACATTCACTTTATTTTCATCCAGATTGGCAATCTTTCCGCTCGTCAGGGCAACTGCAGCGAATGCTTCGTTTATTTCAAACAGGTCAATATCATCGAGGGACTTGCCTGTTTTTTTCAAAAGCTCGTTGATGACAAGTCCTGGTGTTTTCGGAAAATCCTTTGCTTCAACAGCGATTGCCGTGTGGGCCAGGATATATGCCTGAACTTCCTTGCCTTCCCGTTCAGCCCGCTCCTCACTCATCAGTACAAGTGCGGCTGCGCCGTCATTCACTCCCGGTGCGTTACCGGCAGTGATCGTTCCATCCCCATTGAATACAGGGGCAAGCTTTGCCAGCTTTTCAATGGAAGTATCCTTGCGCGGTGCTTCATCCTGCTTTACGACAAGCGGATCGCCTTTGCGCTGCGGCACCTCTACTGCCACAATTTCTTCAGCCAGCCTGCCGCTTTCGATCGCTTCGACAGCCCGCTGGTGGCTTCTGTATGCCCAATGGTCCTGTTCCTCCCGCGATATTTCCATTTCCTTTGCCGTTGAATTTCCGTAAGTCCCCATATGGACGCCTGTAAAACTGCAGCTGAGGCCGTCATGAATCATCAGGTCCTTCACAGTCGAATCGCCCATCCGCAGGCCCCATCTGGCTTTAGGCAAAAGATATGGCGCATTGCTCATCGATTCCATCCCGCCGGCCACAATCACTTCTTCATCACCGGCCCTGATGATCTGGTCGCCAAGCGTCACACTCCTCATTCCTGAGGCGCAGACTTTGTTGATCGTTTCTGTTTTAACTTCCCATGGAAGACCGGCTTTATTGCCTGCCTGCCGGGAAGGTATCTGGCCCTGGCCTCCCTGAAGGACCGATCCGAGAATCAGCTCCCCAACCTCTTCAGGACGGACATCGGCACGCTTCAATGCTTCCTTGACGGCTGCAGCTCCCAAATCAGAGGCAGTCAGGCTGCTTAATGCCCCTCCCATTTTTCCAAAAGGTGTCCGTGCTCCGCTAATAATGACTGTTCTTCCCATCTGTATCCTCTCCTCAAGGCAAATTGGTCTTTAATTTGCTGGGCAAATTTGATTTTAATTTGTGGGCAATTTTTGATTGCCAGGTGAATTTGGTGTTCTGTTTTGACTGAACGCTCGCTCGAAATGAAACCAAAGCCTGCTGAACTCAGCCTGTCTTCCAAGTCTTATACAGAATAAGGACAAAAAGGAGACCATTCGAAAAGGTTCTCCATCTTTGTAAGCGCTTTATTTATATTTCCATCTTACTTCATCCGCAGCGAAAATAAAAATATTTTCCTGAAGATTCTTAATAATCACGGCATTATTTTTCTAAGAAAGGCCCGGTGCGCCAGGCCTTTCTCAAGTTTCTGCTCAGGATACAAGAGTCTGCGGCTCGCCGATCACGGCTTTTTCAAGCAGCTCTGCCACATCATAGGTTTGGACTGTTTCTTCCGCTTCTTTAGCCTTCGTGCCATCTGACAGCATGGTCAGGCAGTACGGGCAGCCGGAAGAAATGACTGAAGGATTGACAGCCAGTGCCTGCTCTGTGCGGGCAACGTTGACGCGGTGTCCTGTTTCTTCTTCCATCCACATAAGTCCGCCGCCGGCTCCACAGCACATGCCTGTCTCCCGGTTTCTTTCCATCTCCACCAGCTTCACGCCAGGAATGGACTTAAGGATTTCGCGCGGCGGATCATACACCTCGTTATAGCGGCCGAGGTAACAGGAATCATGGAAGGTGATCGTTTCATTCACATCAAATTGCGGCTTCAGCCTGCCCTCTTTCACCAGCTCGGCAAGCAGCTCTGTATGGTGATATACCTCTGCCTCAAGCCCGAAATCCGGATACTCGTTTTTGAAAATGTTATAGGCATGAGGGTCGATCGTTACAATTTTTTTAACTTCATTTTTCTCGAATTCCTCAATGTTCTTTGTGGCAAGCTCCTGGAACAGGAATTCATTGCCGAGGCGCCTTGGCGTATCTCCGGAGTTTTTCTCCTTATTGCCAAGGATCGCAAATTTCACACCGGCTTCATTAAGGAGCCTTGCAAATGATAAAGCGATTTTCTGGCTCCGGTTATCATAGGAACCCATACTGCCGACCCAGAAGAGATATTCGAATTCTTCGCCGGATTTCTTCATTTCCTTCACAGTCGGGACGGATACATCTTCCCTTGCCTCGCGCCAGTCCTCGCGCTCTTTCCGGTTCAAGCCCCATGGATTGCCCTGGCGTTCAATATTGGTCATCGCACGCTGTGCATCCGCATCCATTTTTCCTTCTGTGAGAACAAGATAACGACGCAGGTCGATGATTTTGTCCACATGCTCATTCATGACCGGACATTGGTCTTCACAGTTCCGGCAAGTCGTACAGGCCCAGATTTCTTCTTCTGTAATGACATCGCCGATCAGGCTTGGGCTGTATGCAAGGCCGGCTGCCGCTTCTTCGGCACCTTTCCCTGCAGCTGCCAGTGCAAGCTGGTTGCCTTTCGTATTAGAGAAAGCAAAGGTCGGAACCCATGGCTGCCTTGATGTTACGGCGGCCCCATGGTTTGTCAGATGGTCGCGCAGCTTCAGAATCAAATCCATTGGCGACAGCATCTTGCCTGTACCTGTCGCAGGGCACATATTCGTACAGCGGCCGCATTCCACACATGCGTAGAAGTCGATCATCTGCAGCTGGTTGAAATCCTCGATTTTGCCGACTCCGAATGATTCCTGTGACTCATCTTCAAAGTCGATTTTCTTCAGCTTCCCGGCATTCTCGGTCCGGTCAAAGTACACATTTGCAGGCCCGGCAATCAAATGAGCGTGCTTGGACTGCGGTACATAGACCAGGAAAGCGAGGAGGAACAGCAGGTGGATCCACCAGGAAATATAGAAGATGACGATGCTGGCTGTCTCCCCGATCCCTGAAAATGCCCCGGCTATCAGCGAAGCAACCGGCTCTGTCCATGTCCCCTCATGGCCGTGCCAGATCATGCTCATACCGTTTCCAAGGAGAACGGACAGCATCAGTCCGCCGATGAAGATGAGAACAAGCCCTGCCTTGAAGTTGCGCTTCAGACGGACAAGCTTCTCCACATAGCGGCGGTGGAAAGCCCAGAGAACGGCGACAAGAATCATCAGCGTCACAATTTCCTGGAAGAAAGTGAACCCGGGATACAGCGGCCCAAGCGGCAGATGCGCCCCAGGCTTAATTCCTTTGATGATAAAATCGATCGCCCCGAATTGGACAAGGATGAATCCATAGAAGAACATAACGTGGATGGCCCCGCTCTTCTTGTCCTTCAGGAGTTTTTTCTGGCCAAAGACATTCACCCATATTTTCCCCAGGCGTTCTTTGACGTTTTTATCAAACTCCGCTTTCTTGCCGAGCTTAATATATTCAATTCTGGTTTTAACCACATAGACAAACAGGCTGACTGCGTAAGCGGTTACAAGCAGGAACGCAATTAAGTTGATCCATAGTAATCCATTCATGGCTGATAATCTCCTTTCGTCCTTTTTCCACCAGAAAATTTACAACCAACCAAATTTTCTGAAAAGATTCTTAGTACCATTATATAATGAATGAGCATTCAGTCAATAACTTTTTCTGCATTTTCCCACTTTTCCCAGTCTGCTCTCCTATTTCATAGAAACCGCCTTCAAAGGGGATGCTATCAGGAAAAGATCCGAGGGGGACATGCGACTTGAAAACTGCCATTATCATACTAGCCATAGGATTGGCGCTGCTGCTTTGGGTGTCATGCGATATGGCGCTCGGCCGGCGGAAGCAGCTGTCAAAGGTCCAGAGAAAAAACTATCCGGTCAGGCAGAGCAGGATCGATTTGATCACGGCCGGCCCGGACTTATTCGAGAAGCTGTTCCTTGATATCAAACATGCTAAAAAGCATATCCATATTTTATTTTATATTGTAAAAAATGATAAAATCTCAGGCGAGTTCCTTTCCCTTCTGAAGAAAAAGGCCGAGGAAGGCGTCGAGGTCCGGCTGCTGCTTGATTGGGTAGGCAGCCTGCGTGTAAAAAGGAAGCTGATCACCGGCCTGAAGGAAGCCGGGGTCCGTTTTGCTTTCTGTCATGTACCGAAGCTCCCCTACCTGTTCTATTCCTCCCAATCGAGGAACCACCGGAAAATAACCGTCATTGATGGGAGTATCGGCTATTTGGGCGGGTATAACATTGGCAAGGAATACGTCAACCTGGATTCGAAGCTGTGTCCATGGCGGGATTATCACCTCAGGATGACAGGAGAAGGCGTCAATGATCTTCAAAGCGAATTTCTTTGTGATTGGCGGGATGCATCCGGAACAGACCTGCTCAGGGATGCGGCCTATTTTCCAAGACTTCCACAGGAAGGCCTCCGGCACCAGCATATCCCATCAGAGGCCGGCTATCTGGAAGAAACCTTCCTCGCCATTATCCGGAATTCCAGGAGGAAGATCATCATCGGCACTCCGTACTTCATCCCGAGCCCCGCTCTTTTCCAGGAGCTGCGGCGGGCATTGGACAGAGGCGTAAGGCTGAGCATTATCGTCCCTTCAAAAACAGACCATCCCCTTGTAAAGGAAGCTTCCTATCCTTATCTCAGGGTGCTGCTGAAGGAAGGGGCACGGATCTACCAATACATGAACGGCTTCTACCACGCGAAGATCCTTCTTTCGGATGATACAGTATGCGATATCGGGACGGCCAATTTTGATAAAAGAAGCTTGTATTTAAACCATGAACTCAACTGTTATATATATGACAAAGCATTCATCCAGAAAGCTGAGAAAGTCCTTGAGCAGGATATGAAGGACTCAAAACTGCTTATGCTCAAAAATATTTCGGGCTTTAATGCAATCCGGTGGCTGCGGGAAGGAGTGGCGAAATCTGTTTCGTACTTTCTCTGAGGGCTAACGCCTCTCCTCCCTCCAGTGGTGCCGGACCCAGGCCATTTTTTTAAAGGAGTAATTATGAAAATACGATTCGGCTATGTGTCCCAGGCGGTAAGCCTATGGGAGGCATCCCCTGCGAGAACACTGACATTTACGAGATACAAGCAGATGACAAAGGAAGAAGGCATGCAGAAGCTGCTGGCTGCAACTGCAGAGAATCTGCGGAGCACGAGAAGGATGCTTTATTATAACCTCGCCCACGATATAGAATTGTACCGGTTCTCTAGCTCTATCGCCCCCCTTGCCACCCATCCGGAGGTCATGTGGGATTTTGTCGCCCCCTTCCGCGATGAATGGCAGGAGCTCGGCAGACTGGTAAAGGACAATGGCCTGCGGGTCAGCTTCCATCCGAACCAGTTCACCCTTTTTACCTCTCCCCGCAGCGAAGTCACAGCAAATGCGGTAATTGATATGGAATACCATTACCGCATGCTCGAGGCAATGGGACTTGAAAACCAGGCGCTGATCAATATCCATATCGGCGGAGCCTATGGCGATAAAGAGACATCCATTGAACGTTTTTACCAGAACTTGAAGACCCTTCCTGCACATATAAAAGCGGTTATGACCCTTGAAAATGACGATAAAACCTATAACGCCGAAGAAACGCTCGCCGCCTGCCAGCGGGAGCAGATACCGCTGATCTTCGATTATCACCATCATATGGCGAACTTGAGCGAAAGGCCGCTTGAGGATATGCTCCCGGATATTTTCCGGACCTGGGATCATTTCGGCATGAAGCCGAAGATCCATGTGTCTTCTCCTAAATCGGAAAAAGCCTTCAGGTCGCATGCTGACTATGTGGACGCCGAATTCCTGAAGCCTCTGCTGGATCACCTTCATGCGATCGGCGAGGATGTGGATTTTATGATAGAAGCAAAGATGAAGGACAAAGCTTTATTGAAGCTTGTTGAGGATATCAGCCGGATCCGCGGCGTGAAGCGGATCAGCGGCGGGGCGGTTGAGTGGAAATAGGTTTTTAGGATACACGAGGTGGGGTTTTTCGGCCGGGTCATGTACCTGTGGCTGCTTTTGGGATACATGAGTCGGGCTTTTTTCGCCCGGTCATGTATCTCAGACTGTCTTGGGGTACATGAGTCGGGCTCTTTTAGCCAAGTCATGTACCTCAGACTGCTTTTGGGATACATGAGTTGCGCTTTTTTCGCCGGGTCATGTATCTCAGACTGCTTTTGGGATACATGAGTCGGGCTCTTTTCGCCAAGTCATGTACCTCAGGCTGCTTTTGGGATACATGAGTTGCGCTTTTTTCGCCGGGTCATGTATCTCAGACTGCTTTTGGGATACATGAGTCGGGCTTTTTTAGCCGGGTCATGTATCTCAGACTGCTTTTGGAGTACATGAGTCGGGCTTTTTTAGCCGGGTCATGTATCTCAGACTGCTTTTGGGATACATGTGTCGGGCTTTTTTCGCCGGATCATGTATCTCAGACTGGTTATAGGGTACATGAGTCGCGATTTTTTCGCAGCGTCATGTATCTCAGACTGCTTTTGGGATACATGTGTCGGGCTCTTTTCGCCAAGTCATGTACCTCAGGCTGCTTTTGGGATACATGAGTTGCGCTTTTTTCACCGGGTCATGTATCTCAGACTGCTTTTGGGGTACATGAGTTGCGCTTTTTTCGCCGGGTTATGTATCTCAGACTGCTTTTGGGATTCACGAGTTGCGCTTTTTTCGCCGGGTCATGTATCTCAGACTGCTTTTGGGGTACATGAGTCGGGTTTTTTTGCCGGGTCATGTACCTCAGACTGCTTATGGGATACATGACTCCCTCGTTTACACAAATTTTATGTACTACAGTGGCCACATGCTCACTCTTTTCCGGCGGGTCATCGCCCCCTGCCTCTCCTCGCTTACAGGATTCCGCACTCTCCCCCTGCATCCCAATTCTTCATTTTAAAAAGCCTTCAAACCAAGGACCCACTTGTTCAAACGCCTTAAATCCCAAATAGATGCCGATGATACCCACTACTCCAGCCAGTGCTGGCGGGGCGGGTATCGGCAGTTGAACAGGGCAAAAATAAAGCCGACCGCAAAGCCTGTTATAAGTGACAGCAGAACAATTTTCATCAGATTCCTCCTAAAAATAAGCTCGTGTTGTTCCATAAATATCCTTTATTATGTGCAATAAACGCTCCATCATTCCACCGCCACTAAAACAGAAAAAACCCCGCTTCAAGGAAGCGGGGCATGAGTCTTACATTTTTTCAGGTGCGGATACACCAATTAATTTAAGTGCGTTTCTTAATGCTGTTTGTACAGCCTTGATCAGGCCGAGACGGGCTTTTGTTTTTTCAGGATTGTCGCTATCAAGCACTTTTTCGGCATTGTAGAAGCTGTGGAAGGCAGATGCGAGCTCGAAAATATAGTTTGTGATGCGGTGCGGCATACGCTTTTCTGCAGCCTCTGCAACTGCCTGTGGGAATTCACCAAGCTTCTTCAGCAGGTCGATTTCCTTTTCAGCAGAAATGAGGGAGAAATCAGCATCGGCACTTAATGCCATCCCCTGCTCTTCACCCTGGCGGAGGATGCTCGAGATGCGCGCATGTGCGTACTGCGCATAATAAACAGGATTATCATTGGATTGGGACACAGCCAGATCAAGGTCAAAATCCATATGAGTGTCAGCACTTCTCATTGCGAAGAAATAGCGGACTGCATCGAGTCCAACCTCGTCCACAAGGTCACGCATGGTAACAGCTTTTCCTGTCCGTTTACTCATCTTCATCTTTTCACCGTTCTTGTACAGGTGTACGAGCTGGATGATTTCGACTTCAAGGGCATCCTTGCCATAGCCAAGCGCCTGGATGGCAGCCTTCATACGCGGGATATAGCCGTGGTGATCGGCGCCCCAGACATTGATAAGCTTTTCGAAGCCGCGCTCAAGCTTGTCTTTATGGTAGGCGATATCAGGCGTCAGATACGTGTAAGATCCGTCATTCTTGATAAGCACGCGGTCTTTATCATCGCCGAATTCGGTTGAGCGGAACCAGGTTGCGCCTTCTTCTTCATATACATGTCCGTTCTCTTTGAGTGCTTTCAAGGCATCGTCAATCTTGCCGTTCTGGTAAAGGGAAGTTTCAGAGTACCACACATCAAAAGGTACGCGGAAATCTTCCAAATCCTTTTTCAGCTTTTCCATTTCGTATTTAAGGCCGTATTCGCGGAATGCATCGAAGCGTTCCTTTTCATCGGCATTCACATATTTGTCGCCAAATTCATCGGCAAGCCTTTGGCCGATGCCGATAATGTCTGCCCCATGATAGCCGTCGGCCGGCATTTCTTTTTCCATGCCAAGCGCCTGGAAATAACGGGCCTCAACTGACAATGCCAGATTATTGATCTGGTTTCCGGCATCATTGATATAATATTCGCGGGATACATCATAGCCTGCTTTGGCCAGGATGCTGCTCAGGGAATCGCCGACTGCTGCACCGCGGGCATGTCCCAGGTGAAGGTCGCCTGTCGGGTTGGCAGAAACAAACTCAATCTGCACCTTTTGGCCATTGCCTGTATTCGTTTCTCCGTACTGAGCTCCGGCGTCAAGGACGGTCGGGATCAGGTTCGTCAGGTAGCTGTTGTTCATGTAAAAATTGATGAAGCCCGGCCCTGCGATTTCAATTTTTTCAATGGATGCTTTGCTGCTGTCAAAATTCTCGATCAGCTGCTCGGCAATCATGCGCGGCGCCTTTTTGGCTATACGTGCAAGCTGCATCGCCATATTGGTAGAATAATCGCCATGCGCCTTCTCTTTAGGCGTTTCCAGGATTACATCCGGGATCTGCTCTTCTGCAGCAAGGCCTGCTTTAATGACCGCCTGCTTGATTTCCTCTTTCAGATTGCTTTGCACTTGTTCGACTATATTCATTTTTCTTCCTCCTCAAACGTAATCGCCAAATGATATGTACCTGCCTGTGATCCCTGCATTTTCATTTCATATAGAAGGTCAAAGGCCCCTGTTCCGCTGCCGTCGTCAAAGGACTGTGAGAGCCCTTTGGTCAGAGTCAGCATTTCCATGGTGCCGAAGGGCATTTCATAGCTTCCCCTCATCTTTTTGTTCATCCGGAAGGGCAGCCTCATTTTCACTGCTCCTGAACGGAGGATCAGGGCTTCTCCCTCTGCCATTTTTACAATCGTTTTAACTGTCCCCGCTTCATTTTCTTCATCATATTGAAGAAAGCGGGAGCCGTTTTTTTTATAGTATCGGCCAAACGCAGTCAATTCAAAAGTTTCTTTGCTGCCTCCGCTGCGAATATCGGTTTTTACTTTTATTTTAACAGGTGTCTGTTCCGCTGGGCTATTGGACAACGGGCACACTTCCTTTTCGATTAACTCTTTAGTATAACTTTTTAATTATAATTTTTTTGGGGTTGAAGTGCAAATGGGCTTTTTTTGGTGACAGGCACCTATACCACCACTAGACCAGTTTGAAAGCGGCCATTGCAGGATTATTAGGAGCATAACAGGATAGAGGTGCCTGGCACCATGGTAGTCAAAAACAAAAAACGGCTTTAAAATGAGGCCTGTTGATTTCCGTTCCAGGCATTCGCTTTCCGCGGGGCGACGCTGAGCCTCCTCACCGCTGCGCGTCTGCGGGGTCTCAGCATTGCCGCTGCTTTCCCGCAGGAGTCTTCGTGCCTTCCACTGCAATCAACAGGCTTTTTTAACTTTTTCAGCGGTATAGCCAAGACTCTAGGAAAAAGGCTTTTAAAAGACTTTAATTGCTCACTTATGGAAAATTAAAAGGGGTACAGAATTCATTCTGTACCCCCTCGATTACTATGACAAAGGCTTTTGCCTCCGCTTTTCTATTTCACCCAGCCAAGAATCATCTCACGAATTAACTTGCTGGCTGTGTTGGCTGTTTGTTCTGACGGGTCGTAGATTGGTGCTACTTCCACGAGGTCGGCTCCGACGACTTTTACGTTTGAGCTGGCGATTTCGTGGATGGACGCCAGGAGCTCCTTGGATGTGATTCCGCCGGCGTCGACTGTGCCTGTGCCTGGTGCGTGTGCCGGGTCAAGGACGTCGATGTCGATGGTAACGTATACCGGGCGGCCTGCCAGCTTAGGAAGGATTTCCTTGAGCGGCTGGTGCACATCGAATTTTGAAATGTGCATTCCGACTTTTTTTGCCCATTCGAATTCTTCCTTCATTCCTGAGCGGATGCCGAAGGAGAAGATATTCTGAGGGCCGATCAGGTCTGCGGCCTTGCGGATCGGCGTTGAGTGGGATAAAGGCTCCCCTTCATAGTTCTCGCGCAGATCTGTATGGGCGTCCATATGGATGATGGCAAGATCCGGGTATTTCTTATACATCGCCTTGAAAACCGGCAATGAAACAAGATGCTCCCCGCCCATGCCAAGCGGGAACTTGCCGGCAGCCAATAGCTTATCGACAAACTCCTCGATCAGATCAAGGCTTTTCTGCGGATTCCCGAAAGGAAGCGGAATATCGCCGGCATCGTAATATTTAACCTCCGCAAGCTCGCGGTCAAGATACGCGCTGTATTCTTCAAGTCCGATTGAAACTTCCCTGATGCGGGTCGGGCCGAAGCGTGATCCCGGGCGGTAGCTGACTGTCCAGTCCATCGGCATTCCGTAAAGGACCGCCTGGCTTTCCATAAAATTCGGATGGCTCCCGATGAATACATTTCCTGAATAAGCTTCATCAAATCTAACCAAAATGACTCCCTCGCTTTACATGCTGGTGCCTGGCACCAATCTTTATTTTACAAGATCCTGCACAAACTTAGGCAGCACAAACGCTGCTTTGTGCAGTTCTTTTGTATAGTACTTTGTGTCGATTTCGTGGAAGCGCTCTTCGCTTACTTCAAGCGGATTGTGCTTCTTGCTTCCAATTGTAAATGCCCACAGTCCGCTTGGGTATGTCGGGATGTTGGCCACATATAAGCTTGTGATCGGGAAGATTTCTTTTACATCCTTCTGGACGGTGCGGATCAGGTCTGCCTTGAACCAAGGGTTGTCAGACTGCGCAACAAAGATGCCGTCTTCCTTCAAAGCCTTGGAAATGCCGGCATAGAAGCCTTTCGTGAACAGGTTCACAGCTGGCCCGACCGGCTCAGTGGAATCTACCATGATGACGTCATATTCATTCTCGCTGTTGGCGATATGCATGAAGCCGTCGTCAACCTTCACTTCTACTCTTTCATCGTCAAGCATGCCTGCGATTTCAGGAAGATACTTCTTGCTGTACTCAATTACCTTCCCATCGATTTCAACCAGTGTTGCTTTCTTAACGCTTGGGTGCTTCAGCACTTCGCGGATAACGCCGCCGTCGCCGCCGCCCACTACAAGAACGTTCTCAGGGTTCGGATGCGTGAATAACGGCACATGGGCCACCATTTCATGGTAAACGAACTCATCCTTGATGGATGTCATGACCATATCATCCAAGAGGAGCATATTGCCCCATTCTTCTGTCTCTACCATATCAAGCTTTTGAAAATCAGTTTGCTCTGTATGTAAAGTCTGCTTCACTTTCATTGTGATGCCAAAGTTCTCTGTCTGTTTCTCTGTAAACCAAAGTCCCATTCTGAACATCCTTCCATTTTAAAAATTTGTATAGTGCGCATAAAACGCTCTCAAAACTTTTTAAAAGTTGTGCGGTTATCTTTATGCTTCCCTAACTGTTTAATTACAAACATGAGAAAAAGTATAGATGAATCTAGCAAAATTGCAAGAAAAAAATGAAACTCGCGAATAAATTCCTTCTCTTATTTCAATACTAGGAATAAAGACCAAATTCGGGTGCCGGAAACCATTGCGCGCACCGTTTATAAAAAGGGGTGAATTATGATGGAAGTCATGGCCGGTCAGCGGTACAAGAGAGCGAAGAAATATGTGCGGGCAGCCGCTGTCATCAGTTTAATAGGAATGATTGCTGCCGGGCTTGCCATCGGCGCCGTCCTGATATATGCCAAGATCCTTGGCCCTCCTCCGCTGGCCGTACCGCAGTCGACCTTGTATTACTCTGAGGACGGTGAAGTGATCGGGGAAAGCAGCAATGGCCAGAAGCGGTATTGGGTGGCGCTTGACCATATTTCCCCTCATCTGATTGATGCAACGGTTTCAGTCGAGGACCAGAATTTTCATTCCCACCACGGCTTTGATTATAAACGGATTGCCGGGGCTGCGCTTGCCGATTTAAAAGCGATGGCAAAGGTCCAGGGAGCCAGCACCATCAGCCAGCAGTATGCCCGGAACTTGTTCCTCGCACACGAGAAGACATGGAAACGGAAAATGATGGAGGCCTTCTACACAATCAGGCTTGAGATGAACTATTCAAAAGATGAGATTCTGGAAGGCTATATCAATACGATTTATTATGGCTATGGCGCTTATGGCGTACAGGCAGCAAGCCAGTACTATTTTGGGAAAGATGCTGAGGAGCTTAACCTTGCCGAGGCTTCCATGCTTGCCGGGATACCGAAGGGCCCTGGCGTCTATTCCCCGCTCGCTTCTTTCGAAAGGGCCAGGGACCGCCAGCGCATCATTCTGGATACAATGGCCATGCAGGGGAAAATCACCGCGGAGGAAGCTGATAGAGCTTTTGGGTCAGCGCTCAAGCTTGTCGGCGAATTTCCGCATAAAGCAATCGAAAAGGCGCCGTATTTTCAGGATGCGGTCAAAAATGCGCTGAAGAATCAGCTTCAGCTTGATGACCGCACAATAGAACTTGGCGGCCTGAAGGTATACACAACACTTGATACAAAAATCCAGGCAGCTGCTGAAAAAGCGGTAACCGGCAATATTAGCAAAGATTCGGAAATCCAGGTCGGGCTTGTGTCAGTCAACCCGATGAACGGACATGTAAAGGCAATGGTCGGCGGAAGAGATTATAGCGAGAGCCCGTTCAACCGGGCGGTTCAGGCAGTCCGCCAGCCTGGCTCGACGATTAAGCCGCTTCTTTACTATGCTGCCCTCGAACAGGGATTCACCCCGGCAACCATGATGAGGAGCGAGCAGACCACCTTCCGTTTTGATGACGGCAGGCAGGAATACACACCGCATAATTTCAACAATCAATATGCGGATGGTGACATCACCATGGCACAGGCACTCGCTTTGTCGGACAATGTGTATGCTGTAAAGACCCATCTCTTTTTAGGCGAAAATACGCTTGCAGAAACAGCGAAAAAATTCGGCATCACTTCCAAAATGGCTGAGGTTCCTTCCCTGGCGCTTGGGACATCGGGTATTAGGGTCATTGAACTGGCCAATGCGTACAGCCTTTTTGCCAATGGAGGAAAAAAGGTTTCCCCTGTCCTGGTGACAAAGGTTGAAAATCATAAAGGCGAAGTGATTTATGAAGAAAAGAAAGAGCCTCTGCCGGTGCTGAAGCCGGAGGATGCATATGTTATGACGCAAATGATGACCGGCATGTTTGACCATAAGCTTGACGGCTATTCCAGCGTTACGGGCAGCACCATCATCAGCAAGATGACAAGGCCATATGCCGGCAAATCAGGGTCCACCGACACAGACAGCTGGATGGCCGGGTTCACGCCCCAGCTCGTTTCCGCCGTCTGGACCGGATATGACCAGGGCGAGCCCATCACATTGACGGCCGATAAAGCTTATGCAAAGAATATCTGGATACAGTTTATGGAGGATGCCCATAAAGATTTGCCCGTCAAACGGTTCAAAGGTCCAAAAGGAACGGTCGGCGTGTATATCAATCCGGAGAACGGAAAAATCGCCACCGACCATTGCCCGGTTCAGCGCCTGACCTATTTCACCGCCGGGACCGAGCCGACCGAATATTGCACCGATCATCTGGAGCATATGGAAGGAGAGCCGGAACAGCCTGTGAAAAAACCCAAGGAGAAGAAAACCTGGTATAAAAAGCTGTTTCAGTGGGGATCTTAGCATAGTCAATAAAAGGAAAAACCCCGGGTTTCCGCCCGGGGTTTTTCGTGTCCTAGTTCTATACAGTGCATCAACACTGTAAATAAGTTTACTTTTTTTATCGCCGCTCGGCAAGTAGGTTGGAATTTAAGTTCGAAAATCTGTCACAATTTCGTCAAAATTTTTAACTGGAAGCCAAATCTTTTTTCAGCTGGTCTTCTGCCCTTTCCCACATGCCCATATCGTGATTCTTCAGGAAGTCTGCAAGGATTCCTTTAGACTTGTCATCCATATGGTCGACGATGATATGGCGTTTGATGCTTTTATCAAGCCTGTTGACATGCTCAGGCAGCAGTTTATAGCCGCGGCGGATTTCCCGGTCCACCGTCATAAAGCAGGCAGTGACACCGGCATAATAAGGGCCTTCCTGCTTGCGGTCGATCGTCACCCATACGAGCCAGTAAGGCTTTCCGTTCGGAACGTCCTCCTGGTTGGTCAGGAACTTGATTCCTTTTTCTACAGTGCTTCTTGCATGCATGGCGCCGATATCAACATGGGCATCTCCCGCTTCCACATCCACAAAGACCGGTGACACATTATCAAGGCTGAGGGAGCCTCCCCCAAAGCCGCCATGCCCGTCTGTCGGGTCGCTCTTAATGATGTTGAAGCCAATATTTTTTTTCTTCTTTTCTTCCATTTGATGTATCCTCCTTTTAAAAAGGTCAGTTATCATAATTTGATCTTTAATTTTGACCTGATTTCCGAATCGTCAGCCGCGCAGGAACAGTCCCGAGAAGAAGTCATGCATCCCGTTGATCAGGACCGGCAGCACAGTGCCGAAAATCGGCTGGATCGTATACTGATCAAGTGGTGTGATGACAAGAATCAGGAATATAATCGAACCATATGCCTCAAACTGGGTGAGCTTAGGCCTGATCCCCGCCGGGGCGAGATCCTCAATGATCCGGTATCCGTCAAGAGGCGGAAAAGGCAGCAGGTTAAACACAAACAGCATGAGATTCAAGTAAATGAACAAATCCAGGAACTCGGGCACAAAATCAGGCAGGCCCGCTGCTGCTCCGGCCGCGGCCAGTCCGTACCAGATGCCAAGGCCCAGGCCCGCCATCAACAGATTGCTGAGCGGTCCGGCAAGCGAAACCGATATCCCCGCAAGCCTTGGATTTTTGAAATGGAAACGGTTCACCGGCACAGGCCGTGCCCAGCCGAATCCCGCTATAAAAATCAGGATGGTCCCAAGGGGGTCCAGATGGTGGATCGGATTGAGCGTCAGCCGCCCCTGCTTTTGTGCCGTCGGGTCGCCGAATTTATAAGCAACAAACGCATGGGCAAATTCATGGACCGTAAAAGCGATCATTAACGTCAGTGCTACATAGGGAATCTCCCTGAAAGAAAAGGCTAAAAATTGTTCCAATGGTTCCAACGGCCATACCCCTTTTTTATCTTGAATAAAGTCCTTTAGCATACAGGCAGCTGCCTGCATACTTATCTATTTTTCAGTATACATGAAATGCCGGGCGAAGGGAAAACTCCGCTTCCGGGAAAAGCCCGGCATCAGCCCGCGCCCCGAACTGGCACTTCCCTTAAGCCTTCTGCTATAGTAAAAAGTATAAAAAGGAGGAAGTTATTATGCCATATGTAACAGTCAAAATGCTTGAAGGACGTACAGAAGACCAGAAAAAAGCTCTTGTTGAAAAAGTGACCGATGCGGTCAGCGAAACGACCGGTGCTTCTAAAGACAAAGTCGTCGTATTTATCGAAGAAATGAGCAAGAACCATTATGCCGTAGCAGGCAAACGCTTAAGCGACGAAGATTAAAACATCTTAATGACGCCCGCCAAACAAAGAAAAAGCTAAGCACACCCCTAGTGCTTAGCTTTTTCTTTCAGCTTTTCAATATATTGATAGGCCTCTTCTACCTCTTCTTCTGTGTACTTCTGCTTGCTCTTTAAAGTGAACACCTTCTCCTGCACCTCTTCGCGGGGAAGATTATCAAAATATAAAACCGTTGAGACAAGCTCCAGGAATCTTGCATTCTGGCTGTTCATATCCTCCAGACAGTCCGGCAGGCAAGGCATATCAACCTGGTTGACGGATAGAAATTCCCGGCCGTTGTCCGTCAGTGTGTACCGGTATTGAAAATAGCCGCCCTTCTTCTCTTTCACTTCATTCAGGAAGCCCATATTGCAAAGCTCCTCCACCCTCAGTGTCAGCTCCTCTGAATAAGGTCCGTAAAAGTGGAACTGGAACCGCTCCTGAAAAGGAAAAGAAATCTTCTTTGCAATAAAAATCATCTTCTGAAGCTTTTTCCGGCCGATGACTTCCCCGGAAGCCGCCAAAGCGTGCACCAAATTGGCATGATCTTTTAACAAAACCCCTCATCTCCTACTCCAAAGTAATTACCGCTTCTATGTATGTCGATTAGATCTCCAGCATTTCACGGATTTTTTTCTTAATAGTCTTCTTGCTGCCCTCATCCATAATCAAATCAGCAGGATAATATAATTTGTGGTCCGTCCGCCTTTTTCCGGATATCGCATCAACAATTTCCGATTCGCGCGACAGTTCCCGCAGGTCCCCGTTTTTCATCTGCAGGTGGATCGGAAGACGCTCCTCTTCCTCTCCCGGCCTGTAAAAGTCATACGGAAGATCTGAGGAGGAATCGACAACCAGATAATACTCAGGATCAAGCCCTGCCTTGCTGAACAGCACAGACAGCTCGGCCAGCTTCTTGTATTCCTTCGCCGGGTCAAATTCCACATATTTAAAGAGATTGCGGTCCATATACCTTTTGCACAAATCCCTCAGAATTGGATCTTCTTCTTCCTGCCACATCTGGAAATAATAGAGTATCACGGCTTCATCAAGCTTCAGATAGTCTTCCAGCGTCACTTCGCCTTCAAACAGTGTATAGAAATGGAGGGGAAGGTACTTGAATGCATAATAATTTTCATGGAGCTGTTTGGCCCTGTGCAGGATTTTCGTCAATATGACTTCCGCACTTCTTGTTACCGGGTGGAAATAGACCTGCCAGTACATCTGGTAGCGGCTCATGATATAATCCTCGACCGCATGCATCCCGCTCTGCTTGATGACAACCTGGTCCTCCCTCGGGCGCATGACCCGGAGAATCCTTTCCATATCAAAATGGCCATAGCTGACACCGGTGAAATACGCATCGCGCTGCAGATAGTCCATCCTGTCGGCATCGATCTGGCTGGAAATCAGGCTGACGACCTGCTTATTCCGGTAAGTCTTCGCAATCACGTCGGCTACATCCTTCGGAAAATCCTTCCCGGCTCTTGAAAGGACAAGATTTACTTCGGTATTGCCAAGAATGATTGCCTGTGTGTAATGCTCATGATCCAGGTCGAATACCTTTTCGAATGAATGGGAAAAAGGGCCATGCCCCAAATCGTGCAGGAGCGCCGCACAGAGGGATACAAGGCGTTCATTGTCATCCCACTCTTCCCGGCCGGCAAATACATCATCGATGATGCGCCTGACAATCTCGTAGACTCCGAGTGAATGATTGAAGCGGCTGTGCTCTGCCCCGTGGAAGGTCAGATATGTCGTCCCCAGCTGCTTGATCCGCCGCAGGCGCTGAAATTCCCTCGTCCCGATCAAATCCCAGATCATTCTGTCACGAACATGGATATAGCGATGGACAGGGTCCTTGAATACTTTTTCTTCGCTTAATTTTTCCGTTGAATATGGCATCTTTTCCCCTCTTCCTGTGCACCAGCCCGGCCTATTCCCGTTTTTTTCCTTTGTATCTATTATAGCCAGTTTTCACCGCTAAATCATTACAAAATCTGCTGTAATTCCCTTTTCTTCGACAAAATCCAGACACAGCAAGGCTTTCGGAAAAATAAAATTTTCCCTGTGTTCAGATGATGTTCTTTTTCCACAAACAGGCAGCAGGCTAAACGTACCGGGAAGAAAAGAAATTGCCTCATCTGCCGGAGCCGCACAGCATTTGGCGAATAAAAAATCACCTTAAGACAGGTGTCAAAGGCGATTTATTTTTTCAGCTTTTTTTCGATTTTCTCTCTTAGCTCTTCTTCTGACAATGCTGCCAGCGGACGGTTGTTGACAAATGCAAAAGTCTTCTTCCTGCCCGGCCCGCAATAGGATTGGCAGCCTACGTCCACTTTTGCCTCAGGGTCGATATCCTTCAGCATGGGGATCAGTGTTTTCAGATTAACTGCCTGGCAGTCGTCGCAAACACGGAATTCGTTTGCCATTTCGTACATCCCTTTCTCGGTCTATCATTTTTAAATTATCTATAGAAAATTTTAGTTGCTATCTCAATTAATCTGCCCGGAGGCACTAAAGGGTATTTTACATTTTCTGAACTTGTATTGCAAGCTGCAATCTTTAGCACCGCTGGCAGGCTGCAGGCATTTTTTCCAGCACATTCTCCCTTCTCCCCAGTCCCTAAATATATCAGAAAAAAAAACTACTATCCTTTTATTCCCTCTGTATAAAGAAAGAAAGATGTGGCCATGCTAGTGCTAGAAGGTTATATAAACCAATTTTGCCCAGGGAGTTGAAGAAAAAATGAAAGTAAGACAGGATGCATGGTCAGAAGAAAATGATTTATTGCTTGCTGAGACGGTATTAAGGCATGTCAGGGAAGGAAGCACCCAGCTGAACGCTTTCGAGGAAGTCGGAGATAAGCTGAACCGCACTTCTGCCGCCTGCGGATTCCGCTGGAACGCTGTTGTTAGGCACCGCTACGAAAAGGCGCTGCAGCTCGCCAAGAAACAGCGCAAACAGCGCAACAGGCTGCTCGGGAAAGAACAGGGCGGCAAGAAAAAGCTGCTGTACAATCCTCCCGTCCCAGCTGTTGAAGAAGTTGAATTGCTCACTGCTGATACACTGCCAATGCCGGAAGAAACAGAAGTCTATACGGAGACTTATACAGAAATAGATATAGATGCCGATGGAGATACTGAAGAAGAAACAATCGAAGCTCCAGAACCAGTATTCTCTTATCCTGCTTATCAATCGGCGCCGCAGCCGCGGGCCCAGCTGAATCTGGATTCGGTTATCAGCTATCTGCAAAGCCTGAACGGCTCCACCCTCAGCGCTGATCTGTTAAAAAGCGAGAATGAAAGATTGAGGCGCGAAATCGCCATGCTGAGGAGCCAGAATGAGGAATTATCCGGAAAAATCGGCATGCTGGAACAGAATACCGTCACGATCCAGGAAGATTACGAGACGCTCATGAAAATTATGAACAGGGCAAGAAAGCTGGTACTATTTGACGAGGAAGAACGCCCGGCCACCAAATTCAAGATGGACCGCAACGGGAACCTGGAAAAGGTAGCAGAATAAAGGACCCCGCTGTTTTATAGACTCGGAGAGAAGAAATGGCAGCAGCCTGCCCCCTTAAACAGAAAACCGCCCGGATTAAAGGGCGGTTTTTCTATTCCCGGATGGTCAGGCGGGATCCTGAAGGGTGCCGAATACTTTTTCATTCCGCTCGGCGACCCGCTCATAATAGCTTTCATAAAGGCCGGCTTCTTCTTCATTCAGCCCTCCGGCATACAGCCTGCCTGATCTGCTTTTCAGCACGTTCAGAAACCTCATCATCACATCTGCGACCGTCAGCTCGGACTGGAGCAGCTCGCTGAGCGATGCCATGACCGGCGGTGTAATGTCAGGGTACAGGAACTTCGTTACCGCATCCTTTTTCGCCCTGGTGTAAAACTCCCTTACCAATGCAGCCCGCCCGCTGCCGCTGCCGTTTACGCATAAATAGATCTGGACTGCCACACCCTTGCGCAGCCTGCGCTGGGAAATGCCGGCGAACTTCCTGCCGCCGATGCTCAGATCATAGCTGCCGGGGCAATAAGAACCTACAATTTCCCTTGCTTCTATTTCATATGGAAAGTCGCTGAACATTTCTTTTATCAAAAGCCACATAGCATCATAGCCGCGGTTGATATCAATCCCTTTTTCTGATTCCGGAAAAATGAGCGACAGATTCAGTACACCCTCATCCAGCACAACTGCCAGGCCGCCCGAGTTGCGGACAATCGCCCGGTAACCCTGCTCTTGCAGCCAGTCCACCCCGTCTTCCAGGTATGGAAGCCGTGAATCCTGGATGCCGAGCACGATCGTCCGGTCATGAACCCATGCTCTTGCCGTTGCAGGGGTTTTTCCCGATCCGACAGAAGCACAGAGCGTATCATCCATCCCGAACGAATGCATCGCATTCAAATGCAGTCCCGCACTCGACTGGTCTATTATCCGCCACTCCGGCTGCTGCAGCAGCTCACTTGCTTCGTTCATCTTCAGTACTCCTTTAAATAAACAATATGGGATTATTATAGCATACGGGCGGCGGGAAGAAGAAAAGGGGCGGAGCCGCTGATCGGGTGCGCAGTTGGTTATTGAGTTCAGCTTTTTGACTGCTTTTTCTGCTTTAAAACTGATCTCTCTGCCTGAAAACAGCCTATCTTTGGGGGGCAAACAGCGCGGGAGCAGCTTTCTGTCCAATTCGGGGCATATTCTACCGGGTCCCCCCGGGAATCTACCAACTTGACGCTATATTCTACCGACTTTACACTGTAATCTACCGAATTGAGCGTTTTTTCTACCAACTGGCAGCTGACAGCCCCACCGCGCCGCGCCACAACACGCTGCACCGCAAAAAAGAACCGGCACACCAGAGTGCCGGCTCTCTTCTATTACTGATTCAATGCCTGAGCTGCTGTGATCAAAGCAAGCTTATACACGTCTTCCTGGTCACATCCGCGGGAAAGGTCATTTACCGGACGGTTCAGGCCTTGAAGGATCGGTCCGACCGCTTCAAAGTTACCAAGGCGCTGGGCGATTTTGTAGCCGATATTCCCTGCTTCCAGGCTTGGGAATACAAATACATTAGCATCTCCCTGCAGCGGTGAATCCGGAGCTTTCTTCTCGGCTACGGATGGTACGAAGGCTGCGTCGAACTGGAATTCGCCGTCCACGATGAGCAATGGCTCACGAAGCTTGGCTTCTTCAACTGCCTGGGATACTTTTTCCGTTTCAGGGGATTTTGCAGAGCCTTTGGTAGAGAAGCTCAGCATGGCAACGCGCGGGTCGATGTCGAACATTCTTGCTGTCTTGGCGCTTTCGATGGCGATTTCCGCAAGATCTGCGCTGTCTGGTGCGATATTGATTGCACAATCGGCAAATACATACTTTTCATCTTCGCGGACCATGATGAAGACACCGGAAGTCTTTTTGACGCCTTCTTTTGTCTTAATGATCTGAAGAGCCGGTCGGACTGTATCTGCAGTAGAGTGAGCTGCTCCGCTGACAAGGCCGTCTGCTTTATTGGCATAAACAAGCATGGTGCCGAAATAGTTTTCATCAAGAAGAATGCGGCGGGCATCTTCTTCTGTCGCTTTTCCTTTGCGGCGCTCAACAAATGCAGCAACAAGTTCGTCCATCATGGCAAAGTTTTTCGGGTCATAGATTTCGACAGAATCAAGGGATACATCCAATGATTTTGCTTTATCCTCGATTTGTGCAATATCCCCGATCAGAATAGGGGTAAGAATTTTGTCAGCTGCCAGACGGCCTGCTGCAGTCAGAATCCTTTCATCTGTTCCTTCAGGAAATACGATTCGCAGATTATTGCCGGAAACCTTATTCCTTAATCCTTCAAAAAGATCACTCATATGAAAATCCTCCTTTTATATGTATCAAATCACTCGGCTTAAGCGGCGCTGAGCCTGCCTTTATCCATAGAAATGGGCCTGCGTCCGCTATTCTCACTCCCTTAGGATACTCCTCCACTGTGAAAATTCAAGAACAAGGAGAAGTGGCAGCGGTTACACCTGAAAAGTTTTTGTTTTCTTAACATTCTTATATTTATATCTGGGAATCGATTCTCTCCGGACGATGTTAATATGGTCCTTTTTGCCGGAAAATATCCGATTTCGCGCCCGTTCTGGTTGCTTAATCTGCTATTCTTTAGAATCCCCTTGTTTTCCCGGCCGGAAACCTGATTGAGAATAATTTTTGAACAGCTGGTAAACGACATATAATTTTCAAGTTTCAGGCAGACGTGTTATGGTGAAACTATGATATAGTATTGATGAGAATTCGAGTACATATATAGGAGTGATCAGAATGACTGAAGCAGCACAAACGCTTGATGGCTGGTATTGCCTCCATGATTTCCGCACAATGGACTGGACGACATGGAAAATGACTCCGAAAGAAGAGCGCGATGCAGCAATCCAGGAGTTTATGGGCCTTGTGGATAAATGGAATTCCGTGCAGAGCGAAAAGAATGGCAGCCATGCTTTATATACGATTGTTGGACAAAAAGCAGATTTCATGATGATGATCCTGCGCCCTACAATGGAAGAGCTGAATGAGATCGAGAATGAGTTCAATAAATCAAAGCTTGCGGAATATACCATTCCGGCACATTCTTATGTTTCCGTTGTGGAGCTGAGCAACTATCTGCCAGCCGGAGAGGATCCTTATCAGAATCCGCATGTCCTGGCACGCCTTTACCCGGAGCTTCCTAAAGCAAAATATGTTTGCTTCTACCCGATGGACAAGCGCCGCCAGGGTGAAGATAACTGGTATATGCTCCCTATGGAAGACCGCCGCAATATGATGCGCAGCCACGGCATGATCGGCCGCCAGTATGCAGGCAAAGTAAAGCAGGTCATCACCGGCTCTGTCGGCTTTGACGATTACGAGTGGGGAGTAACCCTCTTCGCAGACGATGTGCTTCAATTCAAGAAGCTTGTCTACGAAATGCGCTTTGATGAAGTGAGCGCCCGCTACGGCGAATTCGGCTCCTTCTTTGTCGGAAACCTGCTCCTGGAAGACCAGGTAGGCAGCTTCCTGAATGTTTAATATATGAATCAGGCCTCGGCTTTTGCCGGGGTTTTTTATTGAAAAAATAATTCAACATATGCATGCATTTGATTTGGGCTTCCAATTTTTCTACTTATTCAGTTACGCAGATAGATTCCTGCTTATAGAACAAGCGCCCTCCGCTTTTCTTTTTGTCCAGCTCCGGCTCCTAGGTGCTCGAGTCATAAGTCACTTTGGAACCGAAGGCAAAGAACGCCTTCCATTCCAAAGCGCCTTATGCTGGGCCCGCAGGATGCGGGTCATGCAGGCGTTGCCACAGGACGTGGCGTCTTTAGCCTGCGTTCCTTTATTCTGAACAAGCGCCCTCCGCTTTTCTTTCCCCCATCAGGCATAATACAGCATTTCCCACATATTTATGAAATAGTGAGTTTGGTTTTATACGGATACTTTCACTTACAGCCTTTGAATAGCTGCTGAGAGAGGTGAAGTTATGGCCGTTATTCCTTATACCGAAGAGGATGTGAAGCTTCTCGCAAGGCTGATGCGTGCGGAGGCTGAAGGGGAAGGAAATCTGGGCATGCTGATGGTCGGCAATGTCGGGGTGAACCGGGTCAGGGCCGATTGCCTGGATTTCAAGGAAATTCCTTCCATCCGGAAAATGGTTTATCAGCGGCCAGGCGGATTTGAAGCCACCATCAAGGGCTACTTTTATCAGCGGCCCCGTCAGAATGAGCTCGACCTGGCCAGGAAAGTCATCAAGGGGCAGCGCCATCATCCTGCCAGCAATTCGCTCTGGTTTTTCCGCCCCACCGGGGACTGCCCTGCCCAATGGTATAATCAGCCGAATGCCGGAAGATACAAAGCACATTGCTTCTTCCAGCCGGCCCGGGCAGACTGTCCCACTGTTTATTAATGACATTTAGGAGGGATTTATTTTGAAACAGCAATCTGTACCGCAGCAGCAATATGTTGATTACCGCACCTATCCGCCTTATCAGCAGCAGCAGCCGCAACAGCAGCAGCCTTACTATGGGGCCGGCACACAGGCACAGGGATACGGCGCCCAGCAGGCCTATCCGCAGATGCCGTCCGGTTCCATGCTCACCACATCTCCGCCTTCAGGTTCACCCGTTTCACAGGTTCCCGGGATGCTGCCTATTGAGCAATCCTACATTGAAAACATCCTCCGTCTGAACAAAGGGAAGCTGGCAACCGTTTACGCCACCTTTGAGAACAACAGGGAATGGAATGCGAAGATTTTCAAGGGAATCATTGAAGCGGCAGGAAGGGATCACCTGATCTTGAGCGATCCGCAGTCAGGCACACGCTATTTGATCCCGATGATTTATCTGGATTATATTACATTTGATGAAGAGATTGAGTATGACTATCCATATGGAGCGGCTCCAGGGCTGGCAGCCTTTCCGCCAAGATAATGAAAAGCCTGGCTTATGCAGCCAGGCTCATTTTTTTACAGATATTTAACTGCGGCAATGATCAGGAGAACCCATGCAGCAAGGAAGGCGACTCCGCCGAGCGGCGTGATGGCGCCGAGGACACTGATCTTTGTCAGCGTCAGGACGTACAGGCTTCCGGAGAAGAGGATGATTCCAATCAGCATCAGCCAGCCGGACCATGACAGTAAGGCCGTTGCCGGCAGTCGTCCCAGCAGAACACCGATGATCAGAAGTCCGGTGGCATGGAACATTTGATAGGTTACACCTGTTTTCCAGGTTTCAAGATACTTAGGTTCAACTTTTCCTTCCAGGCCGTGGGCGCCAAAAGCCCCAAGAGCAACAGCAAGGAACGCATTGATTGCACCGATTATGATAAAAATTTTCATGATTTCACCTCTTCATCGACTTCTTAAAAGTCGAAAATTGAATCTCCATTTGCTTCATTTTCCATATTCATCTTCCTGGGCTGCTGGATTGAAGCCAGCGGCACACTTTCCTGTACAGGCTGAGGAATATAAGATGCAGCCGGCCGCACCGGCTCTGAACTTGTCTTCTCACCTTCCAGAAGCAGCTCGCATAAAGCCTTTATAGAATATACCCGCTCCCGGATCATTTCCTCAGAAGAGCTTGATTTGGCCCCCTGCAGCTCCTTTTCCATCTTGGCAAGCAGATTTCCAACAGGTATCTGCATACTGTTCACCTCTTTTTCCTAAATCTCTACAGCTCCATTTTCGGCAGCAGGCACCCATGCTATTCAGGCAGCCGAAATTACTTGGACTTTCCCTCAAATTTAAGGCAAGGATGGCCTGAAGCCCTTTCAACCGCTTTGGACGGAAGCTGCCTTCCCTTAAATTGAAACGCCCTGCACCCTTTCGGGAACTGCCGGTCCCATGTCACGTAGAAATGCTTGCATTTAAAGCAATTTGGCTGATTGCTGTCCAATCCTGTCATCCTTTGCTGAGCCTTATTTCTAACTCATTTGGCTATCGGTTTCTATTTTACATGACTTGTACCCATTATACATCCTAAAACTCTGACAGTTCTTTGAATAGAGAAAGGCGAAAGCGTCTTGCCCCCCTTATTTTATACTTGTCTATTAAAAAATGCCGTCAGCTTTCGACGGCATTCTTCATATGCAATTTCCGTTCCACGTGAAACATGCCGGAATTAGAGATCTGGTATCTGCCAGTCTATCTCCTCTTCCCCATTATCCTTCAAAATCTGATTGGTTTTTGAAAAGTGATGGCTGCCAAAGAATCCTCTTCTTGCTGATAGTGGGCTGGGGTGGACTGATTTTAGGATAATATGGCTCGGATTATCAATCAGCTTGGCCTTTTCCTGGGCGGGCTTTCCCCAAAGCAGGAATACGACCGGCCTTTCCCTTTCATTCAGCAGGGCAATAACGCTATTGGTAAAAGTCTCCCACCCCTTATTTTTATGGGAATGGGCTTCCCCCTCCCGCACGGTCAAAACGGTATTCAGCAGCAGGACACCCTGCTCCGCCCAGCTGACCAGATACCCGTTATCAGGGATTTTGCAGCCAAGGTCTTCATGAAGCTCCTTGAAAATATTCCTTAAGGAGGGGGGAATCCTGGTCTGCGGCTTGACCGAGAAGCTCAAACCATGGGCCTGTCGCGGTCCATGGTACGGATCCTGCCCCAGGATGACCACTTTTACATCCTCATAATCGGTATACTTCAGGCTGTTGAAGATATCTTCCCTGGCCGGATAGACCGTCTCGCTCGCATATTCTTCTTCCAGGAATCTTTCCAGTTCATGAAAATACGCTTTTTCGAACTCCTCTTCCAGAAGCTCGCCCCAGCGGTTATTTAATAGCTGCATCAGAATCCCCCTTATAGCTGACAGAGGCCTCATAGCCCAGCCTGCCAAAAAATTCGCTGATCGTTTTTTCTGCGTTCTTCTCAGCAAGTTCAAGAATCCCCTGGTCAATCGCTTCCGCTTCTACCAGTTCCTTTGCCTCTGCTGCAAGGCTGTATGCCTCATCCCAGTTCACATCATCCCGAAAAATCCCGGAAGCCGAAAAGGTCTGGACATGCTCAAGATCGAGCGACGGCTCCTGGAGGATGCTTGCCTTCGGAAGGGAAACTTCAATCCTCTTATCCTCTTCCGACACCTTGATATCCTTTTCTCCAACCTGCTCAAGATCGACCCCTGCCGTTACCGTTCCCGGGACAATAAGCAGAAGCTTGCGCTTTGTCCCCGGCAGATCCGTTTCTATCTGCCTGCCAAACAGTTCATTGTCTTCTTTTTCAATCACGGCCTTCACGAGCGCCTGTGATGATGCCAGCGTTGACAGGCCGCGCACCTGTTCTATAAAACTCCCTTTCTCTTCTTGAGCTGATGACCCTGTATAAAAATAAAAGATTCCTGCTGTAAGCAAAATTCCGATCATAATAAGCGACAATAAAAGCAGCCCGATTTTCCAGCTCCACTTCCTGAATCCGTAGCGCAAAAACCGTGAAAACGTGAACGCACCCCCGCTGCCTTCAAGAGCGGCGGCACTTGCAGCCTGCTTGCGGGAAGTTTTCAGTTCCTTCATAAGCGCCTCCATCTGTTCTAATACTTCCTGTTCTTTTTTCAATATCTCCGCTCCTTTTCTATACCCGTTCGTTTCCATTATAAAATGAGAACTGCCTTTTTTGTAAAATTTTGCTGAAACATTGTACACAAAGATTGAAGTTTAAGTATGGAAAAAAAGGATAAATAAAAGAATAAGCGGACAGGCACATTGTCCAAAAAAATTAGAGGAGGAATTATTCATGTATAAAATTGAGGTTTGTGAAAACGGCGTACAAGCAACGGATACTATTAAGACTTTAACAGCAGAAGGCTATGAAAAGGACAATATCTTTATTTTTGCGCATGACGAAAACCGTTCCGAAGATTTAACTGATGCTACCAACACTGGGAGCGTCGGCTTGAAGGAACAGGGCTTATTTGATTCTGTCGGCAATATGTTCAATAAGCGCGGCGACGAGCTCCGCAACAAGTTCGAAGCTCTCGGCCTTTCAAAGGTGGAAGCTGAGCAATACGAAAAGGTGCTTGATGAAGGCAAGCTTGTCATTGTAGGTTCAAACGAATAAGTAAGAAGGTTCTCCAGCCGTTCCGGGACACCCCCCGGGACGGCTTTCTTACTGAAAAAAACAGAACCCCTCTGCAGCCAGGCAGAGGGGTTCCTGTATTTAACCCAGCAGACGCTGGTAGATGGCTTTTGCATGGGACTCATCCTTCGTGCCATGGATGAGGGCCCGGCCGTCACTGAAAAAGACGGCCCTTTCGGCACCCAGCTCGGCAGACAGAAGATAGGGATTGCCCTTTACTTCATAGCCGAGCCGGCCAAGCTGCCCTGCCAGCCCTTCGAGATCCAGGTCCCGCTTACCGGGCGGGCGGATCTGGACCGTATCCCGGCCGCAGAGTACGGCTGTCCTGGTCCGGTTATCCTGCTCCAGGTAAGGATAGGTCCTTTCAGCCCCGCATGAAGGGCAGCCCGGATCCTTGGCTTTGGCAGTCCCCATATTTGTATACTGGCTGTGCCAAAGATCGAAGCTGACAAACGAAGTCCTGACAGCGTCCCAGTCTTCTGCCAGGATTTTCAGCGCCTCTGCCCCCTGATGGGCTACGGTCATCTGGACGGCCGGTCCGATGATGCCGCCTGTATCACAGGTAAGCCCCTGCAGCGGAACAGCTTTCAGAAGGCAATTCAGGCATGGGGTTTTGCCCGGGATCACGGTAAAGCTCATTCCAAAGCTGCCGACACAGGCTCCGTAAATCCATGGTATTCCAAGTTTCTGGGACAGATCATTGATGACCATCCTTGTTTCAAAATTGTCAGTGGCATCAATCATCAGATCAGTTCCAGGCGCAAGCTCAGCCAGAAGTGAAGGATCTGCATCCCCGACAATGCAGCTTAAGTTGACGGAAGAATTTATTTCCTTCAGCCGCCTTTCTGCCGCCTTTGCTTTCGGCAGTTTTTCCCTGGCATCCTTCTCTGCATAAAGCTGCTGCCTCTGAAGATTGCTTTCTTCCACATAATCTCTGTCAATGATCGTCATACTCCCGACCCCCGCACGGATCAGGAGCTCTGCACAGCCGGAGCCCAGCGCCCCGGCCCCGATGATCAGGACATGCTTCCGGGCGATCTTCTCCTGTCCCGCCGTGCCGATTCCGGGAAAAAGCGTCTGGCGCGAATATCTTTCGTCCAACCTATTCCCCTCCTCAGCCGCCGCTGACCGGCGGGATGAAAGCGATGACGTCTCCCTCTTTGATCAGCTCGTGATCCAGGGCGAACTCTTCGTTCACTGCTGTCATTACGGTTTCCAGATTAAGGTGATAGGCTTCAGTTAAAATGGCTTTCAGTTCATTGATCGTCTTGCCCGCGGCGTCAAGCTCGATTTCTTCCTTGCCTGCACTTTCACGCAAGTGGGCAAACAGTTTGATTTTATTCATCCAGATCCTCCTTTTGCGGACGGCCAGCCGGATAAGAAACGGTTTCAAGCTGGTTGCCGATCCATTCTTCCCCGTCCTCCCAGTGTTCCTTTTTCCAGATAGGGACTATCTCCTTGATTCTTTCGATGGCATAGCGGTTCGCTTCATAGGCATCCGCCCTGTGCGGGGTAGATACAGCAATGACGACGGCTATATCGGTAATATCCAGCCTGCCTGTCCGGTGGGTGATGGCTGCCTTCGCGCCTTCCCATTTTTCTTCTATTTCATGACCGATCTGCTCAAGCTTCTTCACTGCCATTGATTCATATGCTTCATAGACGAGATACAGGGTTTTCTTGCCGCCCGTCAGCTCCCTGACCGTCCCGATAAACACGGTGACCGCCCCAGCATTGCGCTGGATGACTTTATCAGTGACAGCCTGAACATCAATCGGTTCTTTTGATAGTTCAAAATCCATTTTTTCACCTCTTAGGATTCTCGATGTTTTTATCTATATAGAATAGCAGGATTGGCTTTCCATTCCCAATTTTAAGATTCCCTGCCGAGCATACGCTTAGCCTGCTCGTATTCAGAAGGATGGTTCATATTGAAAAAACAGGCCTCCTCACCACCCCAGCCTTTTTCCAAAAGCTCTTTCTCTGATAAAATCCGGCTGTCCTCTGTGAGCAGATTCCTCATTTTGCGGTCGCCTGCTTCAAGCATTTCCTCTGCCCTCCGGTATAACCCCTTGTGATAGGCACCGAACAAGGGATGAAGCTGCCCGGAGATTTTCGGAACAGCGGCCTGGCATTCGCCCAGCTCGTTTAAAAGGATGCTGCCGAGCCCGGCTGAAAGAAAGGGCATATCACAGGCTGCGGCAAGATTATAGTCTGTTTGCGAATTTTTCAGTCCTGCATGGAGTCCGGCAAGCGGCCCTCCGTCCTGATAGATGTCACCAGCCATCGGGCAGCCGAGAAAATCGTAGTCTTCTGGGGAGTTGGTGACAATGATGATATCCTGGACTGCCTTTTTCAGCTCGTCACGCACCCGTTCAATGACCGTAACTCCCTCTAAGGTCATAAGCGCCTTATTCTGGCCCATCCGGCTTGAACGCCCGCCCGCAAGAATGATTCCTGTTGCTTTCATGCAGCAGCCTCCTTTTTGGTATATGTATCTATTGTAGCTTTCTTGATGGTGGATTAATAGGTAGTGGGAAAAACATCCATGGGAGATAAGCAGTATAGCTTTTTAACGAGGCTGATGATTTCCGTTCCAGGCACTTCGCTTTCCGCGGGGCGAAGTTGAGCCTCCTCGCGCTTGCGCGCTGTGGGGTCTCAACATTTCCGCTGCAATCCCGCAGGAGTCTGCGTGCCTTCCACTGCAATCATCAGGTTTTTTATACTTTTTGGGCGGATCTAATTGACAAGGAAGTTCAGTTAAACCCATTACACAACATGTTCCCCTCTGTCTTCTTTGATACTAAATCTCCTTGCGCTGAAAGTACGTCATTCCTGACAGGAAAAACAGTACGAAGCCGCCGAGGATGACAATCAGGAGGGTTTCCATGGAGGCATTCAGTGCCCCGAATTCTTCTCCCATCCGCGGAATCATGGTCAGAAATGGCTGTGCCCAGGGATAGAACGGGCCGTAGGTTTCTGAGTTGGCTACCAGAATGTTTGGGAGTGTAAAGACCACATTGATGGCCAGCGGAGCGGCAAAGCTGGACCATGCGGCTGAAACAAACATTTGCAGGGCCGCGACCGGAAGGCAGGCAACCCATCCGCCGGCTATGCTTTCCAGGATGATTTTCCACGGAATCGGTGCATCGAATCCTTTCAGCTGTGCCACCAGCAGCAGGCCGCCTAAAAAGAGCAGCTGGGAGACAGCAATCAGCCCCATAACAAGACTGAATTTCACGATATATACATTTCTCCGGGAAACCGGCAGTGACAGCAGCTGCTTCCAGCCTCCGCCCAGATGCTCATAGCGGCAGACAAATGCAGAAAATACACCGGTCAAGAGCGGCAGGAACAGCAGCGCATGGACGAACGCCATGCTGCTGAGGGTGTAGAGCCATTGCAGCTCCCCCTCCATCCCGGGATGATCCGCTTCACCAAAGCCGGCCAACGCTGCCAGAAGAGGACTTATAAATATAAGCAGCCAGACAGAAGATTTTCTAAGCTTCAGCCATTCAGAGCTTAATAGATTGATCATGCTATTTCACTTCCTTTCTGGAAAAATCAATCAGCCCGGTCAAGTAGATGCCGATGCCGAGCAGGACGCCCGCCAGTGCCGAATAAAAAGGACCGCCCCAGCTCTCAAGAAACAGCCATTTCAGCGGGACCCAGTCCGGGAACTTCACGGAAAACAGGGTCAGCACCGTCGCCAGAATGCCGGCCGTCAGCGGAATGGCCTGATTTTTCATGGTGATGGAAATCCATAACTGCAGTGCAATGAAAGGCATCCCAGCCAAATAAGGAAAGAACACTGATTCCGCCAGATGAAGGAAGGGAAAGTCTGTGCCAAATCCGAGGATCAGTCCCAGAATGATCAGCCCAACGAATAGCAGTACACAGGAAATAAACAATAAGATGGCTGCCAATAGAAACTTGGAGGTAAACACCTTTCCTTTAGAAACAGGAAGGGCCAGGAGCTGCTTCCAGGCATTTGTCTGATGCTCAATATTGGCAATCATGCTGGTGACCAGCGCAAGCCCGAGCATGATCGCAGGGATGCTGAGGAAGCTGGCTTCACCGATCAAGCCTTTCCATAAATCTTTTGCATAAACTCCTGTCAAATACTCATAGCGGAGCCCGAAATTGAACGCTTCAAGAGCGACAACGCCAAAGGGGCCGAGAAAAACGAGGAACAGGATCATCTTTCTTTTGATTTTCAGAAAGTCGGCGGAAAGCATGTTCATCATCACAGGCTTCCCCCTTCTCCTGTCAGCTCCAGGAAGATGTCCTCGAGCGTTTTTCTCTGCTCCTGGACACGGTATACAGAAACATCATGGCGGACCAGTGTTTCCACAGCCGCGGCCACCTGGGTGTCTGTCCCGTCAAGCAGCAGGTGCTCCCGCTTTTTTTCTGCCTGGATGCCGTTTGACAGCAGCGCTCTCCAGGCTTTCTCTGTTTCATTGACTGTAATCGCAATCTGGCTGTTTGCCTTCTGCCTGAGAACATGGATCGAATCCTGGAAAATCATCGACCCTTTGGAGATGATGCCCACCTGTGTTGCCATTTGATCAATCTCTGATAATAGATGGCTGGAGACGAGGATGGTCATTCCATGCTGTGCCGGCATGCTTTTGATCAGCTCGCGAATTTCAAGAATGCCGGATGGGTCCAGTCCGTTCGTCGGCTCGTCCAGGATCAGCAGCTCAGGGTTCGCGAGCAGGGCGGCGGCAATTCCAAGCCGCTGCTTCATTCCAAGGGAAAAGCCTTTTACCGGCCGTTTCGCTTCCTTTGACAGGCGGACAATGGCCAGCACTTCATCGATCCGTGATTTTGGCACCTCGAGAATCCTGCGGAGAGCCTCAAGATTTTCGATGGCGGTCAGATGTCCGTAATAGGATGGATATTCAACAAGAGAGCCAACCTTGCGAAGGATCTGCAGCTTCTCTTTTTTCAAATCCCTGCCAAAGATATGGATGGAACCGCCCGTCGGCCTGGCCAGCCCGAGCAGCATCCGGATCGTCGTTGTCTTGCCCGCACCGTTAGGGCCGAGGAATCCGTATATTTCTCCTTTCGCCAGCCGCAGATCCACATTTTCGACCGCACTCCGTTTTCCGAACTTTTTCGTTAAACCATTCGTTTCCAGGATTAATTCGCTCATTTTCTTCACCTCGGAACCATCTTATCCCGCGAAGGTTAAGCTGGGGGTGGGGGGAAGTTTAAATTTGGTTTAAAAAAGGATGGATGTAGGCTGCATTTATGAATTTCTTTGAAAAATTCCATCTATCTTAGTAGCAGCTGGCGCCGATATGCATGATTTCCGGCTGATTCCACCTAAATTCAGCGTTTTTCTACATAAAATTTCAATGATTCGCCCTAAAAATGAAATGATTCGCCCTACTTTTTTGGTTATTCGACCTTTTATACATTTATTTCCAATCCAGTCTTTTTACTAAAACCGAAGTAAAAAAGAGTCCAGATGAAATCATCCGAACCCCACCAATAACTATCCATCCTTATACCCTTTTCCCAAATCCCCCTTCCTCCCAATCACCATCTCCGTCCCGCAGCTGCTGCTGTTAATCTGAAGATCAAGATCCATCTCCTTCAGCATAAGAGCTGCAATGGAGAGACCGATGCCAGCGCCTTTGCCAGCAGACTCTCCTGTCATTCCCGGCCCTTTATCTTTTACGGCCAGAATTTCCTTTTCTGCATCAAGCAGGACGCCGACATATCTGCCCTGGGCGGCGTGCCGGAGGATATTCTGAAACAGATTATCGAGGATGCGGTTCATCCATTGCCCGTCTATATCCCAGTAGATGCTCTTGTCCGGCAGCTCAATATCAAGCTCGAAGCCTTCATTTTCAAAAACAGGATACCAGGCGGCTGCCGAGGTTTTTACGAGCCGGACGATATCCGTTTTTTCCGGATTGTATGGATACTTGCCTGAGGTTAATAGTGTATAGGAAAGCAGGTTTTCGATCAGCTGGCCAAGATAGTTGACTTTATTGTCAATGAGTTCGAGAGATTCCCGGCCTTTTTCGGAAGTGATTTCTTTTTTCAAAGAATAGGCATGGCCCCTGATTGTTGTCAGCGGGGTTCTGAGGTCATGGGAGAGATTGGCGATCAGCTGGCGCCTCAGCTCTTCTTCTTCCCGCTCCCGCTGCCTGCCTGTTTCAAGCTGGTCGATCATCCGGTTAAAAGCCCCTTCCAGCTGGCCGATTTCATCCTTCTTATCAATGGCGATCGGCAGGGGGATCCCGCCTTCAGCAGGCTTGTCCATTGCCTCCTGGAGACGGAGCAGTCTCTGGCGGATTCTGTAAAAGAAAATCCAGGACACAAAAAGGAACAATCCCAGCACCCCAAAGGTGGCAATCAGATAATAATAGTCATAGCTTCTGCTTACTTGCTCCCATTCTGTGTCCATTTCTCCCCGGGGCACCTGGATGACCATGAACCCTTCGGATTTCCCGGACCCGATGAATGAAACGACAGTATAGGGATCAGCTTCAAGGCCCCTGTTCGTCTTCATGAAATCTATGGTGTACAGCGGGTCCCACTGGGCAGGGATCTTTATTTGCTCTGGAAGCTTCAGCTTTGTGCTCCCCTGTCCGTCGACCCAAAAGATGCTTGCCTTATTGTACTTCTGCTTAAGCTCCCGGAGCCTCTCATTGATTTCCTCATCCGTCCTGCCGCCGAGCTTCTTTCCTTCTTCCTTCCACATTGATTCCATGCCTTTGCTGTCTTCATAGACATTCGGGTCATGCTCCTGCATGGAAAATGGGATATGGAATAAAACTGAAACGAGCGGAAAGGTGATTGGCATGAGCACCAGCGCCAGCAGGATGATGAGCAGGTATCTGCCCTGCAGTGATTTTGGCTTCATTGCTTCACCCTGTAGCCGATGCCCCGGATGGTTTCCAGGATGGCAGGCGAGCCTGGGTTTTCTTCAATTTTTTCGCGCAGGTAGCGGATGTGGACCATCAAGGTTTTATCTCCGTCCATATAGGGCTCCCCCCAGACTGCCTCAAAAATCTGCTCTTTTGTGAGAATCTGGTTCGGATGGCGGAGCATGTACATGAAAATCTGATGCTGCTTGCCTGTCAGGATGATCTCTTCGCCGCTCCTTGTATCGGTGATGCGATTCTCCCCAAGGCTGACTTCGAGATGGCGAAGCAGGAGCCGGCTCTGTTCCGGCTTTCCATACCTCCGGAGCAGCACATCGACCCTTGCCGCCAGCTCTTCCGGATGAAATGGCTTTGTCAGGTAATCATCGGCAAACTGCAGGCCCTGCAGCTTATCATCGACAGCCGTCCGGGCCGAAAGCATCAGGATAGGAATCCCCGGAGCATCCTTCTTCAGGCGCTGGCCGACCGTAAAACCGTCCAGACCTGGCAGCATTACATCAAGGATGACCAGGTCCGCTCTGGCAGCTGCCTGGGCTGCTCCCTCCCCTGACTGCAGCCAGTCGACCGAGTAGCCTTTTTCAAGGAGATAATCTTTCGTCCATTTGCCGATTTCTTTATCATCTTCGATATATAGGATGTTCTTCATCTTCATCACCGCTCAATCTTCTATTTCTGTTTTTATCATAGGTAAATTTTGGCGAAAAGAAAAGGGGTCCCTGCAATTCGTTCCAATTGTACTGAGATATAATATTGTTATAATCATAATTAGAACAATAATGGGAGGCGCATGACATGACTATGAAGAAAGTACTTACGATTGCTGGATCGGATACGAGCGGAGGAGCGGGCATCCAGGCGGACCTGAAAACATTCCAGGAACTCGGTGTGTACGGGATGACTGCACTGACAACGATTGTAACGATGGATCCGAAAGACCAATGGCATCATCATGTACATCCGCTGCCAATCGAAACGCTGAAGGCGCAGCTTGAAACCATCCTGTCTGTCGGCATCGATGCCATGAAGACCGGCATGCTCGGAACGGTGGAAATCATTGAGCTGGCGGCAATGGTGATGGATGAAAATAAATTGAACAACACGGTCATTGACCCTGTAATGGTCTGCAAGGGCGAAGATGAAGTATTGAACCCGGAGACCACTGACGCGATGAGGGAGCTTCTTCTTCCGCGGGCAACAGTGGTAACGCCGAACCTGTTTGAAGCATGGCAGCTGGCACAGACCGGGCCGATCCGCACCATCGATGATATGAAGGAAGCGGCTGCGAAAATTCATGACATGGGTGCGAAGTATGTATTGATCAAAGGCGGCAGCAAGCTGAAGCATGAAAAAGCGGCTGACCTCCTATATGACGGAAAAGATTTCCTTTTGTTTGAAAACGAGCTGATTGATACTGTTTATACGCATGGGGCAGGCTGCACCTATTCTTCTGCAGTAACTGCAGGGCTTGCGAAGGGCCATAGCGTGACAGAAGCTGTCGAGACCGCGAAATCCTTCATTACGGAAGCAATCCGCCATGGGTTCCGCCTGAACGAGTATGTGGGTCCTACGATGCATGGTGCATATCGCAGCAATGGCTCAATCGAAAAAGCCGAGGGCCGGAAAATCTGATAGCGGAGGAAACACTGCCGCTGCTTAAAAGGAATGTGGAAGCGCCGATTTCGCTTTTCCATTCCTTTTTTAGTAAAATAATCTCATTCAAGGAACAGCAGCATTGTGCTGAAAGGAGGCATATATTTATGAAGCCTGTCGTAAAAGAAGATGTGCAAAAAGAGATTAGCCGGCTTGCCGGAAAGAACGTTTTTGTTCACCTCGAAACCACAAATGGGGCATACGCATCCCATTTTGATGAGTCTTTTTTCTCTGCCGGAGCCTATATCCGAAACGCATCCCTCAAATATGAGCTCGGAAAGATTACCGGAGACGGCCCGTTCAGAGTCGGTTTGAAAATGGAATTCGGCTGGGTGTATGCGGAGGGCATCACCCACTTTGAAGTGGATGAAATCGGCCGCCTGCTGATGGCTGGCCATGATAACAGCGGAAAGCTTGCTGTAGCGCTGCAGATCAGCGAGACTCCGTTTGAATAAAAGTGAAAGGAGAAATAGCTAATGGATAAGGAAAGACATGTACTCGTCATTTTCCCGCACCCGGATGATGAAGCGTTTGGCGTGTCAGGCACGATTGCTTCCCATGTTAACAGCGGGACCCCTGTTACATATGCATGCCTGACGCTTGGCCAGATGGGGCGCAATCTGGGTAACCCTCCTTTTGCAACGAGGGAGAGTCTGCCGCTGATTCGCCGCAAAGAATTGAAGGAGGCTGCCCGCGTCCTGGGGATCCAGGATTTGCGGATGCTCGGCTATCGTGACAAAACCATTGAATTTGAGGATGAAAAATTGCTCACCGACCACCTTTTTTCCATTGTGGAAGAAGTGAATCCGTCACTGGTCATTTCCTTTTATCCGGGATATTCGGTTCACCCGGACCATGATGCAACAGGGGCAGCTGTTGTAAGGGCACTTGAGCGCCTGCCTGAGCAGGACCGGCCGAAGCTGCATTGTGTCGCATTTTCCAATAACTGCGTCGATGAACTTGGCGAAGCGGATATTCTCAATGATGTCAGCGCCGTTGTCGACCAGAAGCTTGCTGCCATTAAAGCGCATCTTTCCCAGACACAGCTGATGGCTGCCCAAACGGAGGAAAAGCTGAAAAATAAGGACCCGCAGGCTACAGCCTGGATCCAGAATGAACGGTTCTGGACTTATAAGTTCCAATAAAAAAAGAGCCCCCGGGCTCTTTTTTTTTACTCTTCATCCCCCTGCAGCATCTGCTTCAGATAGGACAGCTGCCTGCCATCTTCTTTTTTTATAATCTTTACGAGCATTGGCTTTGTCAGGGACATGATGAAGCCGGATGTGTGGATATTGGCTTCGAGCTCCACCTGCGTGCCTTCATCAATTTCCGTGAATGTATAATCATACGTGACAACCAGCCCATTGGAATTGCTTTTTGCTGTATAGGACCTGTCCTGTTCAAATTGTGTATATTCAATTTCAGCCTTGACCTTCTTGCCCCTGATCATCCTTGTTTCAATGAATTTCGTGGATGGCCCGATCGGACCGTCCGTTGCCTTTTCCATCTTGACGACATTCGGCATAATTTCAGGCGCGTTGTCCGGGTTGGTGGCGTACTGGAAAACTTCTGCTACTGGTCTTCTTATAATGACAGTTGATTTAAAATCAGCCATATTCTGCACCCCGTTTAAAAGATTTGCTGGTACAGAGAACATTATACCTTTTTCAGGGTTGGGAGTCAGGTTTTAATTTATATGTCTAGTGAGTGATTACTCACTTTACAAAGACGCTTCACTCACTTACTATAGAAGTGAGTAATCACTCACTAAATAAAAGAGGTGATTTTTCATGAGTATTCAAGCTCCACTCGTTTCTGTTAATAATGTCAGCAGGAAATTCGGAAGCCAGTATGTTCTTACAGGTCTCAGCCTGACAATACGCCAGGGAGAAATCTATGGGCTCCTCGGTCCATCCGGTGCAGGCAAAACCACCCTGATTAAGCAAATTGCCGGACTGGATATTCCCCATGCCGGGGACATCACGATATTCGGCGAAAAGGTTCCATCTTTAAGCCTTTTGGAGAGGATTGGCTATATGGCACAATCAGATGCTCTATATGGAGAACTTACCGCCGCAGAAAACTTAAGATTCTTTGCTTCCTTATACGGCCTTAAGGGGACCCGCAAAAAAGAGCGGATGCTGGAATCCATGCAGGTTGTCGGGTTATCTGAGCACATGGATAAGCTTGTCTCCAACTATTCCGGCGGGATGAAAAGGCGTCTGTCGCTTGCCATTTCCCTTCTTCACGAACCCGAGCTCCTCATTCTGGATGAGCCGACAGTCGGGATCGATCCCGTACTGCGCCAAAGCATCTGGTCAGCCTTTCAGGAATTGAAGCATAAAGGCAAGACACTGATCATCACCACCCATGTAATGGATGAAGCCGAAAAGTGCGACAGGCTCGGACTGCTTCGGGATGGCAGGCTGATTGCTTCCGGCAGCCCGGCAGAATTAAAAGCAGAGAAAAATGCGATCACGATTGAAGAAGCCTTTCTGGCCTATGGAGGTGAACAGCGATGAGGCTGACTGCTTTGGTTATCAGGATTTTAAGGCAGTTTATTAGAGATAAACGTACAATGGCCCTGATGATCCTCGCCCCGATTCTCATCCTGACGATGCTTCATCTCGTCTTTAACGGAGAAGATTATAATCCTAAAATTGGCCTGGCCGGAATTCCTTCCGAATGGTCTGAAAGGCTTGAGTTTCAGGACGCTGCTGTAACAGAATACGATTCGGCCGATCACGCTGAGGATGACCTGAAGGAGGGGAAACTGGATGCCTATCTGTCCATGAACAATGGGACACCGGCAGTCAGACTGGAAGGAAGCGATCCCAGCATAAGTAGGGAAGCGGCACAGGAAGTCCAGGAAGCTTTCAAGCAGCTTCAGCCTGGCGGCCAGGAGTCCGGCTTGAAAATCAGCCAGCTGCACGGCTCACCCGATATGGGACAATTCGATTACTTCGGGCCGGTTCTGGTCGGCTTCTTTACCTTCTTCTTTGTTTTCCTGATTGCAGGTGTATCCTTTTTGCGGGAAAGGACTACCGGAACGCTTGAGCGGCTCTTGGCCAGTCCTTTGAGGCGCTGGGAGATCGTAGGCGGATATATTGCAGGCTTCGGCATTTTTACCATGCTCCAGGCAAGCATCATTGCCTCTTTTGCCGTTTATGTACTGGATATGAGAATGGAAGGTTCTTTCCTTTATGTGCTGCTCACTGTCCTGCTGCTCTCCTTGACAGCTCTTACACTCGGAATCTTTTTATCTGCTTTTGCCAATAACGAGCTTCAGATGATCCAGTTCATCCCGCTTGCGGTCGTGCCGCAGATCTTCTTTTCCGGTCTGTTCAATCTTGAGACGATCTCCGGCTGGCTCAGCTGGATCGGTCCGCTGACGCCGCTCTATTATGGTGCGAATGCTTTAAGGGATGTGATGGTCCGCGGATATGGCTTTGGGGAGATTTGTCCGGATCTTATTGTCCTGGCTGGATTCTCTCTCGCCTTTGCCCTGCTCAATGTCCTTGCCCTGAAAAGATACCGGAAGATCTAGCTGTTTTTCATTTCCTCCGTATATGATTATAATGACTTTATCAGACACGGTGAAAACCTATCATATAAGGAGCAGATAAATGCCTGAACAAGAGTCCCTGATTGATTATCTATTCGGAGAAAAAGCCGGACTGACAGAGAAGCAGAGAAGCATCCTGCTTGCGGCCATTCAAATGTTTTCAGAGAAAGGCTATTCCGCAACATCAACGAATGAAATTGCAAAATTGGCAGGTGTGGCGGAGGGCACGATTTTCCGGCACTATAAAACGAAAAAAGATCTTTTGCTGGCCATTGTCGAACCGATCATGAGCGATCTGGTGGCCCCCTACCTTATCCAGGATATCGAGCAGGTGCTGAAGCAGCGGCCGATCCGCTATGAAGACTTCCTCCGCTCCCTGCTCGACAACCGCATTGCCTTTTTAAAGAAAAACCTGCCGATTGTTAAAATACTGATACAGGAAATCCCCTTTCATCCTGATTTGAAGAAAAGATTTATTGAACAGATTGCCGAAAAGGTTTTTCAGCAGTTTGCAAAAATCGTGGAATATTATCAGGAGCAGGGCCAGATCATTTCCGGCATCCCTCCAAAAAGCATTGTGCGGATGACCTTCAGCGCTTTAATAGGCCATCTCGCCATCCGCTATTTGTTCCTGCCAGAGGCGCAGTGGGATGATGAAGCTGAAGTGGAGCGGACCATCCGTTTTGTCATGAACGGCCTTTCTCCCCTATCATAAAAAAATGATAAAAAAATAAGGGGAGTTTTTACTGTTAAATGCAGATCAGAAGTGGTTTTAGGGAAAATAAGGGGAGTTTTTCCCTCTATACAAAGAAGATCTATCATTTTTCACGTTTTTAAGTCAAATAAGAGGAACTTCTCCCTCTATATAAGAGGTTTTCAGTACTATTCGCTAAATAAGGGCAATTACTCCCTCTATAAATATCCATTTGCAGGACCCAGGTTTCTTTGTTTAAGCATCCAAAAGTTTAAAGACAACCCGGCCGTTCAACTATTCAGTAATTGAGTGCGCTGATGAACAATATTTTCAATGTAAAAAGCTTGGGATATCCCAAGCTTTTTTGTTTCCCGTGCTATTTACGCAACGAAAACGTATGTTATTTAGGCTACCCTCTCCACATTATCTGAACTATTTGCCCAGTGAGCCTGCCTCTTTTCTATTCTGAAAGCCGGATTTTATACAGCTTATCATCGTTTGGCCCCGGGTTGCCGCGGCCATCCGTATTATTGCCGGCGAAATACAGGACATTACCGGAGAGCAGCACATCCCTGATCCTTCCGGCACCGGTGATGAGTTCCTTTAGCTCCCCTGACTCCAGGTTGAATTCAAGTACTGCAGTACCCCTCAGCGCAGCCGCATATAGCTTGCCGTCCTTGATGGCAATGCCGGATGGGGCCCAGGTATTGTCTTCCCCTGAGGTGAAGAGCGGCGTTTCCATGCCTTCCTTCTCTTGCTTGCCCTGGATGACCGGCCAGCCGTAGTTTTTCCCGGCCTCGATCCGGTTGATCTCATCATTGGCGGAAGGTCCGTGCTCAGAGGCATAAAGGGTGCCGTCTTCAGCCCAGGCAAGGCCCTGCGGATTGCGGTGGCCATAGCTGTATACATAAGAACCGGCAAATGGATTATCGTCGGGAACCGTTCCATCCAGATTCATCCGGAGGATTTTTCCGCCGAGGGAATCCAGATCCTGGGCGATTTCCGGATCGGCTGCCGCGTCGCCTGCGGTAGCATAAAGCTTGCCGTCAGGGCCGATTTTCAGGCGGCCCCCATGATGGTATTGCCCGCTCGGGATCCCATCCAGCAGCAGCCTTGTTTCCTCCCAGGCATCCTCCGTCTGCTTCAGGACGACGATCCGGTTCTGCTGTACGGATCCTTCTTCATACGTATAATACGCAAAGGCTTCTCCAGAGCTTTCAAAATCCGGGGAAAGGACAAAGCCGAGCAGGCCGGCCTCCGAAGCCTGTGAGAGTTTCTTTTTCAGGCGGACCTCCTGCCTCTGCCGGCTGCCTTCTTCTGCTTTTACAATGCTCCCTGTCCTTTCAGTTATATAAAAAGTGCTTCCTGCCTGGTCGATCGACCACGGGGTCTTCAGATCGGCCGCGAACTCTTCCGCCTCCGGCACGGCTGAAGCCGCCTCCTCGCTTTCCTGCGGCCTCGGCTCTGTCTCATTCGATTTGTCTTCTGCCGAGCAGCCCGCCGTTGCCAGCAAACCGAGCAGCATGAATAGGGCTGATTTTTTCACAGTATCTCCGCCTTTCAGTTAAAGGTTTCAAAACGCCCAAAAAACAGGCCGGTTCGTGCCGTCATTTCCCTATGCCTTAAGGGCATCCAGGATTGCTTTTGCCACTCCGCTTTCTTCATTAGTCAGCGTCACAAAGTCGCACTGTGCCTTGATGATTTCGTCTGCATTGCCCATGGCGACAGACCTGCCCACCCGTTTGAACATAGAAAGATCGTTATAGTTATCGCCTATTGCCATTGCATCCTGGATGCCTGTCCCGCTTTTTTCAAGGAAGGCTTCAAGCGCAACGCCCTTTTGCGCTTGTTTGCTAGTCAGCTCCAGGTTTTCCTCACCGGAAGAGCTGATGACGAGCCCTTCGTCCTCAAGCGGCACAAGGGCTTCCTTTGCCGCTGCAAGCCTTTCAGCGTCGAATGAGAAGGCAAGGAGCTTATAAATTTGATGCTCTGTATCATCAAAAAGGATATCGTAGCTGTCCACCTTTTGGACAAGCCCTTTTGTGAACCTTTCCTCTGCCGCCTTCATGACTTCATCCACATCAGCTTCAGGGTTTCCGCTCATAAAGATGTCGACGATGATAGAGACGCCTTTATCGGCATCAATCGTGTAAGTGCCTTTGTTTGTGTACACTTCAAAATAAACGCCATTTTGCAGGAGCGCCATGCCGGCTGTCCTTGCCGTCGACTTGTCAAGCGGATTGCTGGCTATTACTTCTTTATCGATGGACCTCACTTCGGCCCCATTGACGCAGATCATCGGGGTGTGTATCCCGGCTTCTTCCAGGACGAAGTTCGCTTCAAAATAGGATCGTCCTGTGGCGATGACAACCTCCACCCCTTCTGCCTGCGCCTTCTGGATCGCTTTTCTGTTTTCTTCTGTAATCTGCTGGGTTGCGGTCAGCAGTGTCCCGTCCATATCAATCGCGATGCATTTCACCATGATTTCTTCACCTACTAATTGTTTTTTCAATCTATGTAGCATTCTATCAGTTTTTCCTTCTTATTTTAAATATTTGCTACCCTCACGGATGCTCAAGGGTGCGAGCGGAGAACTGCTGATAAAGCTTCTGACTGACTCAGGGTTTGTCTTGCTGTACTCCCTCAAGGCCCAGCCGATTGCCTTTTGGATAAAAAATTCCTTGCTGCCGGCATTCTGGCTGATGAATTCATACAGGATGCCTTCACTTGTATTTTGCTTGTACCGGAGCTGAAAGATGATGCTTGTCCTTCTCAGCCATAGATGGCTGCCATAGGCCCAATCCTTCACTGTATCCTCAATGGTTTCAGGATGATCGGAGGCAATTCGGCCGACAGGGTGGGCAGCCAATGTATCAACAGTATCCCACCAGGACTTTTCTGTAATCAATCTCTCCATAAATAGCATGTCGTCTTTTACAAGCTTCTTCAAGGAGCTGAGGATATAGTCACAGGCTGCATATTGATATTCCCTTTCTTCCTTCTTCCATAGCTCTGACACAAACTCATGCTGAAAAGGCTCCTTCAAGATCTGAGTTTCTGCAAAAAACCCCTTCGTAAGCTTCCTGCGCTCCGGCGTCCTTATTCCCAGGAACGGGAAGTTGCCTTTCATATATTTTCTCATCGGCTCTGCCTGCTCAGCATTCCTGTGCAGGGTGAATTTTTCTTCCAAAGGTTTGAGATACATCTCATCCAGCTCCTATATATTCAGATTTTTTGCTAAATAGGTTGCTAACTTGCTTATTAGGGTATATATCTACATGAGGCACTCTCAAGGCGGCAAAATCCCGGCTTTCCCGCCATATATTCTTGGATATTGCCATTTTCAGCTATTGATGGCGTTTTCTCCAGTCTTTTATACATGTTAAGGTTAAATATAGAGAAAAAACAGGGGGTATTCTATGAATGAACAGCAAGATAAGTCATTAAACAGTGTATTTTGGGTCTCTGCTTCAGTGATCCTTCTGCTTGTCCTCACAGGCGTCTTCCTGCCTGACATTTTTTCAGGGGCCGCACAGAAAGCCTTCGATTTCACTACATACGCCTTTGGCTGGTTCTACCTGCTATCGGTACTCCTCTTTGTATTTTTCTGCCTATTCCTGGCCATCAGCAAATATGGCCGCATCCGGCTTGGCGGAGATGATGAAAGACCCGAATATTCCTTTTTCACGTGGATCGGCATGCTCTTCAGCGCCGGATTCGGCATCGGCCTTGTCTTCTGGGGAATCGCCGAGCCGATGAGCCATTATTTTTCGCCTCCCATCGCTGATATGGAAGGGCTCACACCTGAAGCAGCAAGAACTGCCATGGGCTACTCTTTCTTCCATTGGGGCGTCAGCCAATGGTCCGTCTTCACGATTGTCGGACTCGCAGTCGGCTATTTCCAGTTCCGCAAAAAGCAGGACGGGCTTGTTTCCACTACGCTCAAGCCGATCATCAGTACAAAAAAGGAGCGGACAGGCCTCCGGAAATTCATTGATATCCTGGCTGTCATCGCCACTGTCCTTGGGGTAGCCACATCACTCGGGCTTGGGATCCTGCAGATTAACGGCGGATTGAATGCTGCCTTCGGGATCACTAACAGTGCATGGGTGCAGATTATCATCATCGTCGTTTTGACAGCCCTTTTCCTGTTGTCGTCTACGACCGGGTTGGATAAAGGAATCAAGTATTTGAGCAATCTTAACCTTTCCCTTGCTCTGATCATCATGCTCTTTGTATTCATTGCCGGACCGACTGTTTTCATCCTGAATACGTTCACACAGGGCATCGGCGATTATATTACCAATTTCATTAACTGGAGCCTGCGCCTTACACCTTATAAAGGCGGTACATGGGTGCGTGACTGGACGATTTTCTATTGGGCATGGGCGATCGCCTGGTCCCCGTTTGTCGGCGCGTTCATTGCACGGGTATCAAGGGGCAGGACCATCAGGGAATTTGTCGTCGGCGTGCTGATCATACCGCCGCTCATCGCCCTTTTATGGACAGCCGTGTTTGGCGGGACCGCCCTGCATTTTGACCTGTTCCAGGGAACAAGCATAGCTGAAGCAGTCAATGCGGATGTTACCAGTGCACTGTTCACAACATATGGTGAATTGCCGTTTACCTTTATTGTCTCATTATTATCGATTCTGCTGATTTTCACGTTTCTTATTACCTCAGCAGATTCGGCAACCTATATTCTCGGCAGCATGACCTCCAAGGGGTCACTGATGCCTCCCCTCGGTGTGCGCATCGTCTGGGGCATCCTGATCGGTGCGATTGCGGCCGTCCTCCTGCTCAGCAGCGGGCTTGAGGGACTGCAGACTGCCTCGCTTGTCGCAGCCCTGCCATTTACTGTCATCCTTGTCTTTATGTGCATTTCGCTCCTCAAATCATTGAGCAAGGAACCGCCTGCGCCAAGGACCAAAAAATAAACAGCGAAACTCCCGTATTTAAGCGGGAGTTTTTTTGGTATCAAAATTATTTTCCCCTAGTGCTTTGATATATAAGATTTCAGCTCCTGCATGTCAGTTGTACGATAAATAATCTTCTCCTGCTTAAAAACAAAATAGGAGGGAAGCTCGTTCAGTTCCAGTTCGGGATAAGCTTTTTGTAAATAATCCAATTCTCCAGATATGTATCCAGAGGCAAATCGATCGCCTGGTTTTTTATTGGCAAATTTAAGAGATGATGAATTGCTGACAGCAAATCCAATGACGGTTTGAACCTCTTTATCAGGGGCCAGAAGTTCCTGGTAAGAGACAATCTTTTCGGTTTTGACTCTGGTTAAATAAGTTGCCTTGCCTTTATTCCACTCAGCCTTAATCACAAGGGTCACAGTTCCGGGACGGTTTGTAAAATGAAAGACAGATCCAACCTGTTTATAGATTTCTTCTTCAAGCCGCGGCTCCCAGGCGGAAATGGATATTAGATCAGGCTTCTCCGGAAAGAAGACTGAAAGATCTGAAAATGGTCCGACCGGCAATGCCTCCATGCTTTCCAGGGAGTCTGATAGATTAGCTTTATTCAATGCTTTGGATGTGTCCGTCCCGTTCCATGAATAATCAAACAAAACTGCTTGAGCTTCCTTGCCTTCTGACACTATTTCAGGGAATGGAGGCTTTTCTTCCTTATACAGTTTCCATTTATCGAAAGATAGCAATATAGCCAATAGCACTATCGCTCCAATTCCCCACTTCAAAGATTTCTTAGTCATAATCCGCCTCCTCCACCCCCTAAATGTTACCATATTTTCTTCAGCTCGGGACGTTTATCCAGATTTCCCAATATGATATAAGATTCAATTTTTCAAAAAAAAGCAGCCCATCCTAAAAGGCTGCCATTCCCGCTATCAGCTATGAAAGATGATAGTATCGATAATCCCGTATTCTTTCGCTTCTTCGGCGCTCATGAAATAGTCGCGGTCTGTATCCCTGGCCACTTTTTCAACAGGCTGGCCCGTTTTTTCGGAAATGATTCCGTTGATATGCTCCCGGAGCTTCAGAATGCGTTTCGCGGATATTTCAATTTCAGTTGCCTGCCCCCTGGCCCCGCCGAGCGGCTGATGGATCATGATTTCGCTGTTTGGCAGGCTGCAGCGCTTGCCTTTCGTGCCGGCGAGCAGGAGCATCGCACCGAAGGAAGCGGCCATACCCGTGCAGATTGTCCTGACGTCAGGCTTGATGTACTGCATAGTGTCATAAATTGCAAAGCCTGCTGTTGTGGATCCGCCCGGGCTATTGATATAAAGCGATATATCCTTGTCTGGCGCATCTGCGGCAAGAAACAGAAGCTGGGCAATCACACTGTTTGCCACGTGATCATTGATTTCTTCTCCAATCATGATGATCCTGTCCTTCAGAAGCCGTGAATAGATATCATAGGAGCGCTCGCCCCTGCTCGACTGTTCAATTACATATGGTATTGCCGTCATATCCAATCCTCCCTTTCTGCGGTCTACGCCGCGATAGAGAGTGTGCATTGCGGAGGAGACTGCCTGCGATGATGGCAAGGCTTTGGCTCAGCATGGACAGACAGGCTTTTCAGTGACGGCAGCATCGGGAGCGCCCTTAGAAGACAGCCTGGATCTTCTTCCTGGAGGGACTTTACCAGCAGCCTGGCAACAAAGGCAGCCTCTTCGCTCCCGGTGTCAGGACTGCCCGTGTCTGCATCTGACTGCAGCTGCTTGCGCGCCCGGCTTAAGGCCGACTTTACGGCAAATTCGGTTGTCTGCATCAGTCCGGCAATTTCCTTTGAGGTATATTGGAACCCTTCCTTAAGAGCATAAATGACTGCCTGCTTCAAGGTCAGGCATTCCAACAGCTTTTCGACAGCTTCACTGCTGACGTATTGCTTCTCTTCATTCCGGATGGGCTCCGGCGCCTCCTCCAGCTGCTCCTTTTTACGTTTGCGCGTCACATCCACCCAGCAGTTATAGGCAATTTTCTTCAAAAGTGCCTGGCTGACCCGTTCAGGCTCGTAGCTGCTGGCGGCACGGAGGAAAGCCTCCTGTGCAAGGTCATCCCCATCCCAGCTGTTCCGTGCGAGAAATCGGCTATAGCGCTGAAGGGCGGGATACATCTCATCCGCCTTCTCCGCCAATGCCGGCACCTGGTCTGCCTCTACCTGCTTCATCACCATCGCTGCTCACTCCTTTTACACATCTCTGCCCCTTAAACGGATCAGGGAGGAAGAAAAGATACGGCCATTCAAATATATTTTATGCATTTCATGAAAGAGTTCTCTAATAGTGTATTCTTCAGGAAGCCGCCCCAAACCTTCCCATTTTACTTCCCAACTGTGAAAAACTGGCCAAGGCACAGCTCCCCAGGGGTCCTGAACAGTCTTCCATAGAAAAACCGGGCCAGCCCGCCCGGCAGCTTTCCTTATGAACTTACCATCGTCCCGCCGTTGATATGAAGCACCTGCCCGCTCATATAGCGGGAGTCGTCGGAGGCAAGGTAAACATACGCCGGAGCCAGCTCAAACGGCTGGCCAGCCCTTTTCATCGGCGTATCTGTGCCGAATTCTGATACCTTCTTCGCAGAGAAGCTGGCGGGGATGAGCGGTGTCCATATAGGACCGGGAGCTATGGCATTCACCCGGATTCCATTTTTCTCAAGCGACAATGATAAGGACCTTGTAAAGGTTACGATCGCACCTTTTGTCGAGGAATAGTCAATCAGATCTTTATGGCCTTCGTAGGCCGTAACGGACGTTGTATTGATGATGGAGCCCCCTGCCTTCATATGGGGAAGAACGGCTTTTGTTAAGTAGAAAAACGCGAAAATATTGGTTTCAAAGGTGTCGAAGAGCTGTTCCCTTGTGATATCGAGAATGCTCTTCTGCACAAATTGGACGCCATGGTTATTGACGAGGATATCGATCCTTCCGAAATGATGAAGCGTTTTTTCGACAATTTCCCGGGAAAAGTCTTCCCTTCTCATATCGCCGGCGATAAAAAGACTTTCCCCGCCAAGCTCCCGTATCCTTTCCTGTGTTTCCCTGGCATCCTGGTGCTCATTCAGGTAGACAATGACGACTTTGGCGCCTTCCTTTACAAACGCGTAAGCCGCCGCACGGCCAATCCCGCTGTCCCCGCCGGTGATGATGGCCACCTTCCCTTTCAGTTTCCCTGACCCCCGGTAGTCCGGGTCCTCCGAAATCGGTCTTGGCACCATCTGATATTCCAGGCCGGGCTGTACATCCTGATGCTGCGGCGGGAAAGACAGCGGCTTTTCTTTGCATTCCTCTTTTTTTCCGTAATAAGGATAGACTGGATACATGATCACCACTCCTGTTCATAGGCATATGACTATCCAGTGTATTCTGTGGATCCCCACTTGGTGAAAAGAGAAGATTAAGGAGCAAAAGAAGGAAAAATTAGAATATTACAGAAACTATATAGGAATTGTTTTTTTAAAGGGGGAATTAATATGAAAGCTGTCGTCTCACTTTTTAACCGGATCATGCAGCGTTATTTGCCGGATCCATTCCTGTTTGTGGTGATCCTGACCTTCGCCGTTTTCGGCCTGGGGCTCATCTTTACAGAAAGCAGCCCGTATCAGATGGTCCAGTTCTGGGGAGGCGGGTTCTGGGGACTTCTGACATTCTCGATGCAGATGGTGCTCGTGCTGGTGACGGGCCATGTGCTGGCTAGCAGCCGCATTTTTAAAAAGGGCCTTGGCTCATTGGCAGGCCTGGCCAAATCTCCGGGGCAGGCCATCATCCTTGTCACTGTCATCTCCATACTCGCGAGCTTGATCAACTGGGGCTTCGGCCTTGTGATCGGTGCACTTTTTGCCAAAGAGCTGGCGAAAAAGGTCAAAAATGTAGATTACCGGCTCTTGATTGCAAGCGCATACACCGGCTTTATTGTCTGGCATGGAGGCATTTCTGGTTCGATTCCGCTGACGATTGCAACAGCCGGGCATTTTTCAGAGGACCTCATTGGCATCATCCCGACAGACCAGACCATCTTTGCTTTTTTTAATATTGCTATTATCTTAGGCATTTTCATCATTATGCCGATTGTGAACAGAATGATGATGCCCTCCAGGGAAGACACTGTCGCGGTTGACCCTGCCCTGCTTGAGGAGGACCAGCCGGCTGCTGCCATTGAACAGGCGGCCCTGACACCGGCGGACCGCCTTGAGAACAGCAAGATCCTTTCCATGCTGATCGGCATTTTCGGGCTTGTGTTCTTATTCTATTATTTTGCTACAAACGGGTTTAAGCTCAATCTTGATATCGTAAACTTCCTGTTCCTGTTCCTGGGCATCCTGTTCCACGGGACTCCAAAGCAGTTCCTGAACGCGACAGTCAATGCCGTGAAAGGAGCCAGCGGCATCATCATCCAGTTCCCGTTCTATGCCGGGATCATGGGAATGATGACCACTTCCGGGCTTGCGGCTGTGATGTCAGAGGCATTTGTGTCCATTTCCAATGATTTCACCTTCCCATTCTTTGCCTTCCTTTCCGCCGGCCTGGTCAATTTCTTTGTCCCGTCAGGAGGCGGCCAGTGGGCCGTACAGGCGCCGGTCATGCTTGAGGCGGCACAAACGCTCGGTGTTTCGATACCAAAGACAGCCATGGCAGTCGCCTGGGGCGATGCGTGGACTAATCTGATCCAGCCATTCTGGGCACTTCCCGCCCTTGCCATTGCCGGGCTGAAGGCCAAGGATATCATGGGTTACTGCGTGCTTGCTTTATTTGTAAGCGGTATCATTATTTCGCTGGGAATGCTTTTTCTATAAGACTTCCGAAAACCCGCTCCGGCGGGTTTTTTTCATGCAGCCGGTTCCTGCTTATGGGCAGAGCTGCGGCTTGGCTATAATAGACTTAAGTAATTTTTTATAAAAACAGCTTGCATCTCACGCTGCGTGAGGTTTTATGATAAAGACAGATAGATTAAGGGAGATGAAGAGATGGCTGGCAAATACTCAATCGGTCAATTTTCAAAGAAAACCGGCACCACGATCAGGACACTCCATTATTACGATGAAATCGGCCTCCTGGAGCCAACCGAAATAACAGATTCAGGGCGCCGCTATTATTCCGACCCTGATTTCACCGTGCTCCAGCGGATTGTGACACTGAAATACCTCGGCTATTCCCTCGAGCAGATCAAAGGGATGCTCCAGAATGAAAAATGGAGCCTGAAGGATTCTCTTGCCTTTCAAAGAGCGGAGATGATCCGTAAGAAGGAAGAAGTCGAAGGGGTCATCCGGGCTTTGGACCGGGCGCTCTATGTAATGGAGGATCAAAACGAGGTGGATGCTGGCATCTTCATTTCGCTCATCAACACCATCCACCGGGAGGATGAACAGAAAGAATGGCTGAAGAGCTTCCTCCCGGAGGAAAGAGTAGATTCGATTTACGCCATTCCCGAGGAGAAACAGCGGGAATATGAAAGCAGATGGGTTTCCATTTCAATGGGCTTGAAGGAGCTTGCTGGTTCAGACCCTGCTAGCGGGGAAGTTCAGGCTTTAATTGAGGCCATGATGGAGATAGTCGATGAAATCTCGGGAAACGATCCTTCGCTTCTGAAAGAAATCAGTTCGGTGGATTTAAGCGATGAGGATGACGGCGGTCTTTTTCATATCCCCTTCTCCCCTGAGGAGGAAGAATGGCTTGCAGCTGCACTCGGTCTGTATCTGGAGCAGAAAGGAATGAATGTTGATGACGAAAAATGAGGATCCTGCAATCAAAAAAGGCAGCTGGAAAGCTTTCTGGGGTCTGCTGAAGGACTCCAAGCCCCCGCGCTGGATCCTGCTGTCGGCCATCATTCTCAGCATCCTGGAAACCGGTGCCGGGCTGATCGTCCCCCTTTTCACCAAGTCGATGGTCGACCAGCTTGCCGCATCTTCTTTGGAGATGAGCGTCGTGCTCCTCCTGGCGGGTGCCTTTATCATCCAGACTGTATCTTCCGGGTTTTCTTACTATTTCCTCAGCTATATCGGGGAAGCAGTTGTAGCGTCCATCAGGAGGAAGCTTTGGGGACAGATTCTTCATCTGCCGGTCCCTTTCTTTGACCAGCAGCAGTCAGGTGAAACGATGAGCCGGGTCACTCAGGACACAAATATTGTCAAAAACCTCATTACCCAGCATTTGATTTCATTCCTGACCGGAATTATTTCCATCATCGGCTCCGTGATCATCCTTCTGCTGATCGACTGGAAAATGACTCTTGTGATGATCATTGCTGTACCGCTGGCCATTGCTATGATTATGCCGCTGGGGCAGAAGATGTATAAGATTTCAAGAGCAACCCAGGATGAAATGGCGAGTTTTTCTGGCAATCTCGGACGGGTTCTTGCAGATATCCGCCTCGTCAAAGCCTATCATGCTGAAAAAGCAGAGCAGGAGAGCGGCGACAAGGGAATACGCCACCTATTCCAGTTCGGGATGAGGGAAGCGAAAATCCAGGCAGTCATTTCCCCCTTCATGACCTTCATCATGATGTTTGTGCTCGTCATCCTGATCGGCTATGGCGGTGTACGCGTTGCTTCTGGCGCCCTGTCAGCAGGCTCGCTCGTCGCCATAATCATTTATATGTTCCAGATTGTAGTTCCTTTCAGCCAGATGGCATCCTTCTTTACAGCCTTCCAGAAGGCTGTCGGGGCAACAGAAAGAATCCAGCATATATTTGACACCGAAAAGGAAGTGGATAAAGGCACGGAGGCTGTGGCCAATCCAAGCCAGGATATCACTTTTGAGAAGGTGAGCTTCGCCTACAAAGAGAAGGAGATCCTTGGCGGGGCCTCACTGACTGTACCTGCCGGAAAGACCACGGCCATCGTCGGCCCGAGCGGAGGCGGAAAGACCACCCTGTTCGCCCTGCTGGAGCGCTTCTACCTCCCGCAGACAGGCCGGATCCTGCTCGGCGGTCAGGACATCAGCTCCTTCCGCCTCCATGCATGGCGGTCATCAATCGGTTATGTTTCACAGGAAAGCCCGATCATGTCAGGCACCATCCGCGATAATATTGCCTATGGAATGGAGCGGGAGGTACTGGATAAGGAAATTGAAAGAGCAGCGGAGCTCGCCAATGCTTCGGAATTCATCGATGCCCTGCCTGATGGATTCGACACACAGGTCGGTGAGCGCGGCATCAAGCTTTCCGGTGGCCAAAGGCAGCGGATTGCCATTGCCAGGGCGCTGATCCGCAATCCCCGCATCCTGCTGCTTGATGAAGCTACATCCAATCTCGACAGCACATCAGAGCATCTTGTCCAGAAAGCACTGGAGCATCTGATGGAGGGCCGCACCACCCTTGTGATTGCCCACCGGCTCTCCACTGTCGTGGATGCCGATCAGATTGCCGTACTTGAAAACGGAAGCATTACCGGGACCGGCACACACCGGGAACTGTATGAAAAACATTCTTTATACAGGGAGCTCGCAGAGCAGCAGCTGTCAGACCGCTCTGCCGCCTCAGGAGGCTGACTTTTCAGGTCAGTCTCTTTCCTTATAAATATATTTCTTTGGGAAAAAGGTTTAAAAACAAGGGAATCCGTGGAATTTAAGAGAAGTGGGTTGGCAATTCATACAGGATGAATTAAAATAACCTTTGTCTTATAAATATAAATTGTATTAAGGGTGAATGTTTTGATAGAATCTGCAGCGAGGAAAAAAGCATCAGGAAAAAGCTTTATGCTCTTCCTCATTCCTTCATTAATCGGCATCAGTTTATTTATGCTTCCTATTTCTTATAAAGGCGAAGTGACCATTCCTATCGCCATCTTATCGGGCCTTGTCCAGGACCTTCTAACAGCCTATCTGCCGGCCATCATGACCGTGATCATTTTTCTGACTTTTGCAGGCACACTGCTGGCAAAGCTTGTAAAGCCCGCCTTCATCCGCAGAAGCGCGTTTTTCACTGCCCTGTTCGATGTTCCGGCGATCTGGTTTGCCGCAAGAGTGCTCGGCGCCATCTTTGCATTAATGACTTTTTACCAGATCGGCCCTGAATGGGTATGGTCTGAGAATACAGGAGGGCTTCTGCTTTACGATCTCCTTCCGGTCTTATTCTCGGTATTTTTATTCGCTGGTTTATTCCTGCCCCTGCTTTTGAACTTTGGGCTGCTCGAGCTTTTCGGCTCCCTCCTGACGAAAGTGATGAGGCCCTTGTTCAGGCTGCCGGGCCGCTCTTCGGTTGACTGTGCGGCATCCTGGCTTGGCGATGGCACGATCGGTGTCCTTTTGACAAGCAAGCAGTATGAGGAAGGTTTTTATACAAAGAGGGAAGCGGCTGTCATCGGCACGACCTTCTCTGTTGTCTCCATTACCTTCAGCCTTGTTGTTATCTCCCAGGTGGATTTGGGGAGCTATTTTGTTCCATTCTATCTGACCGTCCTCATAGCCGGGATTGTGGCAGCCCTTATCTGTTCGAGAATTCCGCCGTTGTCGACCAAGCCTGACACCTATGTTACAGAGGATGCTCCCCAGCTTGATGAAACGATTCCGGAAGGCTATACACCTCTTAGCTGGGGTATAACACAGGCAACAGCCAAAGCGGCAACAAACCGCGGCATCAAACAATTCTTTGAACAGGGTGCGAAAAATATCCTCGATATGTGGATGGGTGTGGCGCCGATCGTCATGGCGCTCGGCACATTGGCGCTGATTGTAGCGGAATTCACGCCGATCTTCAAGGTGGCTGGTATGCCGTTCATCCCGCTCCTGGAGCTTATGCAGGTGCCTGAGGCGAAAGCAGCATCAGAGACGCTTGTAGTCGGATTTGCCGATATGTTCCTGCCTTCTGTTATCGGAAGCGGGATTGAGAGCGAGATGACCCGCTTTATCGTCGCCTGTACGTCCGTTACACAGCTGATTTATATGTCAGAAGTCGGCGGACTCCTGCTTGGAAGCAAGATCCCTGTCTCCCTGAAAGACCTGATCATCATTTTCCTTGAACGGACCATCATTACCCTGCCGGTCATCGTGCTGGCAGCGCATCTTATTTTTTAACGAAGCGAAGACCCCTTCAGGATGGCTGAAGGGGTCTTTTTTTTAGGCAATCTTTTCTCAGGTGCAGCGGAAGGAGCGGATCCGGCTGGTATCTGTGCCGTAATACTCCCAGCGGAATCCTCTCCACCTCCAGCCGGCGACAGAAGTCCTGCCGACGAATGTTGGATAGAACCAGAAGCTTCTGCCGTTATTCAGCCATAAGTAGGTGAACCGATATAAGCAGCCTCTGATGGCGCCGGGATCGACGGCAAAGACGGAGGCAGACTGTGTCTGGAGTTCAGGCGTAAAGGATGGAGGCGGGCTGCTTGGCGGTCCTCCCGCCTGCCCCTGGGCTTCTCCTCCACCAGGGAATCCTGGCTGGCCTCCTCCACCTGGAAACCCGGGCTGGCCTCCGCCTCCCGGAAAGCCTGGCTGGCCAGGGAATGGCGTCCCTCCTGGAAAACCTGGCGGAAATGGAATGCCCGGTTGGCCCCCGCCACCTGGGAATACATTAAATCTTTCCGGTGTCTGCTGCAGGTCTGCCTGAGGCAAAGGATAGTACAGTCCTTGATAAGGGTAATAATTCAATGAGTCGTTCCCCTTTCTGCTTTCAGTTAGTCGGCATAGATCGGATGGGGAGTTTCAACACGGAGAATCTTCTCCTCAATCCTGCCGCGGATCGTGTCCACAATTGTATAATCCATGGCTTCTGAATAAATCTTCTCCAATTCATCATTCAGCCGCTTGGCGTCTGACAGACAGCCTGTTGCCTCTGTCATCTTCGTTTTATATTTAGCGGCGATTTCTTTGATTTCTTCAGCAAAAATTTCATCCGTCCCTGGGGCGATCAGCTGTTCATACATATCAATGATTTCATCCCCATCCCTGCTCGGGAAATATTCATGAGGGGCCGTACTGTCGAAGATGGCAAGGCCAAGCTCACGGATAATCAGCATGTCAAGGCTATTGGGATCAAATCCGCAATGATAGACTTCGATGTCAAAACCGCGCTTTTCAGCTTCGGCAGCCAGCTTTTTCAAAAGCGTTGACTTGCCTGAGCCGGGACGGCCTTTGATGAAGTAACGCTTATGGATATCAAGAGTCAGGTTCGGGATGCAGTCTACCGCTCCATTTGGTGTAGCAGCACCCAAAAATCTATGCTTGACGGAAGAGATCTTATTCAGGGTCATTTTGCCGAAAAATACCTGTGTCAGCTTTGAAGTAAGCTGGTTCGCTTTCTGAAAGTCCATGCTGTCGATATAGAATTTCTCCCAGTCATCATGGATTTTCAATGCCTCTGCAAAGGTACTGTATGCCTGTTTATAGAAGGCTTCGATCTTGCTGTTGAGCCTGAGTATTTTCCCTTTCTGAGTGGCCAGCTGGGCAGAATCCCACGCTTCCCCAAGGTTGACATACTCTTCTATGGCCCCCGGCGCTTTCGGTTCAATCACCTGCGGCGCAGTGCCGTCTACAATTCCAATCTTCAAAGCTGGGATGATCACACCGCTGACAGAGTCATTGTCCGATGGACTGTGGATGAGCTCAATGTTAAAGCCTTTATCAAGCCATTTAGAGCCGATTCCTTTCATGAGTGTTGATTTCCCGGTACCTGGTCCGCCCTTAAGTATAAATAAACGCGATAAATCCTGAAGATTGGATTCATATAGACTGTGGAAGCCTCTTGCGGTATTGCCGCCTGCAAAATAGTCGATAATTTTTCCTGCCACATTCACACATCCTTTTTCAGTTGATTGCTGAATGGTCCTGCCTCTTTACTGTATGCCGGGACATCATGATGGGTGAACGCCCAGGTGCAGAAAATTGCCGGTGGAGGATGTACTTTTTTTAGGGACAAAATAAAAAGCCCCCTATCGTGCAGAGGCTTTTGGATATTGCTATTCTTTTACGAGGTCCTTCCATTCGGCTTCAATCAATTCCTTCAGCCTCTCAGGAGCCAGTTCGATTTGGAGGCCGATCTTCCCGCCGCTGACGATGATGCTTTCAAGCTGCTCCCCCTGTGAATCGATAAAAGTCGGATACAGCTTTTTCATGCCGACTGGCGAGCAGCCGCCGCGGATATAGCCGGTAAGCTTTTGAATGTCCTTCACAGGAATCATCTCAACTTTTTTCTCGCCTGCCGCCTTCGCAGCTTTTTTGAGGTCCAGCTCAGCTTCCACCGGAATAATAAAAACATAGACATTCCTGCCGGCCTGGGCGACCAGTGTTTTATAGACCAGTTCCGGGTCCCTGCCAATTTTCCCGGCAACCGAAACGCCGTCAATCTTGCCGTCCTTGCTGTCATAGGATAATGAATTGTACTCCAGCTTTGCTGCATCCAGCAGCCTCATTGCATTCGTTTTTCCCTGTGCCATTGCTATTTCCCTCCTGGCGTTTTTCCTTTATAGTAGCATCTCCAATGGGTTCCAGGCACCTGTGAAACAGAAAAAAACCTTCCCGCTGCGGGAAGGTTCTTTTGGAAACTGGTCTAGTGGTGGTATAGGTGCCTGTCACCAGAATACTGCACTTCTGGCCGGGCATTCGGGACGGCCGATGGAGATGTAGCGGATATTTGCGGATTCTGCTTCCTGCAGTGTATAACAGTTCCTTCCGTCCAGGACGAGGGGATCTCTCATGAATTCTTTGTAGGCGCTGAGCGGGAAGCGGCAAATTTCAGCCCATTCGGTAGTGATGAAGGCCAGATCTTTTCCATGGATGGCCTCATGAATGGATGCCGCGAAATGAACACTGTCAGGCAGGACCCCCATAGCCCTGCTGGATGCTATTGGATCATAGACCGAGACGCTGGCCCCTTCATCCACAAGATCCCGGATCAGTTCAATGGAAGGAGCTTCACGGATATCATCTGTATTCGGCTTAAAGGCCAGCCCTAATACAGCTGCATTCTTCCCGGCCAAAGGCATGATGCTTTTGGCTTTGTGCAGCAGCACTTTCTTTTGTATCGCATTAACTTCCATAAGGGCTTTCAGGATCCGGAATTCATATTGATGTTCCTCCGCCATCATGCCCAGCGCTTTTGTATCCTTCGGGAAGCAGGATCCCCCAAATCCTGCTCCCGCCTGGAGAAACCGGCTGCCTATGCGCTTATCCAGCCCCATTCCTGCTGCTACATCATCAATATTAGCCCCCAATCTCTCGCACAAGTGAGCCATTTCATTAATAAAGCTGATTTTGGCTGCCAGGAAGGCATTTGAAGCGTATTTGGCCAGCTCCGCACTTTTGGCATCCATATGGATAATAGGCACGGAAAATGGTCCATAGATTTCTTCAACTGTTCTTGCTGCCTTCAGGCTGTCTGATCCAATGATGATTCGATCGGCCTGGAAGGTATCCCTGATTCCTGATCCTTCACGCAGGAATTCAGGATTCGAGACCATATGGACCGGGATGGACAGATTCTGTTTAAAAAAAGCCCGAAGCTTTTCATTGGTCCCGGCCGGAACTGTACTTTTGATGGCAATGACCGTCTCATGTCCAAGTTTATCGGCAATCATCCCGCACGCACTGTAGATAAAACTAAGATCTGCAGAGCCATCCTCTTTTTCCGGTGTTCCGACTGCAAGAAAGATGCATTCAGGATTTCTATAGGCAATCTCCGGATCAGAAGTGAAGGCAAGCTTTCCTTCTTTCATATTCCGGTCAAGCATTGCCTCTAATCCAGGTTCATAAATTAAAGGAACCCCGGCAGAGAGGGCAGCTGTTTTCTCTTCATCATGGTCATAGCATATGACCATATGCCCTTTCTCTGCAAGGCAGACACCTGTCACCAGCCCCACATACCCTGTTCCGGCTATGGTTATATTCATAGAGCGGCTCCCTGCCGGTTCATCAGCATCTTTTCAAGGTAAACAATCAGATCTGTCCTTATGTCAGCCTGCAGCATAGCCATCTCAATGTTGGCTTTTAAAAATCCCATCCTGTCGCCGATATCATAGCGGCTGCCTGACAGCACCACTCCATACACAGGTGTGATCCCTGCTAAAAACCGGATAGCGTCTGTCAGCTGGACTTCCTTATTGGCACCCGCCGGGAGAGTTTCCAGGATAGAGAATATTTCGGGCGGGAGAATATAGCGCCCCATTAAGGCATAGCTTGAGGGCTCCAGCCCTTTAGGAGGTTTTTCCACAAGGCTTTTGAGCTTCATGAGCTGCCTGTCGATAAATTTTTCCGGTTCCACTACTCCATATTTGCATAGTTCTTCCGCAGCGACCTCCTGTACTCCTACTACTGTGCCCCCATATTGCTGGTGGGCCTGCAGCAGTTCTGACAGGCAAGGGCGTTCCCCCTGGACCACATCATCTCCCAGCATAACGGCAAAGGGTTCATCACCTATATAGCTGCGCGCGCAATAGATCGCATCTCCCAGCCCCTTCGGCTCTTTCTGCCTGACATAGTGAATGCTGGCGAGGTTCGAGACAGCTTCAACCGCCTCCAAGAGCTCATGCCTGTTCTGTTTGGCCAGCGTTTCTTCAAGCTCATAGGATTTATCAAAATGATCCTCGATCGCCCTTTTTCCCCGCCCGCTGATAATGATGATATCTTCGATCCCCGAGGCAGCCGCCTCCTCAACGATATATTGGATGGCAGGCTTGCCGGCGATCGGCAGCATTTCTTTGGGCTGGGCTTTTGTTGCCGGCAGGAATCTGGTCCCCAGACCGGCTGCTGGAATGATGGCTTTGCGAACGTACATGATTTACCCCCTCGAATGATATTGGTGCTTCTTTCCACTACCATAGGATCCGTCATGATGATCTACACGCAAACTAGCAAATAAGGCTTTACATCTTCAGTATAAAAAGCAATATTTAAAGCTTTATCTACTTTGTGCAAAGAAATTGTTAAGATGAGCGACACGTGCCTGTCTGGCAAACAAAAGACTTTGTCCTCTGATCGGGAATTAAGGAGGTTCAAGTGTATAAAAGTGGTATAGGTGCCTGTCACCGTTATAAACCAAAAACCCCCGTCCCGGATGGGATTGGGGGCTGCAGCTGGTGTCTAGTAGTGGTATAGGTGCCTGTCACCTAAATACGGTATACCCGCGCCTCATAAGGCTTCAAAGTAACGCTTTTCCCTTCTGCTTCTGCTGCCGGATAGTTGTTCAGGAGCAGATTCTCAGGTTTTAAGGCGAAGCCGCTTGTAAAGACGGCTTCTTTAGCGGACAGATTGGTGATGACGATAACCTGATCGTCTTCCAAAGTGCGTGTATAGGCATAGATCTGCTTGTCTTCTTCAAGCAGCAAATCGTATTGTCCATAGGTAAAGACTTCATTGGCTTTTTTCAGAGAAATCATTTTTTTATAGAAAGACAGAATGGATTCTTCATCCTTTTCCTGTTTTTCAACATTGATGTTTGTGTAATTGCTGTTCACCTTCATCCAGGGACTGCCGCTGCTGAAGCCGGCGTTGGCTGTGCTGTCCCACTGCATCGGTGTCCGGCTGTTGTCGCGGGAGGAAGCCCAGATGATCTCCATGATTTCCTGGTGGCTCTTGCCTTCTTCTGTTTTAAGCTTGTAAAGATTCTTTACGGCCACATCGTCATAATCGTCAATGGAAGGGAACTGGACATTCGTCATCCCGATCTCCTGGCCCTGGTAGATGAAAGGCGTGCCCTGCATCAGGAAATACATCGCAGCCATCGAGGTGGCGCTTTCCCGCCAGAACTCCTGGTCATTGCCCCATGTTGATACAACACGCGGCTTATCATGGTTTTCAATGAATAATGCATTCCAGCCGTCTTTTTCAAGGCCCTTCTGCCAGCGGGTCAGCACTTTTTTCAGCTCGACAATATCCAGCTCAGGATTAGTTTCCGCATCCCACAGACCAAGATGCTCAAATTGGAAGATCATATCCATCTTTCCGTTTTCAGAGCCTACCCATAAGTCTGCTTCGTCCACAGTGACGCCGTTTGCTTCGCCGACAGACATGCTGTCATAGTTCGCATATGTCTTTTCCTTAAACTCCTGAAGGAACTCATGGATGCCTTCCTGGTTCATATGCATATCAAAGGAAGAAACATACTTCTTATTTTCCGGATTCGGCAGGTCAGGCATGCCGGGACGTTTCTTGATATGGCTGATGGCATCGATCCTGAAGCCATCGATTCCTTTTTCCAGCCACCAGTTCACTACATCATAAAGCGCCTCGCGGACTTCGCTGTTCTCCCAATTCAAGTCCGGCTGCCTTCTTGAGAACACATGGAGGAAATATTGCTGAGTCAATTCATCCCATTCCCATGCAGAGCCTCCGAAGATGCTTTCCCAGTTATTCGGTTCAGCACCCTGTTTGCCGTCGCGCCAAATGTACCAGTCCCGCTTTGGCGAGGTTTCGGAAGACCGTGATTCTATGAACCATGGGTGCTCATCGCTCGTATGATTGAGGACCAGATCAATGATCAGCTTCATGCCGCGCTGATGGACCTCTTCGAGCAGCCTGTCGAAATCGGCCATCGTTCCGAAATCTTCCATGATGTCCTGATAATCGGAAATATCATAGCCGTTGTCATCGTTCGGCGACTTATAAACAGGACAGATCCAGATCACATCAATGCCCAGATCCTTTACATAATCAAGCCTTTCAATGATTCCCTGAAGATCGCCGATTCCGTCTCCATTCGAATCCTGAAAGCTGCGGGGATATATTTGATAGCCTACTGCTTCTTTCCACCAGATTTTTTTCATATGAACACCCTCAAGTAAATTAATGTTTGTATGCGCAAACGTTTGCATTAAAAAGCAAAAAAAAACCGCATACATCTATATGTAGTGTAACGCTTACATAGAATTTAATCAATATGAAAGTAGATTGACTATATAGGAAAATGTGACCCTTTGAAGAATCATTATAAGAAAAATGCCAGCAAAAAACCGGTCATCCTCCTGGATGCCGGCCTACACAGCTTCAGCGGCTTCTGCCTCAAGCAGCTCCATATAGGGCTGAAGCGAATGATAGATGATGGTTTTTACAAAAGCAATATTAATATGCCCCAATAGTTTTTCAGCAAATTCCCAAGCATTTTCTTCAATAAGGAGAGCTAGCTGGTTTCTTTCCACTGAAGTGGCTGCAAGGTCAAAACGGTCTGCAAGCTCCCCGAGCTCCCGGTCTTCGGCATGGCCGATTTCATGTGCGCAAACGACTGCAAAATACTCTTCAAAATGATCAAGCGAGGAAAAAATCTGCAGGCACTGCTTTTTAATTTCCTCTATATATAATGTAATGGTATGGGTCCCCATGCTGTATTTGCCACCCGCAAAACGGTTTCCCCCGAAATAATCCTCCAAAACGACAACGGCCGTGCTCCCTGCTTTTTCAAGAAGCTCATCAACGATTAGTTCAAGCCTTTTATTCGCCATTCTTACACCTTTCTTTGCAAATAAGCTAATAATCCATCACAGCGAATGAAAGGGAAACAAATCCTTTACCCTATTAACTCTGTAATGAAACATTATCTTACCATTATTTTTGTGACTTTGCACCCTTTTTATCCATATACTGTATGGCACAGCAGAACGGAACAGGAGGGATACCGGAAATATGAAGCCATCATATCAGGATGCCCTTGCTTTTTTCGGAATGGGCGGCGCTCACCCGGGCGGTTTGGCTTTGACGAAAAGAGTTTTGGGAATGGAACAGCTCTCAGGCAAGGCAAAGGTGCTTGATGCAGGCTGCGGCACCGGGCAGACAGCTGCCTTCATAGCCAAAACTTTCAATTGCCAGGTGACGGCGATCGACCGTCATCCTCTGATGATCGGCCAGGCAAAGAAAAGATTTGCCCACGAAGGCCTGGCAGTCAATGCCCTTAGGGAAAACATTGAGAATTTATCTTTTGCTGATAATAGCTTTGACTATATTATCGCCGAATCTGTCATTATTTTTACCAATATTGAGCAATCTTTGAAAGAAATTAAACGGGTTCTCAAACCAGGCGGGATATTCCTTGACCTCGAAATGACAGCTGAGGAGCCATTGAATCCCCAGGAGAAAAACCAAATCCAGAGTGTATACAGCATCAAGCGGCTGCTGACAGAGGGTGAATGGCTGCAGACTTATACATCAGAAGGTTTCCGGTCCCCAAGGACGGTAGCTGCCAATTCCATTTATACTGAAATCATCAACTCGCCATGGGACCAGCAGCCGGAAATCGCCAACCCGCATCTTGTTAATCCAAAATACGAGCATATACTGATTGAGCACCAAAAGCTGCTTGCCATCTATGCCGAACGACTGGGATACCGGGTGTACCGGATGCAGAAATAGACGTGATTATACAATCTATGCATAAAGCGGGCATTGTATGTATGGTGTCCACCCGGAAAGCACAGCGGCATCCGGAGTGTTCATTATAATGAACACTCAGAAGAAACCCAACAGGATCTCTTTTGGAGTGCAAAAACAAATCACGCAGTAAAAACATGGTGATTAGCAAAGTAATCATCATGTTTTTTTATATAATTCTTGATACCCGATCTGATAAATAGACGGAGAAATTCCGTCTATTAACTTAAAAAGCATTAAAATGGGAGATTTGCTCGGCATAACCGGAAAACCTCCCCTTATTTAGCCCGCAACGAGCTCCATTCTAAATTTAACCGGAAAATCTCCGCTTATTTTCTTTCGCCGTCTTTCCATTTAGGTACGCTCATAACAGTCTTAATTTCCACTAAAATTGCCATAAACGGTTTTACACCAATAAAAAAATAGCATGCTAAATCATATATGATTTAACATGCTATTTCACGGTTGCACTTCACCCTGTTATTCAGAAAAAATCAGGGTGTGCCTTTTATGCATTATTTATTTTCCTCCGCCAGGATGGACTTATGAATCCAAATCGCCGCCTGGGATCCGTCTCCCATTGCAATGGTCACTTGTTCTGAATGGGCAACCACATCTCCTGCAGCCCATACATTCTTGACGTTAGTCATTTTGGAACGCGAATCAACATTTATATGCTTATTTTCAAGCCTTTCCACCCCCAGCTGCTTTGCCAGGTCTGACTTGACTTCATTTCCTCCAAAAGCCGTAAAGCCCCGCTCTCCCATAACTCTCTTGCCATTCTCAAGCAAAAATCCCTGGATGTTCGGCCCGTCAGCTATGGCTTCCGCAATCGATTCTTCCATGTATTCAATATTCAGCTCGCGCAATTTGTCCATCAGCTCTTGGCTGACTTCCTTTTTCTCATGATTGATAAAGACCAGTTCGTCTGTCCAGTAGGAAAGTGTAACAGCCATATTGGCCCCAGGGTTACCAGAGCCGATTACAATTGTCCTTTTATCTTTAATTTCATAACCGTCGCAGTCCGGACATACATACACACTGACGCCGAGCGTTGGATAAAGATTAGGAAATTCCGGAATCCTGTCCATCACCCCCGTTGATAAAAGCAGCCTTTCGGACTCAAGCTGTCCCCCGTCCTCAAGCGTAATTTTAAACCCGCTTCCCTTTTTCTCCGCCTTCTCTGCTTTTCCCAGCTTAAATTCCACTCCAAGCTTTTCTGCATGAGACCGCCCGATGTCCCTGAGCTCCTGGCCGCTCACCCCATCAGGATACCCGAGGATATTATGATAGCTTTTGCAGATGGTTGACCTGCCATGGTTTGAGTCCACAACCAGCACCCTGTGTTTATACCTTCCCAACTGAATCGCAGCCTGCAGGCCTGCAATCCCTCCGCCGATGATAATGCAATCGTATGTCATTCTGTGGCCTCCTTGAGCCTTTTAGGTATTTATAGGTAATTTACCCTCATTGACCCTCAATTAACGCATGGACAGATGATTTTAGCTGTTGAAAAAAAGACTTGAGACCCATCAAACCACCGGCCTTCCCCAGACCAGGCTGTTTGAAATTGTCAAAAAACAATAACATTTTTCCATATATCCCCTTACAGGAAATGTTACACTAATTAATACCATCTGTTTTAGATTGGAGGATTTATGAAAGCGAAAAAGACACACAGATTAGTAATGAGGTCGATCATTTTATTGGTTTTATTCTTTGCAGCAGGATACACTTTGTACCAGAATTTTTTCTTAAAAGAATCCGGCACAAAAGCTATGCTCAATGAAAAAGCTCCTGACTTTGCGCTTCAAGCACTGGATGGCGGGAAGACAAAATTAAGCGAGTACAACGGAAAGCCCGTCTTGATCAACTTTTTCGCCACCTGGTGCGCACCCTGCAAAAATGAAATGCCCGCAATCCAGTCCACTTATGAAGAATTTAAGGATGACGGGTTTGAGGTGCTGGCAGTCAATCTGAGCGAACCAGAAATATCAGTAAAAAACTTAAAAGAGCAACTCGGAATAGACTTTCAAATCCTACTAGATAAGAACAATGCAGTAGAAAGCATGTACGATGTTTATAAGATCCCGTCCAGCTTCTTTATAGATTCTTCAGGGAAAATCGCCAGAGTGTATGAAGGGGAAATGAGCGAAGAAGATTTGAATGACTGGGTAGGCGAATTGGTTGATTAGATAAGATCAGCATTCGCCCGCCCTACCAGAATCCTATTGGTAATAAAAGAGACAGGCCATTGTGCGCCTGTCTCTTTCTTCATCCTATTTATTCATATGAGCAAGGAAATCTCCAAGAAGGTCTTCCATGCTTTCTTCTTCCTGGTCCTCGTCTTCAGCCGAACGGTCTATTTGTACACTTGACCAATCAATATCATCCAGATCGTCATCAGCACCATCTGTGTACGCAGGTATTGCATCCTCTACTTCCTGCACAGGAGGGGAGGGAGGTGGAACATCCGCCTGATAGACCGGCTTCTCTTCCCTTTCCTTCCGCTCTTGCAGATAGAGAGCTTCATCTATATCGGTCGATTTGCTGTTCAGGCTGGCAAGCAGCGCAGCAGACCGTACCGGGTCTGTGATCAGCTGGTAGATGATGCTGCCGAGAAGGGCTTCGGAGTGCTCGTGCTTAAGCCAGTCGCGCTGCATCTTGCTGAGCGCCTTCGGCAGCGGAATTGTAACTGTTTCCTGTTCCTGTTTGACTGATTGGCTGACACCCTGCATGACATAGTCGGCAATCCTGCTGGAAAAATTCCTTTTTTCAGCTTCTTTAAGCTTTTGCAGCTGTTTAACTAAGTATTCCGGGGTATCAGAAGGTACACGAAACGCAATCGTCTGGCCTCTTTCGATCCCCTTGGATGAAGATTTTGTCATGTTACCACCTTATTTTATGCTTTTACTGGCTTCTTCTCATCCTGCTTGTCCGGCTTGGATGTTCTCTTCAAATGATCGGCAACCAGCTTGTAATAAGCATTTGCCATCATCCAGATGCTCTCTTTTTCATCCTCAAAGAAGTCGATATTATATCCATCAAGGCTGTTGTTCAGTGATTTGATATATTCCTTCAATACAGCAGATCCTCCGCCCACGAAGTAGCAGATCTCCGTCTGTGAATTCTTCTGCCAGACATTGCGGAGCAGGCGGTACTGCTTTTTGGCAAGGTCGAACAGGATGCGGTCAGTGATGTCATGAACGCTTGTCCTGCTTCCTTTAACCATGATATGGTTGCGGTCATTTTTCTTGGTGATGATCTCCACCACATCGCGCCGGCTGTCCAGCTCAACGCCATGCTTGGATCTGATTTCCTCACGGATCATTTCCAATGATTCCGATACACCCAGGTTGAAGCCCTGCGCCTTGTCATCATCAACTGTGCGGTTTTTGATGACAGCGATATCTGTAGATAGGCCCCCGATATCCTGGATGAGGATACGCTTATCGATCAGTTCTTTATTAATAATGTTCAGGTCGTTATCCATTACAAGATTGATGAATGCCGCGAATCCTTCAGGATAAACCTTTACATCGCTGAATTTCAGATTGACTTTGATGCCCTGGTATTTAGGCGTAACCAGGAATTCTACCTGGTGCACTGACCCAAGCAGCTTCGAGCGGTAGCCCGCATCTTTCCCTTCCTTCACTTCACGAAGAGGGAGCCCTGTGCCCAGGATGTAATTAGTATCGATTATATTGTTATTTTTCGGGAATAAACCAGCGTTCTCTTCCCTTACCGCATCAAGGGCAAGTGAAACAAAAAGCATAACAAGCGTCTGGTCCTCTTCAGATTTGCTGCTGCCGGGATCAAGCTCGGAAGCATTGTCGCTTTTAGTCGCCAGTGTTCCTACACGATAGATTGCATTATTGTCTTTTAATGCTGGGGAATGAACTTTAACATGAATCCCGTCCAAAGGTTCTTTGCTGTCTAATTCTTCTATGCCGATTACCGGTCTGTCCGCAACATCCCTTGCAATGACATTCGGTATATTCAATTCATAATCCAATTTTCCGAATAAGGCTTTCAGCGAATCATTGCCTACGTCTACTGCTGCTATTCTCGGGTTTTTCAAATCTACCATTCCTTTCACATTGTACCTTGCTTATCGTACAAGCAATTATCTTAAGCTTAATTAATATTTGGAAAATATTCAATGAGTTTCATATAAAGTAATATAAATGTTAGATTGTAAACATTACGCAAACTTCACCTCAATATCTAAAAACATTGAAACAACAGCATCTAAACAACTTTGTAAACTTGTAAACATTTTTATAAACATCTTGTATGCATTTTGTTTGCAAGTTTACAATATTGTTTTCTTTTGCAAACATGAAAGTAAACAAGTATACAAATTTGTTTTCAATCTATTTTCTCTCTTATTAATCTCTTTAAAAATCATTCCCCCTCCCCTTGCAAGAATGTTCATCAGTAAAAACAGTCCTCTTGACGACCGTTCCAAAAATAGGATAATTTTAATACATTAACAGTTTACTAGACAAAAGGAGAGCTTGATGGAGATGCTTAATTGCCGCGAAAAAACTTTGGCCTTTACGAAACAGCTGGTCAACATTGAAAGCATAGTGAATACAAATGGCGAGAAGGTGATCGCCCATTCTTTATATACACTCTTATCCTCGTTTCCCTATTTTACGGAGAACTGTGGACAGCTCGTTATAGAACAAACGATAGATGATGAATTGGAACGGTATAATGTACTGGCTTTTGTGAAAGGAACTAAAAGGAAAAGCAGCCGTACAGTCATTCTGATGGGCCATATGGATACTGTCGGAATCGATGATTTCAATCAGCTCCGCGATGCAGCATGCGACCCGGATCAGCTTGCAGACCTGTTCAGGAAGGAAGAACTCCCTTCCGGAGCAAAGGAGCAGCTTGAATCCGGAGACTGGATGTTTGGCAGAGGCGTGCTTGATATGAAGAGCGGTCTTGCAAGCCATCTTTATCTTTTAAAATACTATTCTGACCATCCGGAAGAATTAGAAGGAAATCTCGTCTTTCTTGCAGAATGTGATGAAGAGGACGGTTCACATGGAGTCCTGTCTGCTTTGAAGACCTTGAAGAAATGGAAGGATGAGCATAAGTTCCATTATGCTGCTGCCATCAATGCAGACTTTGTCTCCCCCCGATTTGAGGGAGATACAAACAGGTATATCTACAAAGGAACGGTTGGGAAGCTCCTCCCCTCTTTCTTCATAACAGGTGCTGAAACACATGTCGGCTCCTGCTTTGAAGGGCTCGATCCGAATTTCCTTGCTGCAGAACTGACAAGGCAGATCAGCTACAACCCGGAACTAAGCAATGAGGCGCTTGGGGAAACGACCGTTCCTCCGGTTTCACTGAAGCAGACAGACCTGAAGCCTTCTTATACGGTACAGACTGCATTAAGTGCCTATGTCTATTATAATTTCTTTATTCATTCCTGGTCCCCAAAGGAAGTACTCGAGAAGCTGAGGAAGCAAGCGCATATTGCCTTTAGCAATGCGCTCTCTTCCTTTGAGCAGCGGAACAGGCAATTTGCCGAATTAAGCGGGGAACCATATGCCGAGCTGCCTTGGCAGCCTCGCATCTATACGTATGAAGAAATGCACCGGATGCTTATGGAAGAATACGGGCAGGGCTATATAGCCCATATGGACGCTTTTAAAGAAGAGCTTCTCCTTGATAAGGAACTGGATACAAGGATGTATGCCGCGAGAGTCGTGGAAGAGGCCTGGAAATGGATGAAGGATAAAAGCCCGGCGATGATACTCTTCTACTCTTCTTTATACTCGCCGAGAATTGAGCTGTCCGGGAAAACAGAGGATGAAAGAAGGCTTATAGATGCCTTGGATCAGGCAGTGGAAGAAATCCAGCCTTCCTATCCTCATCCAATCATCGCCAAGAATTTTTTCCCTTATATATCAGATATGAGCTTTATAGCGCTCAGCGATGATGAAGCAGGAATCAGTGCTGTAACTGACAATAACCCTGGCTGGGGCACAAAGCATTATGTCGAATACAGCGACATCCGCGAGCTGAATGTGCCTGTCATCAATATTGGGCCGTACGGACTGGATGCCCATAAGAAACTGGAGCGCATGGAAATGAAGTATTCACTTGAAATTGTCCCTAACCTGACAAACCGGGTGATTCAGCAGGTACTAAAAGGCTAGGTTTCCGGGGAAATAATTTCAACATAATAGTGAGGAGATGTTTTTATGGCAGGAAAAAGAATTGACCATGTTGGAGTAATGGTTAAAAACATAGAGAAATCAATAGAGTTTTATACAAATGCTGTCGGCATGGAGCTGAAGGCAGAGGTGCCTCATTCAAACGGTGTCATCAAGCTTGCATTCCTAGGCTTTACCGGAAATGAAGAAACTGAGCTGGAACTGATTCAAGGCTATAATGACCATCTCCCGGAGGAAGGTACGGTCCATCATTTTGCGGTCAGCACCGATGATGTGGAAGGAGAATTCACACGTCTCAAGGAGCTTGGAATTGAACTCATAGACCAGGAAATCACCACCCTCCCGAATGGCTATAAGTATTTCTTCTTTTATGGGCCGGACAGGGAATGGATTGAGTTCTTTCAGCGTTAATGTTAAAGACATATTTAGGATTAAAGATGCTGGTTTGTTTATTCTTTTTTGTTTAATAATGGGGCTGTTGATTTCCGTTCCAGGCACTTCGCTTTCCGCGGGGCGGCGCTGAGCTTCCTCGTCGCTGTCGCTCCTGCGGGATCTCAGCTTTGCCGCTGCAATCCCACAGGAGTCTACGTGCCTTGCACTCCAATCAACAGGGCTTATCAACTTTTTTTACCAGCTCCATTAATATGGCCAAAAACAGGTTTGTGACAAGTCAGCCAATTCAATCTCCATTTTTCAAAAAACATGGCGCAAAAGTTCTGCTTTTGTGCCTTTTTTTATTCGCTTCCCGAAACAAAAATGATATGATGAAAGAAAAAAGCTAGGAGTGATTTTAGTGAAAAAAGACCTGATCGAACGCCTGGTTTCGTATGCAAAAATGGACACACAGTCAGACGATAACAGCACCACCTGCCCTTCCACCCCTGGACAGCTGGAGCTTGGCAGAAAGCTTGTAGAAGAGCTTAAAAGCATCGGTATGCAGGATGCGGAAATGGATGACAATGGCTATGTCATGGCCACTCTCCCTTCCAATACAGAAAAGCAGGTGCCTGTCATCGGCTTCCTTGCCCATGTGGATACAGCAACAGACTTTACCGGCAAAAACGTCAGCCCGCAGATTACTGAAAATTATGACGGCGGAGATATTGTCCTAAACGACTCTTTACATATTGTTCTTTCACCGAAGGATTTTCCAAGCCTGGAGCAGTATAAGGGCCATACACTTATCACAACTGACGGCACTACCCTTCTCGGGGCCGACAATAAGGCAGGAATCGCTGAAATCATGACGGCAATGGAATACCTTATTAAACACCCTGAAATCAAGCATGGAGCAATCAGGGTGGCTTTTACACCAGATGAGGAAATCGGCAGAGGGCCGCATAAATTTGATGTGAAGGCATTTAATGCTGCCTATGCATACACCATGGACGGCGGACCGCTCGGTGAGCTTCAGTACGAAAGCTTCAGCGCAGCGGGAGCCAAGATCACCGTTAATGGCACCAATATCCACCCTGGCTCTGCCAAAGGAAAAATGGTTAATAGCATCAAAATTGCGATGGAGCTGCAAAACAGCCTGCCGCAGGAACAGGCGCCTGAACTGACAGAAGGATACGAAGGCTTCTTCCACCTCGGCTCATTCAAAGGGGACGTGGAAAAGACAGAGATGAGCTATATTATCCGTGATTTTGACCGTACGGAATTTGAACATAAAAAAGAGCTGCTGGAAAAAGCTGTTGCTTCACTGCAGGAGAAATACGGAAAAGAGCGGATCCAGCTGGAGCTTAAGGACCAGTACTATAACATGAAGGAGAAAATCGAGCCGGTCATCGAAATCGTCGACATTGCAGGAGAGGCGATGAAAAAGCTTGATATCGAGCCGCAAATCCTTCCGATCAGGGGCGGCACGGACGGTTCACAGCTTTCCTATATGGGGCTTCCGACGCCGAATATTTTTACAGGCGGCGAAAATTACCACGGCAAATATGAATATATTTCAGTTGATAATATGGAAAAAGCAGCTAATGTCATCATAGAAATTGTAAAGCTGTTTGAAGAAAAAGCATAATATCAGGGGGCGGGGATTTAATCTCCGCCTTTTTTCTTCCTACAAATCCTGAATTGACCGGGACACCTCCACAAGATACATTTTTTCAACTGGATGTGTAAATACTTTTTGTATGGGTATAGGTATATGGCGCAATGTCGAAAAATGCGCCAATTCAGGCTTTTATTACAGGGGGTTTAGATAGCAGCATTATGGACATCTACTTTGAACAATATGGTCAGCTGAACATCAGGCAGAGATGGGGCAGCCCCAGCCAAAAAATAAATAGCATCAGTTATGATTCCCGCAATGCAGGCCCTCAATCGGTCTTTGTCTGCATGGGCGGCGAAAATCATGACGGCCATACATTCCTGGAAGAGGCCATTGCAAAGGGCGCAGCTGTCCTTGCAGGCGAGAATGCTGCCATTCTTGAAGAGTTCAGCAGAAAATTCCCGGAGCTTACTTTTCTCCAGACTGAAGACGCACGGGCTTTCCTTGCCCAATTATCGATTATATTCCATGGAAGGATCCATGAAAAAATACATACTGTCGGCATTACCGGCACTAACGGCAAAACGACTGTTGCGGCCTTTGTGAAATCACTGATGACGGCACTCGGCATCCCCTCCGGTTCGATTGGCACCAACGGGGTGCTCTCGTCCATGGGCCCGGTCAGCTTTGTCCAGTCCACACCGACTACTCCTGAGGCGAGCGACCTGCATGCCATTTTTGCTGATTTCGCCAAGCGCGGAGACCAGCTCGCCGCCATGGAGGTCTCTTCCGTTGCCATTGAGCAGCAGCGGACCGCCGGCATCAACTTCGATGTGGCTATTCATACGAATCTGTCGCCAGAGCATCTTGAATTCCATAAAACCTTTGAGAATTATAAGCAGGCAAAGCTGAAGCTGTTCCGTCAGGCGAAGCGGGCCGTCGTAAACCTTGATGACGAAGGGATGGGCGCTGACATCATCAAGGACTTCCAGGGCAGCCTTCTCACCTATAGCCTGAAAAAGGATTCTGCTGCCGATGTTAAAGCTTCAAACATCAGAGTGACAAATGATGGGACCAGCTTTGAATTGAAGCTTGGGAATGATTCTTATATCGTTCGGACGCCTGTGTTTGGCAGCTATAATGTGGCAAACCTCCTTTCGGCCATCTGTACGGCCATGCACCTTGGCTTTACGATCGGACAGATCATTGAGGCCCTCCCGCGCGTAGAAAATCCGTCAGGGCGCTTTGAAGTGCTGAAGGAATTCGGCCGGAGGAAGATCATCATTGACTACGCGCACACGCCTGTTGCCCTCAAAAGCCTTCTGAAGGAAGCGAAAAAGCTGCCGCATAAGCGCCTTATTGTCATGATTACCGGAATCGGGATCAGGGATAAAGAGAAAATGCCCCAGATGGCACAAGCTGTCGAGAATCAGGCGGACCAGGTAATCGTATCGGTCGATCATCCTGGATTCCTCGATCCCTGGGAAGTGGTCGGCCATGTGATGAAAGGCTTCTCCAATCCGCGCGCCGGGAATATCCTGCAGGAGCCGACGCGAAGAGACGGCGTCCTTGCAGCATTATCTGTCAGCGATGAAGATGATTTAATCCTTCTCACAAGCGGCTGCATCAATGGTGCCCAGATTGTAAAAGGCGAGAAAATACCTCATTCTGACAAGGAGATTATCCAGGAATTCTTCCGTAATCTTGAAGAAAGTAAAGCACTTGAACGCTATGAAGCATAAGAACGGGCAGGCCGGGGGCTTGCCTGTTTTTTTTGCAAGGCTACAGGAACCCCGAAAACAGCAAAAAAGCCGAAAAGCACATTCAGTATGCACTTTTCGGCCAGCCCTTAATTAATAAAACCGTCAAAAAACTCCAGCACTTTCCGGTAAACTTTGATTTCGTTGTCTTTCTTGGAAAAGCCGTGGCCTTCGTCATCCAGGACGAGGTATTCGACTTCCCTCCCCTTCTCCTGAAGCGCAGCTACGATCTTGTCGGATTCTGCTTTGACAACACGGGGGTCTTTGGCTCCCTGGATGACGAGCATTGGCTTTGTCATTGTATCAAGATAGGTGATCGGCGAGTACTCGATCAGCTTTTCCTTGTCTTTGACCGGATCGCCGACCCATTGGTTCATAACAGGCTTCCAGTGCTCAGGAACCGATTCAATGAAGCTGAACAGGTCGCTCGGGCCGAAGATATCGACAACAGCTTTAAAATACTCAGGATGCCTGCCGTGCAGGAGCAGTGCCATATAACCGCCATAGCTTCCCCCCATCAGCAGGAGCTTCTCCCGGTCTGCATAGCCGTTCTTGATGAGCCATTCTAGCCCTTCAACATTATCCAGGCGCGGGCCGTAGCCCCAATCGCCTTCGACCATCTTCATATAAGAGAGCCCGTAGCCTGAGGAGCCCCTGAAATTAGGTGCAAAGATGCTGTAGCCCCTGTGGACCAGGAACTGGAACAGAGAGCGGAAAGAAGCCCTTTCTGCTGCCTGAGGCCCGCCGTGCGGCCAGAGGATGACATGTCCGTTGCTGTTTCCCTCCTTGGCCCTGAAGAAGAGCGCCTCGATCTCAAGACCGTCGTACGATGGGTAGTGCAGGATTTCAGGTTCAGCCATTTCCTCTTCACTGACGCCAGGCACAAGATTATTGGTCAGCTGTGTCCATTCACCCTTTGCATATTTATAAAGATTAGGAGGAGTGACTGCAGACCTGCCGAGCAGGTAAAGGTTTCCGGACTCTGCCACTGACAGCCCGTCGATGGTGCTCGCAGGGAGCTCCAGCTGCTCCGCCTTGCCTTCCTCAAGCCCATAGCGGTAGAGGTGGTCCTCTGCTCCTTTTTGGCTGCTGATATAGAGCGTGCGGGCCTTTTTATCATATTTCAGCCCTGAAAAGTCTTCCCCATCGAGCGAAAGCATTTTTGTGAATTCGTTTGTTTCCAGGCTGAATTTAGCTAAATAAGATAAGTCCTCTTTATAGTTGGTGACAAGATAGATATCGTTTTCCGAAGTAAAGACAGCATCAGTGACTGTATGCTGCGGCTCTGCCTCAGGCGTCAGCAGAACCTCCTTCTCGCCATCCCAGGCATAGGCAAGCGAGTATGTATTCGCGAACATCCTGCCAAAGACAAAGCGCTTCTCATCAGGGCTTTTGGCTGTCAGGAAGGTGGCCGCACCCCGGCCGTGAAGCAAGACCTTTTCTTCTCCCGTCTCCATATTATAGGCGTACGCCTTCAAAAAGGTGGCATCTTCCTTGCTGGACGTATAATAAAGTGTCTTTCCGTCCTTAGAGGCGATCAGTCCCATATGCCGGGCATTTTCTTGTGTGCGGATAGGCTTTAATTCGCCGCCATTTCTCGGCAGAGCATAGACCTGGCCGTTTTCGTCGCCGTCCGAGTCGATGACAGCAAGCAGGAAGCGCCCTTCCTTATCATATTCTATCTCCTGGCAGCTTTGGTTCTGGAAGCTTAATGGATAAGGAAACTGGTTTGGCAGATCCATCGCCCATAGATTGTATTTCCCGTTCAGGTTTGTGCTGAACACCAGCTGCGATTCATCCGGGCTTACAGCAAATGTCTGGATCCCAAAGGTCTGGAAAAAATATTCAACATCCGGTTTGGAAAAAGTCAGCATTCTAGTTTTCCCCCTTCTTCTCTGTTTTTACTAGATTCGGCAGTGATTCTGTATAATAGATTTGCCGGCATCTCTATCCTATTCGGGAAGAAAGGCCGGAATCCCTATCTTTTTGCAAGAATTTTCTTGAAAATAAGAAAAGAAGGAGGAGTTTTTGTTGAAAAATATCAAATTTTATCAGGTGGATGCCTTTACTGATCAGGCATTTGGCGGCAATCCTGCTGGCGTGGTCCCGGAAGCCGCAATCCTTGAGGAAGAAGAGATGCAGCTGGCTGCGCGGGAATTCAATTTGTCTGAAACTGCTTTTCTATCTCCTTCCGGCAGCGAAAATGCCGATTTCAGGGTCCGCTATTTTACACCTTCCTGCGAGATTGATTTTTGCGGCCATGCGACCCTGAGCGCAGCGTGGATCATGGCGTCTGAATTAGATTGGCTCAGGCACAGCAGGGAAATCCGTTTTGAGACCAATATCGGCATTGTGCCGGTTATCTTCCAAACAGAGGGAGAAAAGCTTGTTTCTGCAGAGATGACTCAAATATCACCGAAAATAAAAGAAATAGAATACAGTCTGGAAGAGCTGTGCCAAATGATCGGCGTTTCTTCTGCCGACATTGACGAGCGTTATCCTGTCAGGCTGGGGTATACAGGGAACTGGCATCTGCTTGTCCCCTTGAAGACCAGGGAAGCAATCGATCAGGCATCACCACAGTTTGATCTGGTGGAGGAGCATAACCGCCGGCTGGGGATCAGCACGACCCATTTGTTTACTTTTGATGCAAAGGGCATGGAATATGACATCTATACAAGGGATTTTGCCCCTGCTGCGGGCATCAGGGAGGATCCTGTCACAGGCTCCGCGAATGGCGCCCTTGCCGGTTATCTAATGCTTGAGAATATTCTTGAACAGGGAAAAAACCACATGCTGGCCATTGGCCAGGGGCATGCAGCAGGCAGGCCCGGCCTGCTTCAGGCGGGCATCAGCTCTGATGGGGAAAGCATCAGGATTACAATCGGCGGCAGTGCAGTACCAGTCATCTCCGGAACGCTTGCGTTTTAGGCATCCTTTTCCTAAGCCTGGACTGCCTCCAGGCCGGAGAAAGCCTTAAGCCTTTCCAGGTCGCCCCGCTTCACAAGGAAAAGGAAGACCCTCATATTGAGAGGCAGAAGCTTTTCCGTTTTATCATCTACCCAGCTGTTTAAAAATCGGTTCAGTTCACTGAGCCACAGGAATTTTTCATCGAGACTCATTTGAGAGCCGGCAAACAGGATGCTTCTTCCGGTTGTCAGCTCTTTCTTTAAGTACTTTGCCTTTAACAGATTGCGTTTCTTTTTATTGTCTGCGTATCGGTGGATGACCTTCACCGATTCTTCCAGCGTCTTATAATAGTCCCTCGGCTGGACCTGGATGACGCTCGCATGCTGCTTATCTTTATGATTGACCACATAATAGCATGGATAATCCGCTACGATTGAAATGCCGCGTGCCAGGACATAGGCCTTTACCATGAATGGCTGGTCCTCTGCTGTGCAGATTCCTACCGGGAAGGTAATATCATTTTCAAGCAGAAAGCGGCGGCGGAACATTTTTGTAGGGCCGATCGCTTCGAGCACATTTGATTCATACACATTGGTGAACGGCTCGTTTGCTGCAAACATTGACTTGGCCACCCATCTCCCATTCACGCCTGTAAATTTTCCTACAATAATGTCAGAATGATTATCATTCCCCATCTTGTACATCCGCTCCAGCGCCTCCGGACCCAGATAATCATCCGCATCCACGAAAAAGATAAACTCTCCCCGGGCTTGTTTCATAATTGTATTGCGCGGGGCGCCCGGCCCTCCTGTATTCTCCTGATGGATGACATTGATGTTCGGATGGGAGCTTGCATAGCTGTCCAGCACTTGTCCGGAACTGTCGGTCGACCCGTCATTCACCATGATGATCTCAATGCTCTCCTGTTCCATTGACTGGTTCAGGATTGAATCCAGGCAGATGCTGATATGATTGGCAGAGTTGTAGACCGGAATCCCGACAGTTACTTTGATTTGGCTCATATGGGCCTCCCCCTTTACTATATATGTATAGTTTTTTACATCTTTTCCCTGTTAAAGTATTTTTTCAAACAGGAATTTTACGGAAACAAAAAAAACCCGAAAAAAATCGGGCTTCTCCTTATTCGCTGCCTGTGACAAGCGGGCATTCTGAATCGCTGGCCCATTCATTCATGGAGCCGTCGTAAACAGCGACATTCTTTTGCCCAAGCTTGTTAAGTATCAAGGCATTCCAGGTGGCCGCTATTCCGCCTCCACAATAAGTGATGACCTTCTTGCCGGGATCAAGGGCGCCCGTTTTTTCAAATGTCTCCCTAAGAACTTTGTCAGAGAATAATTCCTTCGTTTTTTCATTTGCATGAACACCGAAGAACACATTCTTACTCCCGGGTATATGTCCTTTGCGCGGATAGGTCTCCGTTTCGCCCCTGAAATCCTCGGGGGACAGGCTATTGATCAGGACGATGCTTTCATCATTCATCGCCTTTTTGACATCCTCTTTCGTAGCGATGAGCTCGTCCCTTCGCTCTCCTGTAAACACCGCAGCAGGATAATGCCCGGGTTCTGTGGAAATTGGGCGGCCCTCTTCCTTCCACTTGGTCAGCCCTCCATCCAGGACTGCGATATTGTCATAGCCCTCATAGCGAAGCTGCCAGGCAAGCCTTGAGGCCCAGTAAGCAGCGGCAACAGGGCTTCCGACCAATGCATTGCCCTGGTCATAGATCACCGCATAGGTGCCGTCCCCTACTCCCAGCCTGCTGATCTGAGCTAAGAACTGTTCCCTTGGAGGAACTGTGAATGGCATCTCTGCTTCCTGATCTGACAATTCATTCATCAGGTCGGCAAAGACGGCACCGGGGATATGCCCCCCGTTATATTCATCCCTGCCGGACCAGGCTCCAACCTCACCGCTATCTTCCGGGATTTTCAAAAAAGCGGTAGCATCAATGATTCTCAGGCTCGGGTCTCCCATCCTTTCGGCCAGCCATTCAGTTGAGACAAATAAAGGAATAGTATCCATAATAGCTCCCCTTTCTCTTCGTTAGCTTCCTGCATAAGTTTACCCCTGCAGACGGAAGCAAACACATTTATTAAACAGAAAAATGGCCTGTATATGGGCAGAAACTCCTGCTGGCAAGGGCGCAGCCTGAGTTGTGGAGATAAAAAAAGGACCTACTTTTTAGGCAGGTCCAAGGCTTGATAGGCAGTCTGATATTTTCCCCCGTCTGCAACCTCTGCGTGGTACAAGGCTTTTAGAGCGAAGTTTTTTTCAAGCATATGCTCTTTTTCGAGCTCTTTTAAACGCAGCTGCAGTTCTTTGTTCTGCTTGACCAGCTGCTTCATTTGCGATTTCAGAAATTTCATGGTCTGAGCTCCTTTTGCCGGATATGTCTGGCAAGTATAGCACAGGGTGGCGTAAATGAGAAACGCAGCTTGGCAGCTTATTTCTTTTTCGCATGCTTTCTCATGTCAAAGGCTACAGCGACAATAATAATGGCGCCTTTGACGATGAACTGGATATAAGGGCTGACGCCAAGGAAAGCGAGTCCGTAGTTGATGATCTGGAAAATCAGTACGCCGGTGATGACGCCCGGCACGGTGCCGATCCCGCCGGACAGGGATACCCCGCCGACCACACAGGCCGCAATGGCATCGAGCTCATACATATTTCCTGTATTATTTGTAGCACTTCCTACACGCCCGGCTTCAAGGGTGCCGGAGAATCCGTAGAGAAGGCCTGCGATCAGGTAGATCAGGATGATATTCCTTGCGACGTTGACGCCTGAAACCTTTGCTGCCTCAGGATTTCCGCCGATTGCGTACATATTTTTCCCAAGCTGGGTCTTGTTCCAAATCACCCAGATGATGATGGAAACAATAGCCGCATAAATGACAAGGTATGGCAGTTCATACTGGCCGATCGGGATTCCCCGCTGGGCGAATGTTGTAAAGCTCTGGCTCAGTCCGCCGATCGGCTGGGCACCGTATGGCGGGCGGTCAAAGTAGATCGAAGTGACACCGTATACGCCAATCATCATGCCAAGGGTGGCAATGAACGGGGGCACATGGAACTTGGAAACAATAACACCGTTCAGTGCCCCGAACAGGCCTGTAACCGCCATGGCGATCAGAATCGGTACGATGATCGGCAGCTCAGCAAGATTCGGGTACATTTTATAAGCATAATCCGAAGCCTGCAGCATCGATGCTGACACAACAGCGGCGAGGCCGACAAGCCTTCCCGCTGACAGGTCTGTCCCGGCAGTAATCAGAATGCCTGCTACCCCGAGGGCAATGATGATCCTGGATGAAGACTGGCTCAGGATATTGATAAAGTTCGTGATTGATAGAAAGTCAGGTGACGCGATGATGATCCCGATGACAAGCAGGACCAGAACGACATATATGACATTGTCGACGAGCCACTTGGCTGCATCGAATCTTTTTTCCGCTTTGTTCATGTGTGTTTCCTCCTAGTACATCGCAGCGAGCCGCATGATTTCTTCCTGCGAGGCTTCTGCAGTATCCAGTATCCCAGCCAGCTTCCCGTTGCTCATGACCATGATCCGGTCGCTCACGCCCAGCAGCTCCGGCATTTCGGATGAAATGAAAATGATCCCCTTGCCTTCTGCTGCCAGTTCGCTGATCAGCTGGTATATTTCAAATTTAGCCCCGACATCGATTCCCCGCGTCGGTTCATCCAGCAGCAGGATTTCAGGCCTTGTGAGGAGCCAGCGGCCGATGATGACCTTCTGCTGATTCCCTCCGGACAAAGAGCCGATGGAAGTTTTCTGTGACGGTGTCCGGACATTCATAGAATCTATGACCCATTTCGTATCCTCCGCCACCTTGCCGTCCGAAAGAAAGATGCCTTTTCGGTATTTCTTCAGATTGGCAATGATAGAGTTGAAGCTGATGCTCAATTCCGGGAAGATGCCGGTAGATCTTCTTTCCTCTGTAACAAGTGCAAAGCCGTTCTTGATGGCATGCTGCGGTGAATGGTTCTGGACTTCCTTGCCATGAAGCTCAACCTTTCCTGACTTCACGCCCCTCATGCCGAACAGGGCTTCCACCACCTCGGTCCGCTTTGATCCGACCAGCCCGGCGATGCCAAGGATTTCTCCCTTCCTCAGTTCGAAGCCGATATCAGAGAAAGAATGCTTTGCTTCTGCTGTGAGGCCGGAAACCTTTAAAATGACCTCTCCCGGCTTGTTCACCTTTTCCGGGAAGCGCTGTGACAGATCACGTCCGACCATGAGGCGGATGATTTCATCCGTTGTCAGCTCCTCGGCGCTCTTTGTCGCGATATACTGTCCATCGCGCATGATCGTCACTTCGTCGGATATCTGGAGGATTTCCTCCATTTTGTGGGATATATAGATGATGGCTACATTTTCGCTTTGCAGCTTTTTAATGATTTTAAATAAATGATTCACTTCTTTTTCTGTCAGTGAAGAGGTCGGTTCGTCCATGACAATGATTTTGGACTGATAGGAAACCGCCTTGGCAATTTCAACCATCTGCATCTCCGAGACGGAGAGCGAACTTACCTTGCTGGACGGATCAATCCGGATATCCAGGCTTTTAAAAATGGCTGCCGTATCTTCATACATCTTCTTCTCATCAATGAAGATGCCTTTCTTCGGGTAGCGGCCAAGCCAGATATTATCCATGACATTCTGCTGGCGCACCTGATTGAGCTCCTGGTGGACCATGGAGACCCCGCTCTCCAGCGCCTGCTTCGAGCTGGCAAAGGCTACCTCCCGGCCTTCGAGGAGGATCTGTCCCTCGTCCATTGAATAGATGCCGAAAAGGCATTTCATCAAAGTTGATTTGCCTGCTCCATTTTCCCCCATCAGCGCATGCACTGTCCCTGCCCTTACCTTAAGGGAGACGTTGTTCAGGGCGATGACCCCGGGGAATCTTTTTGTTAGATTTTTCATTTCCAGCAGCACTGCTCCGTTTGTTTCCGGCATGAGTGCACCTCCTTGCTTGCCCTTCTGCATGTGCCGGCACTGCCTGTTATGGCTGTTTCAAACTGCCGGCTTATTTTTGGAAAACAATGAGAGACCCGCACAGCAAGCCCCCCATTGTTGGAAAAACTCTTTTTATCTATTGTTCTGCTGCCATCAAATTGAGGCGCAGTTCTTACTTGTAAGCATTCTTGCCGACGTCGATATTATCTTTCGTCACTTCTACGTAAGGAACGCGGACGGCTTTGGCTTCGTCAAGCTCCCATTCTGTTCCGTCAAGCACGTCTTTGCCATTTGCAGCGTTGACCGCAAGCTGGACGGTCGCTTTCCCTTGGTTCTGTGCATCATTCAGGACTGTTCCGACCATTTTGCCGTTTTCGATCATATCCAATGCTTCCGGAATAGCGTCGACGCCTACGACAGGCATGAATTTATCTCCGGAGAAATAGCCTGCTTTTTCAAGAGAAGCAATTGCCCCGAGTGCCATGCCGTCATTGTTGGCGATGACGAATTCAATCTGGTCGCTGTATTTTGCCAGCCAGGCATCCATTTTTTCGGTTGCCTTCGTTGCATCCCACATACCTGTATCCATTGCCAGTTCTTCTGTTTCAATGCCGATGCCCTTGACTGTGTCAATTGCATATTTGGTGCGGGCTTCGGCATCCGGGTGGCCCGGCTCGCCTTTGAGGAGCACATATTGGATTTTGCCGTCTCCATTTTTATCCCATGCCGCTTCATTCGCTTCCCACTGCTTGGCAATCAGTTCACCCTGGATTACACCTGATTCGGAAGAAGTCGTCCCGACATAGTAAGCTTTGTCATAACCATTCATGACCGCTGCATCCGGCTCTTTATTGAAGAAGATAACCGGCAGGTCCTTTGCTTTTGCTTTATCAATAACGGTCTGTGCCGCTTTTGGATCAACCAGGTTGATGGCCAGAGACTTAGCTCCTTTGGCAATCAGTGTATCGACTTGCTCGATCTGCTTTGCCTGGTCGTTCTGGGAGTCATTGAGCATCAGGTTAGCCTGATCCTTTGCGGAATCCTCCATTGCGCGTCGTACATAGGACATGAAGTTATCATCAAATTTGTAGATGGTTGCGCCGACAGCCGGAAGGCCGTCTGCCTTGCCTGAATCCCCTGAACCGCCAGTTGAATCGCTGCTGCAGCCAGCAGCCAGCATGATGCTTGATGCAACCGTAAGTGATAAAAGCAAACCCTTTTTCTTTTTCGCCATTTTCCCAATCCCCTTTTGGTTTTAGTTTGTAAGCCCTTACAAACATAGTAGCAGGAGAGTAGGAGATTTATATTTGGAATAACTAGCATTAAATTGTGATTTTCTAGATTATTTTGTGAAAGCGTGTTCATGAGCGTGGGTTAGGATATTTCTGTTGAAGGTGCTATTTGGAAATAAGAAAGGCGTATGAATAGGCACAATACAAGGAGCCTTCCAGTTTGTAAGGAAAAGGTGTTATGGTAAGAACTCTCTCTTTACTTGAAGGCTCTTTTCGTAAAGATTAGCCTTTAATTATAACAATTAAAAATTTACATTTTATTGGAAACAGAACCTAATTTGAGTAGCCACCAATCCTTAAAATAAGCGGATAATTTCCGGTTAAGCTGCTGAATATGGCATGGATGGGTGTAAATAAGCGGAGGAATTCCGGTTAAGAGGAACGAAGTTGCCCATTTTCCTGTTTTTTGAATCAATAGACGGAATTTCTCCGCCTATTTGAGCTATTATTAAAGTTTTTTTGAAATTAGAGGGAATTCCTCCGCTTATTTTTCAACCTCAATGATTCTCTCATTCAGGTGCGAAAAGAGGCTGCTCTTTTATGACTGGACGGGGAAGAAACTGTTTTCTGAAAGAGTATCTTATCACATCTTATAAGGATGGCAAGATAGCAACAATCTATGCGAAAAGAGTCTACTTGTATGACCTAATTAGGAGGGTAATTGCCCAACTAATTTTAAAAACCTGGTGATTGGAGTGCAAGGCACGTAGACTCCTGCGGGATTGCAGCGGCAGAGCTGAGACCCCGCAGGAGGGACGACGAGGAGGCTCAGCGCCGCCCGCGGAAAGCGAAGTGCCTGGAACGGAAATCACCAGCCCCATTTAAAAAATAGAACTAGTACTAAACTCACTTTTTCCAACAGAAAAGGACCCCTCATATGGAGATCCTTCAGCTTTCCTTGCGGTATTCGGTTGGCGATAGGCCGGTGTGCTTTTTGAAGACGCGGCTGAAGTAGTTGGGATCTTTGTAGCCGATGCTGTAGCAGATTTCCTTCAGGCTGAGGGAGCCTTCCTTGAGGAAATGCTTTGCCTTCCTGATCCGGACGTCGGTGACGAAATCGATGAAGGTCATCCCAAAGCGGTCTTTGAACAGCTTGGAAAAGTAGAACGGGCTCAAGTCTACATATTCAGCTGCCGACTCAAGGGTAAGCGCCTCGGCATAGTGGGCTTCGATATATTCCTTTGCTTTATAGAGCATATCTTTGGCATGGCTGTTCCGCCATGCCTGTACATGCCGGACTATGCGGAGGAGATGATTCTTGCCCTGCTCAAACAGGACCGCGCTGTCATGATAATCGCTGAGCTCGGGCACCTGCCTGTAATCAATGCCGAGTTCATAGAGCATTCTTGATACCAGCACAAACAGCTCTTGAAGAGACCTGCGGATGTCTGCCGTTTCCTGCGCTTCCTCAGCATGGCTGCCCATAAAGCCGGCAAAGGCGGACAGGACATGGTTCACATCCGCCTGGCGCACTGCTTCCAGCAGCTCTTTTTCTGCGTTATAGCCAGGCGGCGGGCTTCCTGCAGCTGTTTTCCCCTGCTTTTCCCCGAATAAATAAGACCGGCCGGGCAGCTGCTTGATCTTTTGAAGGGCCAAAGCGCTTTCGTGGTAGGATTTAGTCAGTTCCTGCGCGTCCTCGTACGGATGGCCGATTCCTGCTTTTAATTCCGCTTCTCCGAATTTCTTGGAGAATCTGGCAAGGAGGGCATCCAGTACGGTTTGGGACTTGGATTTGAAATGCAGTTTTTCAGCCGGTTTTTGACAAAGGAATAATACAGGGACCTGATCTTCAACGAGAGGCCCGACCATTGCCTGCTGATGCTCAGGCAGGCTGGCGAGTGTTTCTTTCAGCCAGCTGTACCACTCTTTTTTCCGGTCCTCTGAAGCTTCCCTGCCAGGCTTTGGCTGGTAGCTGAACAGCATGATATAGCCTGAGAGGATCTCCTTGCCCAATAGCCTGCCCCAGCTTTCAAAGGTGATATCCTGCACCTGGTTCATCATCAGGGAAGCGACCCATTCTTTTTGGGCAATGGACACCGCTTTTTCAAGGTTTTCCTTCAGGCTCCGTTCTTCTTCCATTTTCCGGCGCTCTTCCATGATTTCACCGGCCGCGCTTTCAAAGGCTGCGGTAATGTCCGCCTTTGAGCTCGGCTTCAGGATATATTGCTTTACCCCCTGCTGCATCACCTTCTTGGCATATTCGAAGGTATCAAAAGCCGAAACCATGATGAATCTCGTTTCCGGCCTGATTTTCCGGATTTCCCGGACAGCTTCGATTCCGTCCACGCCCGGCATCTTAATGTCCATAAATATAATATCCGGCTCATGCTTTACTGCCATTTCAATCGCAATCCGTCCATTGGCTGCTTCCCCTACCACTTCGGCATGATTGAATGAGCTGCGGATCATTTTGGCTACGGCCTTTCTCTCCAATACCTCATCATCAACGACCAGTACTTTGAGCAAGCTTTTCTCCCCCTTTTGCCATGGCTGGGATCACCAGCCTGAAAGTTGTTCCCTTCCCCGGCCCTGATTCGATCTCCACGACATTCCTTTTCTGATAAAACAACTGCAGCCTCTTCATGACATTCCTGACTCCGATGCCTGTCGAATGCCCGCTTGGCGGCTCCTTAGGCACAGTCTCTTCCAGCCCCTCTGCATAGGCCAGCAGCCTTCTTTTTGCTTTCGGGTCCATCCCGGGGCCGTTATCGCTGACTTCTACATGAATCTCCTCACCTTTGCGAATGATGTCCAGGCGGATAATGCCATTTTCTTCGTACTCTTCCACCCCGTGTATGAAGGCATTTTCAATTAAAGGCTGGAGGGTCAGTCCCGGTATTTCAATGTCCAGGCAGTCTTCCTCAATGTCAGTGACAAAGCGGATGCGGTCTCCAAAGCGCGTCTGCTGGATATAAAAATACTCCTTGACCACCCTGACCTCTTCCCGGAGAGTCGAAGCTTTGTCCAGATCCCCCAGGTTGTAGCGGAGGAGGGCGACGGATTCAATGAGGCGCGAGGTTTCTTCGGCATCTTCCAGATATGCCATTTTAGATATCGTATTCAGTGTATTGAACAGAAAATGCGGATTGATCTGATTCTGGAGACTCCTAAGCTCCAGCTCCTTCAGCAGTTTGTCCAATTCTGACTTCTGCTTGATTTCGATGACCAGTGTCCTGAGGTTTTTCCTCATCTGATTAAAGGTATCTGTCAGCAGCTTGAGTTCATCCTTGGCCGCCACTTTGATTTCTTCGCCTTCCAGATTCCCTTTTGCAATCTGCCTCGCCGCCTCTGAAAGCTTGGAGATTGGCTTGGTGATCCCTCCTGATATCCAGAAGGCCAGCAGCGTGCTTAAAAAGAAGGCTGCGGCAAAGAGGGACAGGGAAAGCATTTTATAATAGTGATTCTGCTGCTCCATCTGTCTGTAGAAGGAGCGGTAGTCGGTCAATTTATTGTTTAGCAGGGCAAGCGTATTTTCCTGGAGAAAACCGCCGATCTTGAGCACCTCATTCAGATGGCCCGAATAGGTGTTGATTTCATCCCGCTGGAAGGCTTCGAGTGAGGCATCTGCTTCCTCCAGAAAGCTGTCGATCATGTTTTTATAGTTAACGAGCGTCATATCGCTGGTATCCATAATCTCATAGAGCCTTTTCTGGTCATCTACAAGCTTCGTCTTTTCCTGCTCATATTGGAGCAGATAGGTATGGTCCTTATCTGTGATATAGGCCTTCAGCTTCTCGGTCACCAAATCGGTACGCTGTGAGATATCATTAAGAAGCAGGAATCTCTCAAAGCTGTTGTCATATTCGGTGACCAGTTTTTCGCTGGCTTTATAGAAAAACAGGCCGACAGAAGTCAGGAGGGCGACGAGGACAATAAAATATAAGAGCAGCTTTGACCTTATCCGGAACAGCATATTAGTGGACCTCCCTGATTTGTTCCTGGCTGCTGATCGGCAGGTCTGCTTTTCTCAGAATCTTTGTATCCGTATGGACAAGAGGCGGAACCTCCCTGCCTTCAAGCAGGTCAATCATCATCCTGACAGACTTATAGCCCATCTCGAACGGCTCCTGAACGACCGTTCCCTGGATGGTGCCATTCTTCATATAGTCAAGGGTTTCAGGAAGCGTGTCGAAGCCCATGACGTAAATATCCCCCTGCCTCTGCATCATTTCCACCACCTGGGCGATCCCGATGGCATCAAGAGCACTGGTTCCGTAGAAAGCGGTTACATTCGGATGCTCTTTTAAGATTTGATACGCCTTTTCTGCCGCCTTTACTCTGCTGATCTCGGATTCTTCCACATCAATGATGCGGATGTTCTTTTCGCTTCCGACTGCAGCCTTAAAGCCGTTTACCCGCTGGATCTGGTGGTTTGCATAGAAATTGCCGGTGATGATGGCGACTTCAGCCTTTCCGTTCAGATCTTTCACAAGCGCCCTTCCGGCCAGATAGCCGGCATAATAATTATCAGTGCCGATATAGGCAACGCGCTCACTGTTGGCTGCATCTGTATCAATGGTGATAACAGGGGTTTTCCCGACCACTTTATTGATGAGGGGCGTGAACTGCTCATCACTCAGACCCTGTGTGATGATGCCATCAACCTTAGAAGCAGCTGCCTTTTCAATGGTTTCCAGATGTTCGTCAATGCTGGCCTGATTCGGACCGGCATATTCAAGGACAACACCTGCTTCCTCCGCAGCCTTCCTGGCCCCTTTTTCAACAAGCCTCCAGTACTCATTATCCAATTCCTCCGGCACAAGCACAAAGTGATAGCGGTAATCCTCAAGCTTGCCGGGTTCCTGGGGAACATGATGGGCAATTACTTTATATCCATAGAAAACTGCCATCGTACAGCTGATGACAAAAAAGAAGCTTAGAGATGTATAGGCAAACACTGACCATTTGCTCATGGCAGACAACCCTCTTTTTTAAATGGTAGATTGATAGGAACAATGACCGAAGCCAAAGCCATGCTTTAGCGAATAGGAATATTATAACGCCTCTTTTCAAAAGGTGGTATAATTTTCAGAATTCAAGACAGGATTTCTATGAATAAAAGATCTTCTGGAGGAAGTCTGCGCTATAATAGAATTATTCAAATTCTGGGAAAAACGTACAGGTGAGAAGAATGAATAAGCATCCTGCATCAAATTATGTGCTCCAAGCCAGGAGCAATGAATTTTACTGGGAAGGAGGCGGCCAGCTGTCGGTCAAAACCTTTCGGAACGGCCGTGCCCGGTATAAAAAAGGTCCCGGAACTTATGCTGTGGAGGAAGGACGCTATCTGCTTTTGAATGAAGGGGATTATGCCCTTTCGATTGAGGAGGCACACCCGGTCGAGTCATTTTGTGTATTTTTCCGGGACGGGTTCGCAGGGGAGGTGCTGCAGTCGCTCACAGCTGATCCTGACAGGCTTCTCAGCGACCCCTTCCGCCCTGCCTGTGATGAGGGATTCTTTGAGAGGACATACCAGCCCGGAGCGGGTTTGAGCGGCCGGCTTGCGGGATTGCAGGAGGCACATCTGCTTTCGGAAGATCCGGCTGCCTATGAAGAGCTGTTTTACCCGCTTATGCAGGAGATTCTCCTTGAACAGTCATATGCAAGAAGGGAAGCCTCAGCTATCAGTGCCGAGAAGCGTTCAACACGAGAGGAACTCTATAAGCGCCTGATGACAGCCAATGAATATATAAGGGCCTGCTATGCAAGCCCGGTTACATTAGATGAGCTTTCAAGAATCGCCTGCCTTTCGCCTAATCATCTGCTCAGGTCTTATACAGGACTCTTCGGCAGGACGCCTCATCAGCATCTGGCAGAGTTCCGCATCAGAAAGGCGAAGGATATGCTGGAAAAAGAGGAGTGGAATATGACGGATATCAGCTTTGCAGTGGGCTTTCAGACCCCCTCCTCTTTCAGCAAAATGTTCAGGAAGCATACAGGGTTATCCCCCCTCCAGCACCGGAAAAAGGTGAGATTGGACAAGAATGAGACTGGTTTTTCGACTATGCTGGAGAAGAAGAAAAGTTAAGGAGTGATAGACATGCAGGAAATCCAGAAAATCAGCCAGATCGGCATCCCGGTCAAAAATATGGAAAGAGCAGTCCCATTTTACCGGGATGTACTGGGGCTTCCCCTCTTATTCAGCATGGAGACAATGGCATTCTTTGAATGCGGCGGACAGCGCCTGATGCTGAGCCTGCCGGAAAAGGAAGAGTTTGCCCATCCAAGCTCAGTCCTTTATTTCCAGGTGGAGGATATCCGCAAAGCCTGCAGGGAGCTTGCTGAAAAAGGAGCAGGCTTCACAGGCGATCCGCACATGGTCGCCAAAATGGGGGATACCGAGACATGGATGGCGTTTTTCCAGGATACTGAAGGAAATACACATGCCTTGATGAGCGACATTCCGGCCCAGCAATAAACCCGCCTTTTATGGCGGGCTTTTCTTTTTTTAGCGGATCCGGGATTTTCTGAAGGCGTGGTACACCTCTATCGCACCAAAGACAATGATAGAGACAATGCCGCCCCAGAGAACCCAATGTTCAAGGCGGAGCGAAGCATGGAAGAGTTCATCCATATAACCAGTAAAGTCCTTGTTCCAAACAGCGGAATTGCTGAAGATGAGGATAAAAGCTGCTAAGGATATGGCCTGTGAGGCAGCTGTCAAGATCGCTAGCCCCTTCGTCCACTGTCCCTTCATCCATTTAAACAAAATCAATACGAGCTCCAGAAAGACGGCAGCCATTACAATTGGCCAATAGGAATTCAGGATGTCCTGCTGGAATACCGGTATCCTGAATTCCAATCCGGCGCCGCCTTGTTCATACAGTCCGATGATCCTATCGGCATTGAAATACAGGGCGGCGAAAATAATGGTCATGATCAGGCCAGCGATTGGCTCATGCTTCGGAATCCTTTTTTCCCTGCTGATCTGCGGGACATTTTTCAGGTCGTCCGGGGTCCATTTTTGCAGGCTGTCTGTTACAGGCTCCTGATTGTTTCCTTTGTCAGTCCGTTCGATGACGGCAAACACCAGTGTCAGCCAGAATAGCGTTTGGATGCCGGCGCCGAGCATCCCCCAAATGCCCGTTCCAAAAACGGCGAGAATAATATCAAGCGCAGATTCCCCGGTGTTCCGGGCCATGATTTCGACAGCTGCATTTGCTAGGAATGCGATAACTGCCGCGATGGGCAGAATCAGCTTGATGAGATGCACGTATACATCGAAATACCGCGGGCCGATCAGGTGCATTGGCCGGTCCATGTAATTTGCCGCCAGCCGTGCAGGGCTGCCAAGCTTTGCGAGCACCTCCTTTACATCTTTTTCTCCATAATCATCCGGAAGCATATCCTCGATTGTCGAACAAAGCTCCAGTCCGATATCCTCCCGCTTCCCTTCTGGAAGGCGGCGAGCAACCTCTTGAATGTAAAGCTCAATCAGGTTCATCCTTTCCATCTCCTTTCAGCAGGCCGCGAAGGTCCTGTGTGCTCCGCTCCCACTCTTTTTTCAGCTCTTTGTAAACCTCTGTCCCGTAATCGCTCAGCACATAGTAGCGCCGCGGCCTGCTTTCGCTCGTATCCCAGCTGCTTGTGACAAGCTCCTGCTTTTCCAGTCTTCTCAGGAGCGGGTACAGAGTGCTCTGCTCGATCGCAATGCCGCCCTCCTCCAGCCTCTGCACCAGCGAATAGCCGTATTGAGGCGTATCCAGCTGGCTGAGCACCGCAAGCGTCAATGTCCCCCTCCGCAATTCCGTCATTAAACTGTTCAGCAATGAATCCATCAGCTTCACCTCATTGATCTCATGTATTTCTGGGTTGTTTGCTATATGTCATACAGTATACTACATACTATGCGATATACACTATTGTTGATCACATAATATTTGTTTTTTTAAAACTGAAGCACCTGCCCATACCTTTTTTAGCGGAATTGCTATAATCAGGGAGACAGCGGCAAATCATATAACCAGCATAAAGGTATTGAAATGCTGGAAATGGTCCGCGGCACTAAGCGGTTTTCCAATGGCCTTTTGACCTTATCGGAGAGAGTCCGGCCGATTTTTCCAATACAGTCTTCGCTATTTCCCATACAGGGAATATAAAAGATGCAGAGTATTTAAGATCCAGGATTGAGAGCCGGTACCATCGTCAACTATATGTGGGCGCGGCGAAGGGCACCTATGCCGGCAAGGGCGGGAGCATCATTTCATTTGTATAAAAATTTTTGGAACGGAGTGAGCATATGAAAATTGGCATCATCGGCCTTGGGGATATTGCTAAAAAGGCATATCTGCCTGTATTGTCGGAACAGGAAAAGATTGAACTTGTGCTTTGTACAAGAAATGCGGAGACGCTCAATCTGCTTGCAGATAAGTACAGAATCAGGGAAACGGCGGGCACTGTTGAGGAGCTGATTGCTGCAGGGGCTGAGGCAGCCATTGTCAGCACCGCGACCGAGGCACATTTTGAAATTGCCCAAAAACTGCTTTTGCATGACATCCATGTATACATAGACAAACCGGTTTCCATGAACTTGGAAGAAACCGAAAGGATTGTCAGTCTGGCAAAAGAAAAAGGCAAAATTGCCATGACAGGCTTTAACCGCCGCTTCATTCCAAGGGTAAGGGAGCTGAAGGAGCATGGCCGGGCAAACCTTATTCTGATGCAGAAGAACCGCTTTTCCTCCCCTGACGCTGTAAGGCGATTCGTGGTGGAAGACTTCATCCATGTTGTTGACACACTGCGCTTCCTCATGGATGAGCCGGTCAAGGATGTTACTGTCCAGTCAAAAGGATCAGGCGGAAAGCTGGACCACCTCATCGTTCAGCTGATCGGGGAAAGCAGCACGGCGGTCGGCATCATGAACCGCAATGGAGGGGTTACTGAGGAAATCATCGAGTACAGCACCGGCCAGGATAAGTTTGTGGTCAATGCCCTTGTCGAAACGGTCCACTATCATGACAAAAGCATTCAGGTGACCAAATTCGGCGACTGGGAGCCCACCCTCTACAAACGCGGCTTCTACCAGCTGATCGGCCATTTCCTCGACTCGGTCCGGCAGAATAAAACTCCGGATCCCTCCATCGAAGACTCGCTCATCACCCATCAGATCTGCGAGGAGATTGTCAGGCAGATTGATCCGGAGGCTTGAGCAGGATGAAGGGACAGGTTTCTTGTCCCCATATTTGAATGACAATGAATAAAAGGAAAGCCGGAGACATCAGTTTCCGGCTTTTTGTGCCGGCCACGATATAAGCCGCCTGGAGAATTTCTGGTTTGTTCCGGGTGCAGCAAGGGAACGAGCAGTATAGAAACTATAGAGAAAGAGGGGTTTGCAATGAAGCATTACGCAAGATTTGGCCTGATGATCGCCGTTTCAACGATCATTATGTTCGGACTTATGTATTTGAATGTTTTTCAGCTCGATCATATTTTTTACAGCGAGACACGGGTGTATATGGCGCTGATCATGGGATCGGCCATGGCCATTGTCATGCTGCTGTTCATGTGGAAAATGTACAAAAATAAGCAGCTGAATTATATGATTTTAGCGGGAAGCGCCCTCGTATTCGCGGTTTCCCTCTGGCTCGTCCGCAGCCAGGCTACCATCGATGACACCGCATGGATGAAAGCGATGATCCCCCACCACTCCATCGCCATCCTGACGAGTGAACGCGCCGGCATTTCCGATCCGAGGGTCAAGAAGCTCTCTGAGGATATCATTGAAGCGCAGCGCAGGGAAATTGAGGAGATGAAGAAGCTGATTGAGGATTTGGAGGAGAAGGAATAAATGGCAGGCAATTTGCCGCCCGGCCATTGAAACTCTCCCCGGTACAAAAAACTGGCTCCTTCCGCCATGGAAGGAGCCTTTCTGTGTGCTTATGCCAGTACGCCTTCTTTATATTTCTTTTCAAGGGTTGGCCAGTATTCTTTATTAGCTTCAATAAGGTCATCCAGCACTTTTTTCGCCACGAAAGCGGATGGGATGGTTTTATTCAGAGTGAAGGCCTGCAATGCTTTTTCATATGAGCCTTCTGTGATGGCTTCTACCAGGATCTTCTCGGAAGCAAGCTGCTGCTCGATCATCGCTTTGTGGAAGTATGGGATCTCTCCCACATATTCAGCGACCGGTCCTTTATTGGTGATCAGTGCAGGCACTTCGATCATGGCGTCTGCCGGAAGATTTGGGATGGTGCCGTTGTTTTCCACCATAACCAGATAGCGATTAGCGAGGTTTTTCGCGATTGAAACGGTAACGTCGACGATAAAGATGCCATGTACGCCAACGTGGAAGGCATCTTCAAGCACACCGGTTTCCTCAAACTTGCGCACTGTTTCGAACAGTGATTTTTCCCGGCCTTCCATGACCTCATTGGCACGTGTATGCTCCTTGTTGGAGTTCTCAACGATATAGTCAGGCAGCAGATAGTACTGCAGATAAGGATTTGGCAGGTAATCAGGGAACATATCCATGATTGGCTTGATATTCTTGAACGTCTTGATCCATGATGAATCAGCATGTCGGTAGTCAATCTTGGAGATGTCCTCAGTCAGCAGTCCGTACTTGCTGACATGCTCGCGAAGCTCCGGCAGACGGTCAACACCGTCAACTTCTACCTTCGTGAACCACCCGAAATGATTGAGCCCAAAATAATCCACATTCAAGTCTTCCCTGCCGACTCCAAGGATCCCTGCCATATTGCGCATGGTTGCAACAGGCATATCGCAAATATTGACGACCTTTGCATTCGGGCGCAGCTTGCGCACTCCCTCAGCAACGATGGAAGCAGGGTTGGAGTAGTTGACAATCCAGCATGAATCTTTTGCGTATTTTTCAACATAATCAATGAGTTCGACCATCGGGAAAATTGTCCTTAAGCCATATGCCAGTCCGCCTGGCCCGCATGTTTCCTGGCCAACAACGTTATGGGATAATGGAATTTTTTCGTCCAGCTCCCTCATTGCATATTTGCCGACCCTCATTTGGGCAAAAACAAAGTCTGCATCTTCAAAGGCTGTTTCCGGATCGGTTGTATCAATCACCTTAATTTGATCTGTATATTCAGCAATAACCGCTTTGGCTGCCACAACAACCTTTGATTGCCTCTCTCCATCAATATCATAGAAGCGAATTTCCGACAATGGCAGATCTTCCAAGCGATCCATCAGGCTTCTGACAATTCCCGGTGTATACGTGCTTCCTCCGCCTGCAATAGCCAATTTATAAGTAGTCATGGTTAAATTCCCCCTAAGTTTTGATCAACAGATTCTCGGACCGTTTTTACATTTAATCCGTACACAACCTGAACGTTATTCCCTGACTTTATGACACCTTTTGAACCTGTTTCCTTCAGCAGGCCTTCATCCACCTTGCCGGGGTCCTTCAGGACAAGTCTTAGACGTGTATAGCAGTTATCAACATTTTCAATATTTTCTGTGCCGCCCAAAGCCGCGATGATCGTTTCACCCATCGCAGATGCATTTCCAGCTGCTGCTTCTCTTTTAGCCTGCACAGGCTGTCCTTCTGCTGCAGTGTCTTCCTCGCGTCCCGGTGTCTTCAGATCCAGCTTTACAATCAGGAAGCGGAAGATGACAAAGTAAGCAGCGAACATGATCAGTCCGACCAGGATAAACATCGGCCAGTTGGATTTTTCTGTGCCAAGAGGCAGGTTGTAAAGCAGGAAGTCAATAACGCCATTGGCACCGATTGCATGGACATCAAATATATGCAAGAGCATGATCCCTACTCCAGCCAGGACGGCATGGATGGCAAACAGGATCGGAGCCGTAAATAAGAATGCAAATTCAATCGGTTCGGTAACACCCAAAAGGAAGGAAGTGAATGCAGCCGGCACAAGGATTGCCTTCGCAACCGCTCTCTTCTTCTTGTCGGCAGCCATGTACATGGCCAGGGCAGCCCCCATCAGGCCGAACATTTTGCTCAAGCCGCGGGCATCCCAGTTAACGGTATCGCTAAGCACCTTTACAGATGAATCAGCCATTTCAGCAAAGTAGATATTCCTTGCACCATGGACAATTTCCCCGGCAATTGACTGTGTGCCGCCAAGCTCTGTATACAGGAATGGAGTGTAGACGAGGTGGTGGAGTCCAGTCGGGATTAGAATCCTTTCCAGGAAGCCGTAGATCAGGAAGCCGAATGCCCCCATGCTCTTGATGCCGTTGGCCAAATTGGTGATTCCATTCTGGACAATCGGCCAGAATTCTGCTGCAAAGGCACCAAGGAGCATCGCAGTCGGGATGGCCAGTATGGCCACAAAGCGGTGTCCGGAATAGATGGACATCACACCCTTGAATTCTGTGCTGGAATATTTATTATGCAGGACACCAACCAGGGCTCCGATGAGGATTCCTGAGAATACCCCCATCTCCAGCACCTGAACGTTCAGCACCATCCCTTGTCCGGCCATTTGCATTTCCTCAGCCGGCACCAGGCGGTCAGATAGCTTCAGCACCTGATTCATAGCGTTGATGAATATAACGAAAGTGACAAGACCGGTTAAGGCCGCATAGCCTTTATCCTTTTTTGCCAGCCCGATTGGAATCCCGACCGCAAAAATCAGCGCCAGGTTCTGCAGGATCGAAACAGCGGAAGAAGAAATGAACTTTCCGATGTTCTGGATCACCGGGTGGTCGAGGAACGGAATATATTGTGCGAGATTTCCGTTTCCAAACACGTTCCCGAACGCAATATATAGGCCAATGATTGGCAGTATTAAAATAGGAGCAAACATGGATTTACCAAAAAGCTGAAGACCATTTACAACCTTTTTCATATGCAACTTCCTTTCCATCGATCAAAAGCTGTCGTTTACAATTCAAAGTATAAGCATGGGCCAAATTTATGAAAAGGCTTTCTCAGGATTCTGTACTATGTGAACAAAAAACGTAACATGTTACATGTTGCGTTCAGGGGATGTTCGGGGTGAAGGCCTGGTCTTGTAAGGGGAAATAGGGAAGTCCGTTTCTTATCAGGCGCGGTCTTTACGATACTTGAAATTGGCATATTATCTCGTATTCCAATGTGGACTTCCCTGTAAAAGAATCTATCAGCATTTGCAGTTCATTCGGTGCCCCCTGCTTCGCTTTTCCTCAATACTCCTTGATGATTCCCTTTTTAATCGCCAGAATGAGGATAATATCAATCATCATGAACATATTGGATTCATAGGAGGTTACCTGAAACTCCTGCTGGGATTCGATCGTCGGGTCAAGGACGGAAAAGACGATATCTGCAAGATTGGCAGTTGTGCTGCGGCTGTTGCCTGTAAAAAGGACGGTCCTGATTCCTTTATCCTTGGCAATCTTCATTTTTTCTATGACCTTGCCAGTCTCGCCTGAACGGGAAAAGACAATCATGACGTCATACTTTTGGATATTGTTGAAAAAGATGGCCCGGCTGTCGCTTGTGGAGGCATTGGATACATAATAGCCAAACAGCTCCAGCTTTTTTGAAAGATAATTGGAAAACAGGGTAGAAAAGCCCGCCCCATAAAAATAAATCTTGCTGCTTTTCTCTATTTCAGCCAGGAATGCCTGGATGCTGTTCTCATCAAGAGCTTCAAAGCTGGAATTAAAATTGCGGACGAATTCCTGCCTTGATTCCTCCAGGGGCGAATGGATCTCAACAACCGACCCGTGGTCGGAATCATGCGCATTCTTGATCTTAAGCCCTAAATTAAAAATAAACTCGCTATAGCCGCTGAAGCCAAGCTTCTTGCAGAGCCTCATGATGGAGGTGGTTGAAACATACAGTTCATCAGCCGCGTTTCGGATGCTCAAAGGCTTGTCCTCAAATTTCCTTTTTATCAGAAAGGAAAGGATGTCCATCTCCGACTGGCTCAAATCACGGTCACTGGCATAATCGAAAAAGATCTTCTCTGATTTCTCCATTTTCACTCTTCCCTCTTGTTGGTTTTCGCACTGTATCTTTGCTTTTATTATCTCACAAAAACAGTTCAGTTATGGCAGTCAGGGTCTGTATTGCTGATATCTGAGTCATCGGCCTTGATGATAACTTTTCAGAAAATTTATAATTAATTATCTTTGGCTCTTGTTTCCGGGAGGCTTAGATTATATCCTAGTCTGTATAGCATTTTGCCATGGCTGGTTTTTGTCCTTTTTTCCCTATACATATTGCAGGGCCGGATTCAGGGGAAGTGCTTGAAGTGAAAATCCATTTAGAAGGAGAGATGCCCGTGGATAAGAAAGTGGCGAATAAGGTATTGATTGCAAGTTTGATAGGCAGTTCGATTGAGTGGTTTGATTATTTCCTGTACGGGACGGTGGCGGCGCTTGTTTTTAATCAGGTGATCTTCCACAGTGAAGATCCGGCGGTCGGCCTGCTGCTGGCGTATGCTTCATTTGCGCTGGCATTCTTCATTCGTCCGCTGGGCGGTGTGATTTTTGCCCATATCGGCGACAGGATCGGCAGGAAGAAAACGCTTGTCCTGACATTGTCGCTGATGGGGGGATCAACCGTTTTAATGGGGCTTTTGCCTACTTATGCTTCCATCGGGGTGGCAGCGCCAATCCTTTTGATTATCCTTCGCCTGATCCAGGGCATCGGGCTTGGCGGCGAGTGGGGCGGAGCGCTCCTGCTTGCAGTGGAGTATGCGCCTAAAGAGAAGCGCGGCCTGTTCGGCAGCGTCCCGCAGATGGGCGTGACGATCGGAATGCTGCTCGGCACACTGGCATTATCCATCATGTCGCTGCTCCCGGAAGCGGCCTTCATGTCATGGGGCTGGCGCGTCCCTTTCATCCTTAGCGCCCTGCTCGTTATTTTCGGGCTGTGGATCCGCAAAGGGATCGATGAGACACCTTCTTTTAAGAAAGCCCAGGAAAAGGGTGAAATCGCAAAGGTTCCGTTCGTCGAAACAATGCGCACCCATTGGAAGGAAGTGCTGATTGCGGTTGGCGCCAAGGTAGTCGAAACCGCACCCTTTTATATTTTTTCAACCTTCATTGTTTCCTATGCGACCACCCAGCTCGGCTTTTCGAGGACAGTGACGCTCAACGCGGTCACCATTGCCACGATTGTCACAACCATCCTGATTCCGATCATGGGCGGCCTTTCTGATAAGATTGGCCGAAAGAAGCTGTATGTCGGAGGCACAATCTTAATGATGCTCTATGCTTTCCCTTATTTCTGGATGCTTCAGCAGGGATCTTCCCTGATGCTGATCGTTGCGACAGTCCTCGGCCTCGGTATCATTTGGGCCCCTATAACGGCTGTGCTCGGGACTATGTTCTCTGAGATTTTTAAATCGAATGTCCGCTATACCGGCATTTCCCTGGGCTACCAGATCGGGGCTGCCCTTGCCGGGGGAACCGCGCCGCTGATTGCGACCGCCCTGCTCCAGGCATATGACAACTCCTATGTCCCGGTTGCCCTTTATATTATGCTGACTGCTGCCATCTCTCTGGTTGCCGTGGCAAGCATCAAGGACCGGAACAACCAGGACTTGGACACCAGCACAGTGATCTCAGAAACCCCAAAGACAAACGCTACGCTTTAAAAAATGAAAAAGGAATTGCTGCGGCAGTTCCTTTTTTTCAGAAAGAGAGGAATTATGAATGCTTATTTTATCCGAAAAAGACATACGATCCTTTTATTCTATGAAAAATGCCCTCCAGGATATGAGGGAAGGCCTGATCCGGCAAACAGAAGCTGAAATCCTCAATCCGCACCGGACAGTCCTCGATATCCCCGAGCATGAAGCATCTGCCCTTTATATGCCGTGCGCCATGCCATCGGCTGGAAAATCCGTTGTCAAGGCTGTTACCATTTTCCCGCACAACCCTTCCATCGGCAAGAAAACGACCCAGGGGGTGATTTTATTAAGTGATGCCAGGAATGGCGATCACCTTGCCCTTTTGAACGCCTCCTATCTGACAAGCCTGCGGACCGGGGCGATCAGCGGGGTGGCAACTGCGCATCTGGCGCGGGAGGATGCCCGGACTGTTGCTGTCATCGGCTGCGGGGCAATGGCAGAGGAACAGCTGCAGGCCGTCCTTGAAGTCAGGGAGATTTCCAGTGTTATCCTTTATAACCGCACGACAGATAAGGCCCATCGGTTTGCCGGGAAAATTAAAGATCTCTGCCCGGACTTTGACGGGACAATCACAATCTCCGGCGATGCTGACAGTGCCGCTGCCGAAGCGGATATCATTATCTGCGCCACCCGCTCTTCCACTCCTGTTTTTTCAGGGAAAGCTCTTAATCCTGGCACCCATATCAACGGTGTCGGCTCTTATCAGCCTCATATGCAGGAAGTCGGCGAGGAGACGCTGCTGAAATGCTCTAAAATTGTAGCTGATACGATTGAGGGCGTAAAAGAAGAGGCTGGCGATTTGATCATTCCGGCAAATTCAGGGACCTGGAGCTTTGATCAGCTGCACGGTGAACTCGGGGAGCTCGCAGCAGGGCTGATTTCCGGCAGGGAAAATGATCAGGAAATCACCTTTTTCAAATCGGTTGGCACAGCCTATTTCGACCTGGCCATTGCCAGTGCTGTCTATCAGAAAGCACTCGAACTCGGAGCAGGTACCGAGGTGGAAATATAGCAAAGAGAGGGACGGGCTTACCGTCCCTCTTTCGGCTGAGCCAGGGGGTCTGTCCCCTTGGCTCCCTGCCGCAGCACCGAGTGGATGGCCTGCTGGATTTCTTTGTATCCGGTGCATCTGCAGATATTGGATTGGAGCCATTCTGTTATGGTTTCTTCGTCTGCATGCAGGTCTGTCCGGGCGAGGGCGTGGGCATTCATGATGAAGCCTGATGTGCAATAGCCGCATTGGAATGCGAAGTGTTCGACGAATGCTTTCTGGATCGGGGCATTCTTCAGCCCCTCAATTGTCTGGATTCTTTTACCCTCTCCTTCAACCGCCAGCATCAGGCAGGATTTGATCGGGATATCATCAGCCAGTATGGTGCATGCCCCGCAGTCGCCGTTCAGGCAGCCCGGCTTTGAACCAGTCAGGCCCAGGCGCACCCGCAGCACATATAATAGAGTGTCTGCAGGCCTCGCGGTCAGCTCCATTTCCTCTCCGTTCACAATAAGCATCAGCCGCTTAGAGCTGGTCATTGCCTCTCACCCTCTAACTGTTGAATGCAATCGGTTATGGTGTTCCTTAATACAAATAATCTGTACTCTTTCGACCCCTCTACATCATCCAGGACGGGCTGCGGCAGATAGGCGAGAGCTCTTTCAGCCCGTTCGGCGGCTGTCAGCGCCCTGTCATTCAGTATCATTTCCACTTCCCGGGAACGGAACGGGAAAGGACAGACGCCGCTGAAGGCCATCCGGATTTCTCCTTCCTTCAGAAGTGCGGCTGCCGTTACGAGCGGGTAGCCTGTGTCCCACTGTTTTCTCCTTTTGATGCTCACGTACGGCAGATCCCTGTACTTTTTTTCAACCAGTATGGAAAAGAGGAATTCTCCTTCTTTAAGCCTGATTTCCTGTTCAAATACGTGATGGATCGGATGGTAAACAAGCCCTTCTGTTCCGGCGATCCCGAGCAGGCAGTCTGAGAGCAGCAGCGGCAGGACGGC